>JAUNCP010000093.1 GCA_030526535.1 Clostridia bacterium | reverse complement strand
CAGTAATTTTCCCTTATAATTTATGAAGCAAATAGATAAAAGAAAAAACGGAATTTTTGAATGTAATCAAAATTCCGTTTTTTATTCCATAATTACCTTTTTTTATATATAATATATTTGACCAAAATTATATGAAAGAAGGTGATTATTAAAAGAACAAAAGATATAAAAATCTTTAATTCTCTAAACAAAATATACCATATAACAGATCAAATGAGCAAGGTTTCGAGAAGAAAAAATAAAAAAATTAGAATTAAAGGTTCAACAATTGCACAATTGTTGTTTGCGGGGATGTTTTATAGAGAAAAAAGTATAAATCAAATTATGGAAAAAACACATAAAAGAAAGTTGTACAAAAAGATGTTTAAATGCAATGAATTGGTGCCGAAAACACATGGTTTTATTGATGGTATAAAAGATTTAAAAGTTTCAGATATAGCAAAGATAAATAAAAATATAATAAAAAAATCAAAAGAAAATAAGATATATCGAAGAGGAACAATAGATAATTTATTAGCAGTAGGAATTGATGGAACAGAAGCTTTTGGTAGTTATAAAAGAAAATGGAATAATTGTTACAATAAAAAGATAAAAAACAAAAAAATTATAGATGGAAAAAAGCAAATTGTAGAAGAAGAGCATCATGAACAAATTTGTGTGTTTGCAAGAATAGTAGGAAAAAGACCAGGAGTGTTATTGGGTTATGAGAAGGTAACCAGTAATGGTAATGAAGGGAAACAAGAATTTGAGCCAAATGTAGGAATAAAGTTAATACAAAAACTAAAAAAGACATATGGAAATGGAATTGATGTAATAGTTGGAGATGCAATATATCTAAGGGAGAGCGTAATAAAAGCAGTACTTAAAGAAGGATATCAAGGTGTATTTAGATTAAAGGATAATAACAAATTATTATTAGAGAATGCAAAAGGTTTATTTAAAGTAAGCCAAATGAAAGAATATAAATCAAAAGGAAAAAAGATAAAATATTGGTCAGATAAATTTGAATATTATGGATTCAAAGTAAAAGTTGTAAAATATGAAGAAGAAGATAAAAAAGGTAAAAAGCAAGAAATATATGTAGCATGTACAGATATAAATATGAGCGAAAAAACAATAAATAAAATCATACATGCAAGGTGGGATATTGAAAATAATGGATTTTATGAGTTAAAAAATCAATGGAATATGAATCATTGTTATATTGCAAATGAAAATGCAATTGATGTAATTTTGCAAATGATAATGATGAGTTATAATTTATGGGAGCTGTATATATATGGGCATCTGCATGATTTTGAAAAAATGGAAATAACCAAAATAGGATTTATAGAGGAAATAAAAGAGCTGTTTTTTGCAAACAATTGTAAAGCTTGGAATTACTCAAGTGCATAAAATTAACAATTGAATAGTCTTGAAAAAAAGCATGATAAATGCTTTTAGATACTTTCGTGCTTTTTTTAAGTAAAGCTAGTCAAATTTAGAATTAAAAAGAAAATAACAGCTAAAGCACAGATGTATAAAGTGCTGCATGAGATAAGGGAAAATTTCTGATTTATTTCCATATATATTGTAAATTACATAAAAATATGCTATAATTTCTACATTAAGACAGTTTGATATATCTTTCTAAGAAGAGCGCAATGAAATATGCGCTAATGACAACTTTAGAAATTTCAACACATTTGCAAATGCAAA
>JAUNCP010000092.1 GCA_030526535.1 Clostridia bacterium | reverse complement strand
TGTAAAGTATTTTACAAACTTTTTTTTATTTCTTTTAGTTGAATGAAAAGCTGAATGATTCACTTCGGGGCGTTGCGTAACATCATCAACTTAAGCCCACTATTTAAAAATTTCAAAATAAAGTAAAATTCCTTAGGTGGAAAAATGGGGGCAACATTTCAGAATAGATGGGAAGAAAATCAGAAAAATTTATATTCAAAGGAAGCAGAAGAAAAAGCAAGGGGGAAAAATAAAAAAGCATTCACGCGTAAAAGAAAAATGCCTGTTTGTGATATAATAATAAGTATCATGACAAGCAAAAAACAGACGTGTGCAATGGAATTAAGAAATTTTTTTAAGCTTAAAGACAGAGAAGAAATCTCTAAACAGGCATATTTTAAGGCGCGACAGAATTTAGATCCGGCAGTCTTTACATATCTGAATGATAACTATCTGAATGATTTTTACAAACATCCAGATGAAGTAAAAACATGGAAGGGTTATATTGTTTTAGCGATTGATGGAAGTAAAGTAGAAATTCCAAATTCTGAAGAAAACAGGGAAAAATACGGAGTCCTGAGAAATCAGAACGAAACAGAGAGTCCTGCAAGGGCAATGATAAGCGGCTTGTTTGATGTTTTCAATAAATTCTTTCTGGATCTTCAGATTTGTAATATACATGAAAGCGAACTTGATGCAGCAGAGAAAAATCTTGAAGCAATAAAAAGAATTGGAATTGAACAGAAAGCAATAATAATTTTTGACAGAGGATATCCAAGCTTTGAAATGCTGTATTATCTTGAAAAACTAGGACTGAAATACATAATTCGGCTTCCTTCGACAGGTTTTGACAAGGAAAGAGCATCAGTAAAATCTGATGATGAAGAAATTACTCTTGAAATTAATAATAACAGGCTGAGAAACGTAAAATCAAGAAATTCTGAGATTTATAAAGAAATGAAAAATCTTAAGAGTATTAATACAAGATTAGTAAGTGAAAATACTCCAGCGGGTCAGAAATTTTCAGTTTTCACAAATCTTCCGTCAGAAATAAGCAGTGAAGAAATATGTGATGCATATTTTTTCAGATGGAAAATTGAGGAAGCGTATCACACATTAAAAAACAAGATGAAATTTGAAAGCGTAAGCGGTCAGGCTAGTATTTATGTAGAACAGGATTTTTTGGCACAGATTCATGTTTATAACATGATGGAAGATATGATTGAATTTGTTGAAGACGAACTTTTGAAATCCGACGAAAAAAAATCAAAATATCACCAGCATTTAAATGAAAACATGGCGATTGGACTTTTTGCACAGGATTTTATAAAGATTCTTTTGGAAGAGAATGGAAGAAAAAGATACAATCTAATGAAAACCCTAGAAAAAGACATGCAGAAATATCTGCTTCCCAAACGATTATCAATTTCTCAAAAAAGGATATTCAGGAAAGCAAATAAGTACTCTGCAAATCAAAAAAACAGTTTTTAATTCTTAAGTTGATGATGTTAAGCGTGGAGCCGCCGCCTTTGGCGGGTCTGAAAGACCGGAGCGATAGCGGAGTGGCGGAAGGCGACTGACTAACTGAATTTTGCTAAAAAGTTGAGGAAAAACCTATGTCGAATATAAACGGATTCTTGTTTTATTGGAGAAATGACTTGCGTAACGAGCAAGTTGCATGCAAATATAAATTTGTTTTTAAACTTTATTTTGCAAGGCCTCCA
>JAUNCP010000036.1 GCA_030526535.1 Clostridia bacterium | reverse complement strand
ATTGCTGTCATCTGTTTGTTTTTACTTCGGCGTAAACTATAAGCTTGAACATAAGCTTAATTACAGCGAAAAAGGAAGTATGGATTACAAAGTTTTTTTGAAAGAAAACAATGATTTCGAAACTCCTTTTTTAGAAAAAGACAAAAAATATATTGCAAGTTTGATAGACCATATCGATATTGATTATAAATATGCTTTTAAATCAAACTATGATATGGATGTAATTTGTAAATATTACGTTTTAGCCTCGGCTTATGTTCAAGACGGTAGCAATGAGGGCAAAGTGATTTATCAAAAAGATAAATACATTTTGGAATCTCAAACCAAAGAATTTGCGGCGCAAAAAGAAGTAAATTTGAACGAAACAGTAGTTTTAAATTATGATGAATACAATAACATAATTAAAGATTTTACATCGAGATATAATCTTTCGAGTACGAAAAATACATTGGATTTATCGTTATGTATTGAACTTGAAGCGAAAAATGAAAATTTTGAAAATCCGTTTGTTGACACAAGCAAGTTAAATGCGACAATTCCTTTAACAGATCAAACTTTGGCGGTAGACCTTGAGTACAAAGAGATTGACCAAAACGGAACAAAAGTTCAGGTATCTTCAAATAAACTTGTAAATATTTTACTGTTTATTGCTGCGATTTCAAGCGCATTGCTCGCAGTTATTCTTATAACTTCGATTGCAAAGCAATATTTAAAAATAAAAAACGAAGAAACGAAATACCAAAGAACCAGAAACGAGATACTTAGCAGTTATAACAAAGTCATTTCAAAACTTACGAGTATAACGGATATGTCATCTTACGAAGTAGCGGATATGAATGATTTTATAGACCTTGCGAATATACGTGATTGTCTTGACAGACCGATACTTTTCGTAGAATTGGAAAAAGATAAGCTTGCATGGTTTATGGTTTTAGATAATGCTGTTTTCTATAGATACATTTTAAAAGATGAAGAAGATGAAAAAAATGGCGAGAAATCCGAAATCTAAATTTGTGTGAGATTGATGTTTATGAAAAAGTAGATACAAATAAACAAATTTTCATAGCAAGATTTCTGCGCCATTTTTGAGTGGCGCATTTTATTTTACGCAATTTAATGAAGAAAGGGGAAAATTTAATGAAAAAAAGGCGTAAACTTTTTTATCGGCATAGACTAGCAAGCTCAATTTTTTATTTGTTTAGTTTTGCAACGCTTATTTGTACAGTTTCAATTGTATACACCTCAATTACATCTTCGCTTAATATATCAGGGGAAGGTATAGTTGATGGACCGGTTAACGAATATTACTATAAATCAGGATATTTTTATAAAGATGAAGCTTGCAAAACAAAAGTAACTTCAAACGGCTCGGATGTAACAAAGTTTTCCGATATGGTAAATATAGCAAAGGACGGAAATACTATATATATGATGAGCAACTACACTGTTGGAGTCGGAACTGAAGAAGTAAATGTTGGAGCAAAGAACATACAAGTAAAACGTCATTCGAGTTTTGAATATTACAGTATGTTTGATATACAAGTACTATCATCATCATCATCGGAATATAGAACTCTTACTATTAAAGCCGAAGATTCAAACGGTTCGATAGTATTTGATGGCCAAAATATAGAAGTTTCAAATTCTAAAGGCGGAATATTCAATCTTTATGGAGCAACTGCTAAATTGAATATTATCGGAAGTGAAAAATCAAACGGAGAAAAGAATGTAAAGTTAATAAATAATAAGTTAAAAGAATCAGATGTAAGCGGTGGTGTAATATATAATTATTTTAATTCGATTACAGAGCTTACCAATTGTGAATTAAGTAACAATAGTATTTATAACTCAAGTTCATCATATAAGGTGTTTGGAGGAGCTATAGAAAGTACAACAGACACTACTTTGATATTAAATAGTTGTACTATACGAAATAATATTGCTTCCGGAACGAGCAGTGACACAAAAGGTGGCGGTGTATACAACGATAAGAATATTACCATTAAAGGAAAAACAATTATTGAAAATAATAAATCTATTATTAACGAAGTTGAAAAAGAAGACAATTTATATTTGTATTCCTCAACAGTCGACACAAGCGGTTTGACGAGCGGAAGCAGAATAGGCATAACGACTTCGACAACTCCGACAAGGAGTTCAAATGTAACGATTTCGCCGAGCGGTTCTGCGGCTTCCACAGCAAGCTACTTCTTCTCGGACAACAGTGATTATAAAGTGGTAAAATTATCAGACGGGTCAATTGCTTTAGTGTTTTATAAATACTACTATCAATCCGGATATTTTTATGAGGATGAAGCATGTACGGTAAAAGTAACTTCAAACGGCGCGGATGTAACGAAGTTTTCCGATATGGTAAATATAGCAACGGATGGAAATATAATCTACATTATGAACAGCTACGTGGTTAGTAACAGAACTGAAGAAGTAACGGTTGGCGCAAAGAACATACAAGTAAAACGTCACCCGAGTTTTACAGATGACAGTATGTTTTATATGCGTACATCGTCATCATCACAATCATCGGTATTTACTATTAAAGCCGAAGATTCAAATGGTTCGATAGTATTTGACGGAAACAATGTAGAGTGTAGTCGAATGTATGGCGGAATATTCAATCTTTATGGAGCAAATGTTAAATTTAATATTATCGGTAGTGAAAAATCAAACGGAGAAAAGAATGTAAAGTTAATAAATAGTAAATTAAAAGCACCAGATGCATTCGGAAGCGCTATATTTAATAATTGGCATTCGGGATGCAACCTTACCAATTGTGAATTGAGCAACAATAGTGCTTATTGTACAGATGGAGAACATCCTAGGGCTGTAGGAGGAGCAATATATAATTTGACGTCTACTTTGGTACTAGATAATTGTATTATAAGAAATAATATTGCTTCCGGAACGAGCAATAGTCTAGAAGTAGAGGGCGGAGGTGTATATAGTTCTGGAACTATTCTTAAAGGAAAAACAATTATTGAAAATAATAAGTCTATTATTGACGGAGTTGAAAAAACAGACAATTTGCGTTTGTATCCAGACACCAAAATCGACACAAGCGGTTTGACGAGCGGAAGCAGAATAGGCATAACGACTTCGAAAGCTCCGACAAGCAGTTCAAATGTAACTATTTCTCCGAGCGGTTCGGCGGCCTCGACAGCAAGCTACTTCTTCTCGGACAACAGTGATTATACAGTGGTAAAATTATCAGACGGGTCAATTGTCTTGACATTATGCGATAAATACTACTATAAATCAGGATATTTTTATAAAGATGAAGCATGTACGGTAAAAGTAACTTCAAACAGCTCGGATGTAAGAAAGTTTTCCGATATGGTAAATATAGCAAATGATAGAAGTACTATATACATGATGAGTCAATATGATGTTGGAGTCGGAACTGAAGAAGTAACGGTTGGCGCAAAGAACATACAAGTAAAACGTCATCCGAGTTTTACAAATAACAGTATGTTTTATATAAGTTCATGGCCATCAGCATCATCATCGGAATTTACTATTAAAGCTGAAAATTCAAATGGTTCGATAGTATTTGATGGTCAAAATATAAAATCTCAAGTTACCTCAGGTGCCGGAGGAGCATTTCAAGTTTCCGATCCAAGATCAAAATTACAAATTATCGGTAAAGAAAACGCAAGTGGAGAGAAGAATGTAAGAATAATATTTAATAAAATGGAAGATTCTCAGATAGAAGGGGGAGCCATATCAAATTATGCTGGCGGAGTAGTTGATTTAACAAATTGTGAATTGAGCAATAATAGTATTTATTGTTCAAATTCATCGTCGGTTGCTTGGGGAGGAGCGATATCCAGTAGGAATTCTACGACTTTAACTTTAGATAGTTGTACTATAAGAAATAATATTGCTTCCGGAAGTAATGATCGTGTACGAGGTGGCGGTGTATACTTTTATGATAATATGACAATTAAAGGAAAAACGATTATTGAAGGTAACAAATCTATTATTAACGGAGTTGGAAAAACAGACAATTTATATTTGGATTCCTCAACAGTCGACACAAGCGGTTTGACAAGCGGAAGTAGAATAGGCATAACGACTTCGAAAACTCCTACAAGCAGTTCAACCGTAACTATTTCTCCGAGCGGTAAAGCTGCTTCCACAGCAGACTACTTCTTCTCGGATGTTTCGAGATATGTGGTTGAGCTTGTAAATAACGCACTGGTCTTAAAAGTAGGATAGTTTAAAATATCGTGTATACAACTAATGTACAATTTTTTAAGAAAGGCAGGAGGATTTATGAAAAATAGACTCAGGGTAATTAGAATAAAAAAGTTTTTTAGAAAAAGAATAATTCCAATAAGCATATTAGCTGGTGTTGCTCTTTCGATTGTAAATATCTGTTGCCTTTCTGTTTTATATGGTTCCATAAGCACAATGATTAATATTTCCGGTGAAGGCAAAGTAGAAAAAGCGGAAGAATCAAACCTAACGCTTTCCTTGTCAGACTATTCCCAAATAAAAATTACACCAACGGGATATAGTTTAGAAAGCAATAATGAGATTTCATATACAGGACTATATATAATTACAGGTTCTAGTACAAGTGATACGCCATTGATTATATGCAATAACGCTTCAAGCGGCGGATACAATGGTGCGGTTTTTAATATTAAGTTGGTTGACGCTACAATTACGGGTCAAACATGGTGTACGGCTACAGTCATAGAAGGTGACTGTAGCTCTGTTGTAAATATAGAAACAGAAGGTACATGTTTATCGAGAGGGTATAATCATCCGGGGATTTCGTCACGTAATTACGAAAATGTATTAAATTTAAATGTTTTAAGCGGTTCATTGACTCTTTCTACCGCTACGACTAGCGGTTTTCCTACTAATATTAATATATCCAATACTGCATTAAACGGATTCGCATCGGTTACATTTAATGGAAATAATTTAACACTCACTGATAGCGGATATAGCGGGCCGGCGACATTTAATGCGAATGGTACTATAAATTAAAAATTAATGAAATTTGAAGACGCATATTAAAACTAACATGCATTTTTTAAGATAGGAGAATTTATGAAAAATCGACTTAAGATAATTAAATTAAAAAAGTTTTTTAGAAAAAGAATCGCTTTGTTGAGCGTGTTAGTAGGCGTTGTCATTTCGATTATAAGTATTTGCTTTCTTTTTGTAGTATACGGTGCGATAAGTACAGTGATTAATATTTCCGGTGAAGGCAGAGTCGAAACTGCACAGACTATGTCAAATTATTATTACAAAGAAGGATATTTTTATGAAGATGAAAGTTGTACGGAAAAAGTAACATTGAATTCAAACAGAAATGTCGAAATCGTAACTTTTCAAGATTTGATAAATCAAATTGCTTCCGGAAGCATAATTTATATGCTTAGTAGTTATATGAGCCCGATTCCTGAGGAAAATGTTGTGATTGGAGCGAAAAATATATCTATACAGCGATATATAGATGAAAATGGGGATAATTTGACATTTAAAGACGGCTCATTAATAGAGGTAAAGTCAACTTTTTCCATAGATGCGACAGATTTAAATGGTTTTTTGATTATAGATGGTGCGGATTTAGAATACGATTCGGGTTTTGAAGGCGGTATATTTAATGTTAATTCCGGAGGAGTTTTAAACTTATTCGGTGCATCGTCACAAAATATTATTTTAAAAAACAGTTTTGCAAAAACAGGTGGAGCTTTATTTAACAACGGAAACTTAACTTTATCAAATTGTAAAGTTACAGATAATACAGCTGCTCAAGGTGGAGCGATTTACAGCTATGGTGCGGATGCTTCAGCAGTAATTGACGGTTGCTTAATTAAAAATAATATTGCGTCGGAATATGGCGGCGGAATTAATAATCTTTCCAATATGACAATAAAAAACAGTTCGGTATCGAATAACTCTCTAACCGACGGGGTCGCCGAAAACGGCGGAGGAATTTATTGTGGGAATTCCGATTATACAAATTTAACGGCAGAAGGACAAGTTATAGTAGAGAATAATTTGTCTAAAAATGGCGTAAATAGTAATTTGGCACTTTATTCTGAATTTTTATCGTATAAAACAATGACATCTAATGGCTTATCCGTCGGAAGCCATATAGGCATAACAACAGTTTTTAAACCTTTTAATATTAGTTTCTCCGGTATAAATATTCCTTTTAATGTGACTATATCTCCAAAAGACAAAACAACATCAGAAAAAACATATTTCTTTTCTGATGATGAAAAATATGAAATTGATTATGTAAATAATGCGATAGTTTTAAAGGTAAAAGGTCAAACGCAAACGCAAGAAACATTAAGTGTCGAAGAAAGCCAACGAATATATCGGGAGTGGAAGTTATATCAAGAACAGACAAAATCACAGGAGCAAAACACACAGACCGATGATGAAACAAAAAATCAAAATACTAGAGATTAATATCGTTCTAATCGGTAGGTATTTTGCGTTTGCTGTTACATATTTTTCTCAAAGAAGTTTAGGGCGATAGCACATTCAATTTTCTTTTTTTGCATTTTGCAAGAAACTTCAAATGGTAGCATAATATCGTGATTATTCTGATAATTTTTTGCCGAGCAACCGCCGCTACAATAAAATCTCACCCAACAATTTTTGCATTTTTCTTTGTGGTAAATGCTTATGTTCAAGAATTTATTTTTAAGGTTATGATCGAATGTTTTTTGGTTTACATTTCCCATTTTAAAGTTATCTTCTCCGACTAATTGATGGCAAGAATAAATATCACCGTTTGGAGTTATAGCTACGTAATCGTTTCCGCAACCGCAACCTTTTAAGCGTTTAATTACGCAAGGGCCGTTGTCAATATCAATATTAAAATTAAAAAAGTTTATTTTTTCCCCACTTTTTTTGATTTCAATTATTTTATCACAAAGCTTATCATATTCTGCGAAAATTTCATCTAAATCGTTTTCGGTTACGGTATATTCGAAATTTTTGTCGCATAAAACAGGTTCAGCAGATAAACTTTTGAATCCCAGATTATAAAGATGAATTATGTCGTTGGAAAAATCTAAATTATTTTTGCTGTATGTCGAGCGAACGTAATAACTTTTGTCGCCCCTTAAGTCAATTAATTTTTTGAATTTAGGCATTACGATATCGTAAGAGCCTTTGTTCGTTTTGGTGAGCCTAAATTTATCGTTAATTTCTTTTCTTCCGTCGATAGATAACACAACATCATAAATTTCTTTATTTATAAAATCAATTTTTTCGTCGTCGAGTAAAATACCGTTTGTTGTTAGAGTAAATCTAAAATTTTTGTTATGGATTTTCTCCATTTTTCTTGCGTATTCAACGGTTTTTTTAACAACATCAAAATTCATTAGCGGTTCGCCGCCAAAAAAATCCATTTCTAAATTTTTAATGTTGCCTGAATTTTCAATCATAAAATCTACTGCGTTTTTAGCGGTTTCGAGTGGCATTAATTCTTTTTTGCAACCAAAATCGCCTTTCGACGCAAAACAATATGAACATTTTAAATTGCAATCGTGAGCTATGTTTAAACAAACAGCTTTTATCGGCGACCGCAATTTTTCTTCTGTTGCAAGCTCTTTGTATGTGTCATTGGAGAATAACTTTTCGGCTTTATAAAGTTCAAAAAGTTCGTCGTATGCTTCCGAAATTTCTTCGTGCGAATATTTATTTTCAAGTCTTTTAATAACATAATTTTTTGTGTAATCGAAAAACGCTCCGTTTAAATAATCAAGTATTTCGTAGGAAATATCATCAACAACGTGTACGGAACCACTGTTACTGTCTACAACGAAATTATAGCCTTTAAATTTATATTTATGTACCATTTTAAAAAATCCTCTCTGTTAATAAACTACAAAAAATTATCCTTCGACGATATGCCGAAAGATAATTTACGCATTTTCGGTTAAAAATCTTATTTTTCACATTTTTGATTGCTTACGGTATTGTCTACCTTAGAAGCTGTTTGGCACGAAGCTTGACATTCACCGCAACCGCCGTGTTCAGCGCTTTTTTTAAGGTCTGCCGTGTTGATTGTCTTTATGTGTTTCATAACACTTCTCCTAACTTTATTTTTTACTCAATAGATATATTATCATACTTTGCATATTTTTCAAATAGTTTTCGCAAAGTAATACGCAAGTGATTAATGATATATATTTTATTAAAATGTGAAAAGTGAAAATATAAGTCGTCGGAGATGATAGATTTGAATTGGCACGCAATGACAATTAAAAATGTTGTAGCAAAACTTAATACGGATGAAAAAAATGGGCTTTCGAAAAAAGAAGCCGATTTACGAAAATATAAATTTGGAGAAAATGAACTGTCTAAAGAAAAAAATAAAAGTATATGGCAAAAATTTTTAGCGCAATTTTCTGATTTTATGGTAATAACGCTCGTTATTGCTGCTGGAATATCGTTTTTAACGTCTTTTTTGAGTAAAGAGTCAGATTATATAGACACAATAATAATTCTCGTAATCGTTATTACTAATGCGATTGTTGGAATGCTGCAAGAAAGTAAGGCTGAAAAAGAAATAGAATCGCTTAAGGTTTTGTCTACGCCTCTTTCAAAAGTAATTCGAGGCGGAAAGGTAATCAGAGTTCCGTCTAAAGATATCGTTCCGGGAGATATTTTGTTTTTAAAAACCGGCGATTTGATATGTGCAGACGCTAGAATAATAGAATCCACAAGTTTAGCAGTCGAAGAAAGTGCGATGACGGGCGAATCATTGGCGGTAGAAAAATCGGCACAAGATATTTTAAGCGAAGATACACTTTTATCAGACAGAAAAAATATGGTTTTTGCGGGTTCGGTAGTTAATAGGGGACACGCTAAGGCGATAGTAGTTGCCACGGGAATGAAAACAGAAGTCGGAAAAGTCGCATTACTTGTAAGCAAAGAAAAAAATACCGAAACGCCTCTTCAAAGAAAGCTTGCAAGTACCGGAAAAATAATAGCTGTCGGGATACTAATAATAAGCGTGATTGTGTTCATTTTAGGAATTATGCAAAACGTAAATTTCTTAGAAATGCTAATGATATCTATAAGTTTAGCAGTCGCAGCAATCCCGGAAGGCTTACCGGCAGTTGTGACAATAGTTTTAGCAAATGGCGTTCGAAAAATGGCAAAACTTCATACTGTTGTAAGAAATTTACCCGCAGTAGAAACACTGGGGCATGCAAGTGTAATTTGTTCCGATAAAACAGGGACTTTGACTCTAAACAAAATGACTGTTGTGGACGTTAGAAGCGTAGAAAATAAAGAAGTTTTAGGAAATGATTTTTCAAAGAAATTTTTTACATTTTGTACGCTCTGCAATAACTCAATTTTAAGCAAACAGCACGGCGAAACTATCGCGCAAGGCGAACCGACCGAAAATGCTTTACTTATGGCAGGAGTTAACTGTAAGGTGGATAAACGAGAGTTAGATATAACTCACGAAAAAGTTTTTGAGGTTCCGTTTAATTCCAAAGATAAATTCATGATTACTGTTCATAAGCATAAAAACGAGTATATTTATGTTTTAAAAGGAGCACCCGAATCAGTTATAAAATTTTGTAAGTTTTACGATATAAATGGGGATAATGCTGAATTTACAAGTTATACGGAAAATAAAATAAAAAATTCTTGTAAACATATGGCAGAAAGTGCGTTGAGGGTTTTGGCTGTGGCATATAAAAAGAGTAAATTTTTTTCCAATAATTTTTCGAAATCTGATTTTATTTTTTACGGTTTAGCCGGGTTAATAGACCCACCGAGACCGGAAGCCAAAGAAGCGGTAAGAGTTTGCAAATCCGCCGGAATAAAACCGATTATGATAACCGGAGACCATATTGAAACAGCTAATGCAATTGCTAAAAAAATCGGAATATCGGATAGCTCGCAAAAATCAATTTCGGGTGAAGAATTAAATAATTTAAGTGAAAACGAGCTAGCTGAGAAAATTAATGATTATGCGGTTTTTGCAAGGGTTTCGCCTGAACATAAAGTCAAAATAGTAAAAGCTTTTCAGAAAAACGGAAACGTTGTTGCGATGACGGGCGACGGGGTTAACGACGCACCGGCATTGAAAGTTGCCGATATCGGTTGTGCTATGGGTAAAACAGGGACGGATGCTGCAAAATATGCGTCTGATATGATAATAACGGACGATAATTTTGCAACGATAGTAGAAGCGGTAAGGCACGGCAGGGGAATGTTTGAAAATATAAGAAAAACTGTACATTTTCTAATTTCGACAAATATCGGCGAAGTGATGGTCGTTTTGCTCGGCTTTTTGATGAAAATTCCGCCTCCGCTTTTGGCAATACATCTTTTGTGGATAAATCTTGTAACGGACGCTTTCCCGGCACTTGCGTTAGGAGTTGACCCGATTGATAAAAATATAATGAAAAAGCCACCGCTAGAACCTAACAAAAGCCTTTTTTCGGATGGTTTAGGGTATAACATAGTCGTAGAAGGATTGTTTATAGCCGCAATAGGTATTTTATCGTATAGTATCGGCAGAGCTTTTTTTGATGTCGATCCATATCATCCAATTATAGGTCAGACTATGGCTTTTATAACGCTTGGACTTAGTCAGCTTATGCATTCGTTTAATGTACAGAGTAGGAAATCGCTAGTTGTGACAGGAATTTTAAATAATTTAAGTTTAGTGTGGTCAGTGCTGCTTTGCATATTTTTAGAAATAATTACGGCGTCGGTACCGACCTTGACGACTTTTTTCAAAACAGCTCCGCTGAATTCACTTCAATGGTTGATAGTTTGGTTGCTGTCACTCTCACCGCTTTTGATATCCGAATTAGAAAAAATATTGTTTAATAAAAAATCCATTTAAAAAGCTACACATATGTGTAGCTTAAATTATTTATTTATATTAACTTTAG
>JAUNCP010000035.1:9276-11061 GCA_030526535.1 Clostridia bacterium | reverse complement strand
AAGTACGAGATGGGCAAACATGGCATCGTTTTCCGATGCAACTGTACTTTTTAAGTTTAGGAAAATTCCTGATCTTGAAATTACAACTAAAATGATAATTGTCTGCAGCTCCGGAAGATACAATATAACTTCTGTAGAAAATGTAAAGGGCAAAAATATGTATATTGAAGTCTATGCAAAAGAAGTAAAGGCTAGCGGAGGGTGATTTGACACGGCTAAAGCTACAATCAAAATGCCGGAAGAATTTCTTCTAAAGCTATCAAAGCTCGGAAATAAAACAGACGAAATCGTCTCTGATGCATTAGAGGTCGGCGGAAAAATTGTTTTATCGGAAGTCAAATCGAATTTAAAATCTGTAATTGGTAAAAATACTAAATACAAATCTAAAAGTACAGGGAAGCTCCTATCTTCATTAGGGCTATCCCCTATTAAATTAGATAAAAACAACAACTATAACGTAAAAGTTGGATTTTCTGAACCGCATGACAAAAACACTTCAAACGCTATGATTGCTAACATAATCGAGTACGGGAAATCAGGTCAACCACCAAAACCATTCTTAAAACCCGCAAAACAAAAATCACGAAAACCATGCATTAATGCTATGAAAGCAAAAATTGAAAGCGAGATCCAAAAAATATGAGCATTTTATCTGAACTAAAAGAAATACTGTCTTCGCTTGGCATTCCAATAGAAACAGGTGTTTTTAGCAGCACTCCACCTGAAGAATACTTGGTTTTAACCCCAATAACTGATGGGCTTGACTATTTTGCAGATAACTTACCACAAATTGAAATATCAGAAGTTAGAATTTCACTTTTTACAAAATCAAATTACACACAAAGAAAAAGTCAGATTACAGAGTTACTTCTGAGGTCTGACTTTATTATTACACAAAGGCAGTATATTGGTCATGAAGATGATATCGGTTACCACCACTATTCAATCGATACCAAAAAAATGTACAATTTACAATTTACAAATTACAATTGTTGGATGTCTTAACTATAGATATTAATAACTTATTTATTTCAGAGCAATCGGATTTTATACTATCAAATTCATTTTTAGATATATAGTCGGTTTCAAATAAAAGTTCTATCCAATATTCAGACTCGGATGCTTCCTTTAAAGCTATATTCATTTTAGATATAAAATCTTTCTTGCTTTGAGCTACTACTGCCTCTCTAATATTGGCACCTATACTTGTTCCACTTCGAAGCAATTGTTTTGAAATAACATATTCATTTTTGGCATCGCACAAATATTTATATAAATTAATTATTCTAATAGCAAATATTTTACTTTTATTCAAAATTATATTATCAGACACGAACGTCACTCCTTAATTTAATTGTACATTTTAAATTGTAAATTGGAGCGACTGAAAGGAGCATTTTATGTCTACAATTGGACTTGATTCGCTATTTTATGCGAAAATAACAGAAGATGAAAACGGAGATGAAACTTACTCGTACCCTATTAAACTTGCTAAAGCAATGACTGCAGAACTTTCAGTAGAACTTGCTGAAGCTGTACTTTACGCTGATGATGGCGCTTCAGAAATAGTTAAAGAATTTAAATCCGGCACAATATCTCTTGGAATTGATGATATCGGAATTACCGCAGCACAAGATTTAACCGGAGCAAAAATCGATAACAATAACGTGTTAATTTCAACAAGTGATGATAGCTGCGAACCTGTAGCGATAGGATTTAGAGCTAAAAAATCAAATGGCAAATACAGATATTACTGGCTTTACAGAGTAAAGTTCGGAATCCCAG
>JAUNCP010000035.1:0-9266 GCA_030526535.1 Clostridia bacterium | reverse complement strand
TTTTCAAGTCCAACAATTGAAGGAACGGTCATGAGAAGAAACAAAGTTGACGGGCTTAATAACCATCCTTGGAAAAGCGAAGTAAATGAAGATGATACTTCTGTACCTACTAGCGTTATTTCCAGCTGGTTTACTGAAGTTTACGAACCGAGCTTTACAAGTTCTGAATCCAATGGTGATTAAAGGAGTGATTTTTTATGATTTCAGACAGAAGTTCAATTGTAAAAATCGGAGAAAAAGAATATGAACTGATTTTAACTACAAAAGCTACCAAAGAAATAGCCAAACGATACGGCGGTCTTGAAAATTTAGGCGATAAATTAATGAAATCTGAAAACTTTGAAATGGCAATTAGTGAAATCATTTGGCTTTTAACTCTCCTTGCAAATCAAAGTATACTTATTCATAATCTTAAAAATCCAAAAGACAAAAAAGATCTTTTAGCCGAAGAAGAACTCGAACTTTTAACCACTCCCCTACAACTAACAAATTACAAAGAAGCAATAATCGAAGCTATGAATAAAGGAACAAACAGAAATATTGAAAGCGAAAATACACATTCAAAAAACAAATCAGCCGAGTAAATGAAGATGAATTCTTTACTCGGCTTCTATATATCTCTATATCTGAGCTTAATTTTAAAGTTGATGAATTTTGGCTTACGCCGATAGGTTTGATTCTTGATTTATGGGAATGCCACAGACAATATCACGGACTTTCTAAACCTAAAATTAAAAGATATATTGATGAAATTATTCCGGCAGGGATTTAAAAAAATTAATTTTACTGGAGGTACTTTTAATGAACGAACTTAAGATATTTAAAAATAACGATTTTGGAGAAATCAGAACAGTAACAATAAACGGGGAACCGCATTTTGTTGGAAAAGATGTTGCGGAGATTTTAGGATATATTAGACCAGACCACGCAGTAAATCATCATGTAGATGACGAAGATAAGCTAATGTACCAAATTGATACATCAGGTCAAAATCGCCAAATGCTTATCATAAACGAAAGCGGGTTATACAGTTTAATTCTTTCAAGCAAACTACCAAAAGCTAAAAAATTTAAACGCTGGGTAACAAGTGAAGTATTACCTGAAATTCGTAAAACCGGATCGTACACAAAAGCTCCGAAATCATTTAAAGAAGCTCTTTTTCTTGCATACAAACAACAAGAACAAATTGAAGAACTTGAAAGAACAAAAGCTTGGATTGGAAACAAACGAGAAGCACAAGCAATGAACACTGCAAGTCAAAAATCAAAAGAAGTAAAAAAGTTACAAGTAGCGCTAGACCTTGAAATGTCTTTTGCGACTGTTAAAAAAGTAGAGAAAATGACAGGGCGAAAATATAACTGGAGAAATTTAAAAAAGTATTGCCAAGATGCAGGACTTGGTTGGAACAAAGCTTTTGATGCAAATTACGGAAGTGTCAACAGTTATCCTATAGAAGCTTGGAAAAATGTATATGGGATAGAACTTTAATATTTAAGTCCCTATCTTTTTTACCTTGGAGGTGATAAAAAATGTCAGATAATTTTGGCCTTAAAATAGGAATTGAAGGAGAACGCGAATTTAAGAATTCTATCAGAAATATAAATAACTCTTTCAAGGTTTTAGCTAGCGAAATGAATTTAGTTACTTCGAGTTTTTCAAAACAAGAAAACTCCATGGGTTCCCTATCTTCTAAAACTGAAATATTAAATAAACAAATATCACTTCAGAAAGAAAAAATAGAACTCTTGAAAGAAGCTCTTAAAAACTCCACAGAATCTTTTGGTGAAAATGATAGGCGCACTCAGGCTTGGGCTGAGAAACTTAATAACGCCGAGGCGGATCTTAACAAAATGGAAAGTACGCTATCGGAATACAAATCTAAAATAGATGAAACTAACACCCCTCTTGAAAAATTAACGTCAGAAATTTCAAAGCAAGAAAATGAGCTAAAACTTTTAGAAACAGAATACAAAAACGTAGTTTTAGAGCAAGGTAAAAATTCTTCTGAAGCTAAGAATTTGGCAAATGAGATAAAAAGTTTAAACAGCGACATTAAAGACAACAAAGATAAACTAAATGAAGCTGAAAAAGCAACCGATGAACTCGGAAATGAAATGGATGACACTTCTAAAAAAACCAATCTTTTCGGCGAAGTTTTAAAGGCAAATTTAGCTTCAGATTTCATAAAAGCCGGAATTAATAAGATTGTTGACGGCTTTAAAAAGTTAAAGGATTCTATTGTTTCTTATGTAAATACAGGAATAGAACTTTCAAACGCTGAAACAGAAAACCGCCAGAAGCTCCTACAAGTTATGCAAAATACTATGGATGCGAGAATTGAGGATGCCGAAAGTATAGAGGCTTTAATTTCTAAACAAGAAAAACTCGGCGTAGTTTCTAAAACAACACAGCTTGGCGGAGCACAAGAATTGTCTACATATCTAACCAAAAAAGAAACACTTGAAAAATTAATTCCAGTTATGAACGATATGATTGCTCAGCAGTATGGAATAAATGCTTCACAAGAATCTGCAGCAAATATTGCCACAATGCTTGGAAAAGTTATGGATGGTCAAACAGGAGCTTTATCGAGATACGGATATAAGTTTGATGAAGCTCAAGAGAAAATCTTAAAGTATGGCACCGAAGAAGAACGATGCGCTGTTTTAACTGAAGTTATTACTTCTTCAGTTGGAGGAATGAACGAGGCTTTAGGACAAACTGACGCAGGTAAAATGGCACAATTATCTGCAACGCTCGAAGAAACTCAAACAAGGATCGGAGAAGTAGCAAATGAAATAAAGCTATCTTTTGCTCCGGTGCTAAGTGAAATTGGAAACAAGGCATTAAATGTAGGCGATTCTTTTGGAAAGCTTGTGGAATCCATTCTTTCAGGTGATGACGATTTATCTGACGAAATATCAAATTTCAAAGAAAGCGTTAAAACTTTAATTACAGAAATCGGAAAGCAAATGCCTGCATTCATTGAACTAGGAGGACAAATTATCAGTGCAATCGGAGAAGGTTTATGGGCTGCAATAGAGCCATTTATCGGTCAAATCGCAGGTTGGGGATTAGTTATTGCCAGTGCAGTTATAGCTCTCGGCCCTCCCATTTCCGCAGCTGTCAGCGTAGTTATGGCTTGGATTTCAAGCGCAATAGCTACTTGGCCTGTAACTTTAGGAATAGCTCTTGCAGGACTACTTGTGGCTTTTTGGCCACAAATATCAAAGTTTTTTAGTGATTTATGGGACGGGATTTCTGTTTGGGTTAGTGATATTTGGAATAAAATAACCGACTTTTTAAGCGAGCACTGGCAAGATATCCTTCTTTGGATTACCGCTTGGCCAATAGCTCTCATTAAAACTCTATCTGACTTCTGGCCACAAATTTCCGAGTGGCTAAGTAGTATTTGGAACAATATCACATCTGTGCTTGAGCCTATGTTTAGCTGGTTTTCTAGCGCTTTTGATAACGTTTGTGTATTTATCGAAAACACCATGAATTCAATAAAGGAATTTTTTGTAAACGGCTGGAATTCGATTGTTTCATTTTTTACTGAAACTGTTCCTTCATTTATCGAGAGTATTTTAGAGTGGTTTAATCAGTTTCCGTACAAGCTCGGATACATCATCGGCGAAGCGATCGGATATATTACAAAATTTGGCATAGATTTATGGAACTTTGCGACAACCAAAATCCCCGAATTTATATCAAGAATTGTAACATTTTTTTCGGAATTACCAAATAAAATCTGGACTTTTTTGCTTGAAACAATTTCTAAAATTACAGAGTTTTTCGGAAATATAATATCGGCAGTAATAGAAAAAACTTCCGAGTTCATCGATAGCGTTATTAACTACATAAAAGAGCTACCAAGTAAAATATCTTTATGGTTCAACGAAACAATGAGAAAAATATCTGAATTCTTTTCAAACGCCATAAATACTGCAAAAACAAAAGCGAGTGAATTTTTAAGTAGCGTAATAAATACGATAAAGAACTTGCCGGGGCAAATCCAAACTTATCTTTCAAATGTTATTCAAAAAGTAACTTCTTGGGGCTCGGATATGGTGAATAAAGGAAAACAAGCTGCGGTAGATCTATTTAATGCCATAGTTAACAAAGTAAAAGAGATACCCGGCCAAATGCTTGAGATTGGCAAAAATATTGTTTCGGGCATTTGGAACGGGATATCCAATTCGATTTCATGGATAACAAGCAAAGTAAAAGAATTTGCAAAAGGAATACTCGACGGCATAAAGTCCGCGCTTGGAATACATTCACCATCAAAAGTTTTTGAGCAAGAAGTCGGTAAAAACATGGCGCTTGGTATCGGCGAAGGATTTAAAAACACAATGAATGATGTTCAAAAAGAAATGCAAAAAGTTATTCCTACAAACTTTGAAACAAATTTAAATTCATCGGTTGGCTTTGTAAATTCATCTCTTTTGCCATACAATTCCAGCTCACAATCAGGCATAAAAAGCGACAATATCTTATTAAGATTAGATTCCATTTTATCGCTTTTGGAACACTATATTCCCGGGCTTCAAAGCAGACAAATTTGTTTAGATACCGGAGTATTAGTCGGAGAATTAACGCCTCCGATAAACAAAGAACTTGCGAAAATTGAAACAAGTCGGGAGCGTGGAAGATAATGACAAATTTAAACGGAGTTACTTTTGTATCTTTAAACGCAAATATTTCAAAGCACAGCTATCTTGATTTTGGCGTGATTTTAACTGAGCAAAATATTGGCTTTCCCACACCAAAAACATATACTGTAAACATCGAAGGAATGGACGGGAACCTTGATTTATCCGAATGTTTTGGCGAAATGAAATACGAAAATAGAACTATAAAATTTACTTTTGAAAGTATCGATAAAATTATAGATTGGCAAGCTAAAATGATAAAGATTTCCTCGTTTTTACATGGCCAAAAGATGAAAATTACTACTTGGTCAGATCCTAACTTTTACTATATCGGCAGATGCCAAATTGATGAGTACAATTCAAACAGTAAACTTGGCAAAATAGTTATTTCTTGCGATTGTGAGCCTTTTAAATACAAACAAAATATTACGACTTTTAATTTAGTAGAAGGCTCAAACACAGTACAAAACTCAAGAATGACGGTATATGCGGACTTAATAAACGAAGTGGAAATCACGATAAATAACACTACATATAGCACTGGAACGCACCTCCGAACCATAAAGCTTACAAGTGGCACAAACATCTTAAATTCTAGCGGTTCTGCCACCCTGATTTTTCAAGAAGGTGAGATCTAATGTACAGGGTACAATGTACAATTTACAATGAACAGAGGTGATTGTTACGCAGTATAGAATATTCTGTGATGATTATGTTTTATATGATTCGCAGCTTAACGAGTTTCAGCTTGGAAATCCTGTTTTAAAGCAAGAACTAAATATGGTTGACGAGCTTACCTTTACAATTTATCCAAATCATCCTTACTTTAATAATATTTCAAAGCTAAGTTCTGAAATTAAAGTATTTAGAGACGATAATTTACTTTTCAAAGGCAGAGTAATTAATTCAGAGCTTGGGTTTCGGAATGAAAAGAAAATTGTTTGCGAGGGCGTCCTCGCTTTTTTGCTTGATACTATAATTCGCCCTTTTGATTTTCCTAATGATGAACAGTTTTCTGATTTTAATCCTGATGAGAATAACGCTATTGAATATTTTTTAAACTGGATTCTTAATTGCCATAATTCGCAAGCTAAAGATTTTCAGAAAATACAGCTTGGTAATGTAACTGTTACTGATCCAAATAACTATTTATCTCGCTCCAGCATTGAATACTTAAGTTCATGGGAGGTTATTAATTCACGACTTCTGAAAAGTTATGGCGGATATCTTGTTATCCGTGAAGAAAACGGAGTAAATTATCTTGATTATCTTGAAGATTTTACGTCTAATGGAACAAAAAATGGAAATAAGCTTGTTTGTACACAAAAGATAGAATTCGGAGCAAATCTAATTGACTTAACTGAAGAAATTAGCGGAGCAGACATAAAAACCGGAATTATACCTCTTGGTGCAAGGCTTGAAGATGAAAGTGGTAATCAGACAGACAAATATTTAACGATTGAAAGTCTGCCGGACTGTGAATTATCTCCTGGCATCATAAAAACCGGAGATCATATTTTAAATACAAATCTTGCGAAAAACTATGGTGTAATTTACGAAGTGGTTAAATGGGAAGACGTAAGAGTTCCTGAAAATCTACAATCTAAAGCTCTTTCCTATCTTGCCGACAGCATTAAATTCAAAAGTGAAATTACAATTAAAGCGGTTGATTTAAAACTAACAAACGATCAAATTAGCGCTTTTAAAGTTGGCGAATATATTCGTTGCCAAAGTAGTCCTCACGGAATTGATGATCTGTATTTACTTCAAAAAATATCAATAGACATGAAAAATCCGCAAAATACAGTAATTGAGCTTAATAAGTCGTCTTTAACTTTTACGGATAAGGTTTTGGAAAATAAAAAGAATGCTGATAATATCATAAACCGTGTAGACAGAGTCGAACGCGGATATTTAAACAGCGGAAGCGTTATTGATATTGCCAATGAAACAATTGAAAAGAGCTCAGCTTTTGAACAACAAAGCAGCGCCATAATGTCGCAAGTTTCTGAGCTTTATACAAAATCCACTGATTTTGAAACATATAAAAGCAATGTAGCGACTCAGTTTGTTCAAACAAGCGAAGATTTTACTTATCAATTTTCAAATTTAACGGAGCTCATCAACAATTTAAATTCAAATTCAGCGGAGCAGTTTAATAACATAATTAGGTACATTCGCTTTTTAAACGGCGATATAATCCTTGGTGAAATAAATAACAGTTTGATGCTTAAAATCAGCAACGATAAAATTTCTTTTTTACAAAACGGAATTGAGGTTGCATATATGACAGACAACAAGCTTTACATTACCGACGGAGAATTTTTAAATTCACTCCAGCTCGGCAATTTTGCTTTTTATCCGCGATCAAACGGAAACTTAAGTTTTAAAAAAATCAAATAATTGTACATTGTAACTTGTACACTGTACATTTGAACGACTGAAAGGAGTGATATTGTGGGTACAAGCAGCAATATGTCAACAAGCAATCAGTATGTAAAATACACAATTTCAATAAATCAAAATTCTCAAAATGTTTCGAATAACTGCTCGAATGTTACTGTAACTGTTAGGTTCTTTAGGACGAATAGCGGATATACGACCTATGGTAGCGGTACCTGTTATTGTAAAATCAACGGCACAACGTATTCTTCTACAGTTTCTCCGAGCCAAAAGATAACGAATTCAGGCATAGTTTTGTTTAATAAAACTCTTGATATTTATCATAATAACGATGGAACAAAAAACCTTACATGTTCTGCGTGGATTGATATGAATACGCCTCTCACGAGTAGCGAACAATCGTATTCGCAGACTTTATCTACAATTCCAAGAGCAAGTAAACCGACGCTAAGTGCTAGTTCTGTTACAATGGGCAATTCTTTAACGGTTTACACGAACAGAGCGTCAAGCAGTTTTACGCATTCCCTATACTATCAAATTGGTTCAGGTGGCTGGAATACAATTGGCACAGGAATAGGAACAAGTAAAAGCTGGACAGTTCCGATAACCTTTGCAAATTCTACACCTAATTCTACGAGTCTAAGTGTAAAACTTTGGCTTGAAACATATAACGGAAGCACATACATCGGGTGCAATAGCGTTTCTTTTACTGCAAATGTGCCGTCAAATATTGTGCCGATAATAAATTCAGTAGCGCTTTCAGAATCTATTCCGGAAATATATCAGCAATTCGGTGTATTTGTTCAAGGAAAATCTAAAATATCTGGTAATATCTTAGCTAGTGGCAGTTATTCAAGTACAATTAAAAGCTACAGCGTTTCTATTAATGGTTCTTCTTATACAACGAATAACTTTACAACCGACTATTTAATATCAAGTGGTGAAAATGTTTGTTCTGTAACTGTTAAAGACAGCAGAGGCAGAACTGCAAGCCAAACAATTAATTTTAATGTAATCGAGTACGCAAACCCCGTAATTAATTCATTTTCGGTTTCAAGATGCAATCAGGATGGATCGCCTAATGACGAAGGCAATTGTGTAAAATGCGTTGTTTCAGCTAATATTTCAAGTGTGAACAACAAAAACACAAAGCTTTTTCAGATTAAATACAAGAAAATATCTGAAACAGAGTGGAATATCTTTAATTTAGATAGCACGAGCTATTTTCTAAACACAACGCAAATAATCCAAAATATAGATACAGAATCAGAATACAACTTTAAGGTTGTTGCTACTGATTTTTTTAGTTTTGCAGAGTATTCGCATAATGTTTCTACGGCGTATACGCTTATGGATTTCAACCACAGTGGTAGAGGATTGGCAATCGGAAAAGTTTCAACTGAAAATGCTTTCGAAGTTAGTATGGATACCAAGCTTAGCGGAGATTTCACAATAAATGGAAAAACAATTTTTGACTTGATTCATCCCGTTGGCTCTATTTATATGTCAGTAAACGAAACTGATCCAAGTTTGCTTTTTGGAGGTACTTGGACTGCTTGGGGTAAAGGCAGAGTTCCTGTTGGAGTGAACACAAGCGGAACTTTTAATGTTGTTGAAAAAACAGGCGGATCTGAAACTCATACTTTGACAACTAACGAAATGCCAAGCCATACACATACCCAAAATTCACACAGGCATGATTACGGAAGACCTGCTCTTTTTGGAGGAGAAAATAGCGACGACGGAAGCATATTTACTCCTCGTTATACAGGCAAAACTTCTTCGCAATACAAAGGAAATTCAAATGGTTGGACAGAAATGTCATATGCTACAGCAACAAATAAAAATACTGGAGGTGGCGGAGCACACAATAATCTTCAGCCATATATCACTTGCTATATGTGGAAGAGGGTTGCTTAGAGGTAAGCAAAAATATATTAATTTAAATACTTAAATATATGGAGGAAACAGTTATGGAATTTAAAGGAATAGACGTTTCAAAATGGAACGGAAATATTGATTGGAAAAAAGTAAAAAACTCAGGGATAGACTTTGCTATTCTTAGAGAAGGATACGGAAAAGAAAATCCAAATCAAATTGATAAAAAATTTGAAGAAAACTATACAAACGCTAAAAAGCAAGGCGTACATTTAGGCGTTTATCATTATGTTTACGCTGATTCAGTAGAAGATGCGATAAATGAAG
>JAUNCP010000091.1 GCA_030526535.1 Clostridia bacterium | reverse complement strand
TAATAATATTCAAGATTTTTAGTTTAAGAATGAGTTTTATGATTAAATTTTTCAATATGATTATTAAATAATTTTCTCATTAACTATTCACTTTTAGCAATGCCCATCAAGACTTATTTATCGAAAAGTGGTATAATGCTTAGTAAATATCCACGAAGGAGTTTGATATCTATATGTCTAACAATAAAAAATTTTATGTTACAACGCCAATTTATTACACATCTGGTGATCCTCATATTGGACACAGCTATTGTACTGTTGCAGCAGATGTAGTAGCAAGATATAAACGTGCACAAGGTTATGACGTAATGTTTTTAACCGGAACAGACGAACACGGCCAAAAAGTCGAGATAAACGCCGGTAAAGTTGGCAAAACGCCAAAACAGTTTGTCGATGATATTGCAGATAAATTTAAAAAAGTTTGGGAAACGCTTGGTATATCTTACGATAAATTCATGAGAACTACGGACGATTATCACGAAGAAGCTGTCAAAAAGATTTTCAAAAAATTATACGACAAAGGCGATATATATAAAGGAAAATATCAAGGCTGGTATTGTACGCCCGATGAAGCATTTTTTACAGAAACACAATTAAAAGACGGAAAATGTCCGGATTGCGGAAGGGAAGTTCATTGGGTAGAAGAAGAAGCGTACTTCTTTAAACTTTCTAAATATGCAGACAAATTAATCGAATACTATAATTCTCACCCGTCGTTTATAGAGCCGGAAGGCAGAAAAAACGAAATGCTACAATTCTTTGAAAATGGTTTAGAAGATCTTTGTGTAACTAGAACGAGTTTTAGCTGGGGAATACCGATAGATTTAGATCCGAAACATGTTGTATACGTTTGGCTTGATGCTTTAACGAACTATATAACAGCACTTGGATACGGTAGCGATGATGATTCTAATTTTAAAAAATACTGGCCTGCGGATGTACATTTTGTCGGAAAAGAAATAACGAGATTTCATATTATAATCTGGCCGGCAATATTAATGGCGCTCGATTTACCGCTTCCGAAGCAAGTTTTCGGACACGGATGGATATTATTTGGCGACGGCTCCAAGATGTCAAAATCCAAAGGAAATGTGGTTGACCCTAGAATACTTTGTTCAAGATACGGCAAAGACGCAATAAGATATTTCCTTTTAAGAGAATTTTCTTTTGGTTCAGACGGATACTATACAAACGAAGGATTAATCAAAAGAATAAATTTCGATTTAGTAAACGACCTTGGAAATTTACTTTCAAGAACTACTGCGATGATAAATAAATATTTTGGCGGAACTTTGCCAAAAGATAGATTGTCTAGCGGAATAGATAGCGAACTTATTAATTTTGCCAAATCTTTAAGAAGCAATTATGAGAATAAAATGGATAAATATAAATTTTCTTTAGCTCTTTCAAATGTTTGGCTTTTGATTTCCAAGTGTAATAAATATATAGACGAAACAATGCCGTGGAAATTAGGAAAAGATGAAAAAGATTATCCAAGACTCGCAACAGTTCTTTATAATTTATGCGAGTGCTTGAGAATTATATCAATTTTGATAGCTCCTTTTATTCCGGAAACCGCTAAAAAAATACAAAATCAAATAAATGCAACAGAAGAACAATGCTCTTGGGGAAAATCAAATATTTGGGGAGTTTTAGATAAAAATTTAAAAATAAACGTTGGCGAAATGCTTTTTAAAAGGCTTGATTTAAATGAAGAACTGGAGGAACTTGAAAATATGGATAATAAATAAGTTAATCATAAA
>JAUNCP010000090.1 GCA_030526535.1 Clostridia bacterium | reverse complement strand
ATATGTACGTTGTTTTTGGTATACCGACTGTGTGATTGATGAAAAAGAAGAATATTCAAAGTTCTATGGCAGCTCATTGGCTTTTCGATTTCTTGAGATTCTGGATTGCACAAAGATAGAATTGTATAAAATAAAGCTTTTTGAAAGATTTACTATTTTGAATTTTTTATATATGAAAGCGGGATCTACTTCTACACTTTGAGTAAATTTATCAATCAGTGAAAAATAGCAGTGCGACTTATACTTTCGGTTTATGTATTTTTGAAAAAAGGTTCATAAATTCTCTGAAATATAGTATAATTGAGATAACAAAGATGACGTATGAAGGAATGATAAATATTAAACTGGAAGTTAATGATTCAAATAAAATTGAGCCAAATCAAAATTTTGATGGAATAATTGAAATAATAGAAAAATCACGTAGAAACGCTTTTAAAGCCGCAAATCGTGAGTTTATAGACATGTATTGGGAAATAGGAAAATATGTGAGCGAAAAAGTTAGTAAAAATGAATGGGGAAAATCTGTAGTTAAAGAGCTTTCTGATTTCATACAGCATAAAAATGAGGGTATTAAAGGATTTTCTCCTCAAAACATTTGGCGTATGAAGCAGTTTTATGAGATATATAGCAGTAATTAAAAACTCTCACCACTGGTGAGAGAAAGTTTCGTACGACCTGTCTAAAGTTAGAGTGCATTTTTAGCATTTGGATACATTCCATAGTTATAAGGTTTTAACAGATATATTTCGGGTTACAACCCAAAATATATCTTGACTTTTTGTATTTGTTGGGTTATTATTTGAATATACTAAATTTTAAAGAGGCGATTTGAATGATACTCAGACCAATGTATATAAACCGGCTTAAGCCATTTGTAAATACTCCATTTGTGAAAATTTTAACAGGTGTACGAAGGTGCGGAAAATCTACAATTTTATTAATGCTCATAGAAGAACTTAAGAAACAAGGAGTGTCGGAAAATCAAATAATACATTTTAATTTTGATTCCATGAAATATGATAATATTAAAGACCGCAAACTGCTGCTTTACAAAGTAATATCTGAAAAAATAAAACCGAATGTAAAAAACTATATTTTTCTTGACGAAGTTCAGGAAATTGAAAACTGGGAGCGCACGGTAAATAGCATAATGACTGATTTTGATGCCGATATTTATGTTACCGGTTCAAACTCAAAAATGCTTTCAAGCGAGATTTCCACTTATCTTACAGGAAGATACGTTTCAATAAATGTTTATCCGCTTTCGTTTTCGGAATATTTGGATTTTAAAAAAAGTTACTCAAATGAAAATAGTTTTAATCGCAAAGATGATTTTGCTCACTATCTCAAATTTGGTGGATTTCCGGCGGTAAACTTGCGAGGGTTTACGCAAGATGAAGCTTACACGATCGTCAAAGATATTTATAACTCCACGATTTTCAAAGATATTGTTCAGCGTAATAAAATACGAAAAATAGAGCTTTTGGAAAGAGTGGTTAAATTTGTTTTTGACAATGTTGGCAAAACTTTTTCGGCAAAATCAATTTTAGACTATTTAAAAAATCAAAATCGAAACATGGATGTTGAAACAGTTTACAATTATCTTTCTTTTTTGGAAAAAGCTTTTATTATCTATCGTTGCTCAAGATATGATTTGCAAGGAAAAGAAATTTTAAAAACTCATGAAAAGTTTTTTTTGGCAGATCCTGCTTTTAAATATTCAGTTTTGGGTTACAGCCCGAAATCTGTTGCAGCAATGCTTGAAAATATAGTTTA
>JAUNCP010000034.1 GCA_030526535.1 Clostridia bacterium | reverse complement strand
TTACTTCCTCACTATAATTCCTTTCTTTTGGATTTGGCGTGTATACTTTTCCGCAGTGTTTACATTTATATTTTTGGCTCCCTGCTTTAGTTTTTCCTGCTTTTATTTGTTATTTTTCTATTTTGCATCTTTCACATTTCATACTTCATAATTATAATATAAAATTTCTTTTCGGGCACTGCCCCATTTCGTATGTGATAAACTATGTGTATCATTCATTTTGAATTTCCTCCTTTTGATGTCTTCTCTAGCAGTTTCCAGAACGCTATTTTATTCTACATCAAAAGGAGTTTTTATGTCGTTCTTACATTGCTTAAGCTATCACTGAGCCACGCGACTATCGCGTGGTTTTCTAAATAAAAAAAGCTTAAATAATTTCTTGTTTTTAAGCATAAAAAACCCCTTAAAAGTAATAAAATTTGTTAAATTAATTAAAATAACATAGTTTATTGTACCAAATAAAGTGATAACTATCAAGTGATTTTATCATTATATTTTCATAACTTGAATTTAGAAATTAAAGTTTTATTTTGGGTTAATTTATACAAATTACATTATTTATTTTCTTGATGACCTTAAATAGATTTTTTCGAAAGTAGCTACCGCTAAATACATTGCCGTTGCAATTACACACAAAACGAAAATTCCTGCCATTACTAAATCTAACTTGAAAACTTGACCGCCATAAACTATTAAATACCCAACTCCTTTTGACGCAACCAAAAACTCACCCGTTATTACGCCTATCAGGGACATTCCGACGTTTATTTTTAAAGTAGATATTATCGAAGAAATATTCGCAGGGATTATCAATTTAAAAAGCACCTGTATTTTACTCGCCCCAAATGATTTCATCAGCAATATTTTTTCTTTATCTATACTTTTAAATCCTGCCATTATATTTATTGTCGCTATTATTACCGAAACCAGCAACGCCATTATTATAATCGACTTTACTCCTGCTCCCACCCAAACTATTATTATTGGTCCGAGTGCGACTTTTGGAAGGGCATTCAAGACAACCATATACGGCTCTAAAACTTTTGACAAAAATTCCGACCACCATACTAAAATTGCTAATATTATCCCAAGCGTCGTTCCTAAAACAAATCCACAGACTGTTTCGCACACTGTAACCCAAACATTACTCCAAAGTTGTCCGGAATTATTTAGCATCACCAGCGTTTTATAAACACGAAGCGGCGAACTCATTATAAATGAATCTATCCACTTAAACTGTGCCGCTATTTCCCACAAAATTATTAATCCTACGAAAACACTAATTTGCGTTAATTTTACTAAAAATGACTCCCGTTTTATTTTTCTTAAATACGCTATATGTTCATTTGAATACTTATAATACCTCACTCATTTCACTCCAAATACTATTAAAATATTCATTAAACCGCTTATGATTTCTCTTTTCGTGCGATGTAAGTTTCTTATTTTCAAAATCTATTTTAAAAATTTTCTTGACAACACTCGGTCGTTTAGAAAAAACTATTATTCTATCCGAAATTGATATTGCTTCAGATATATCATGACTGACCAAAACAGCGGTTTTATGTTCGTTTTTTATTATTTTTCTGACCTCATCCGCTAAATTTATTCTGGTCTGAAAATCAAGTGCGGAAAAAGGTTCGTCTAAAAGTAATATTTCGGGATTCACCGCCAAAGTTCTTATCAAAGCCGCTTTTTGTCTCATTCCGCCAGACAGTTCATTAGGATAGCTTTTTAAAAAATCGCCAAGACCATATTTTTTTAGTAATTCAATCGCATAATTTTTTGTTTTATCGTTTAATGAGTTTTTTATTTCTAAACCCAAAAATACATTTTGCTCTATCGTTCGCCAATCAAAAAGATAATCCCTTTGAAACATATACCCCACATTTTGTTTTTGGGTAGTATTTTTGTCCGAAATATTCAAATTAAATTCTCCATCTGTTATCGGCAAAAGTCCGGATATTATAGACAAAACTGTGCTTTTCCCCGAACCGCTTGGCCCCAATATCGTTACAAATTCTTCATTATAAACATCAAACGTCAAATTTTTTATCGCTAAAATTTCTTTTTCAGGTGTATGGTATTTAACTTTAACGTTTTTAAATTCTAAAATTTTATTCCGGTTCTTATTTTTCAAATTCATCAACTCTCATTTATTTCATCTATTTTTTTAGTCTAAATTTTCACTTAAAATTTCTTCTGCGTGACTATTATCAACAAGATTTTTAAAATCAATTTTTTCATCCAATTCATTGGCATGCATCATAATATCTTGCATTAAATCCATAGATTCTTCTGTAATTATTGGATTTTTACACCATACATCGTATTTCATGTAATTTTCAATACAGCTTTTAAGCGTTTCTTCGTCGGAATCGATAAAATACGAAGATATCAATTTTGTGGTTTCATCTGAAGAATGAGAAAATATCCAGCATTGTGCTTTGTAAATTGCCTTTACGAAGCTACGGATTATCGACGGATTTTCTTCTAAAAAACTTCTTAAACAACAGTAACCTGTATACGCAATTTCTTCGCATTCTGCTCCCAATGAAGCCAAAACATGAAACCCGTTTTCTTTTACGACAGTAGATGCTGTCGGCTCAAACAACGTAACGTAATCTCCTGTTCCTCGACTATAAGTGGCTCCCATAAGATTAAAACTAATATTATTTATTAAATTTAAGTCTTTTTGAGGATTAAGACCCTTTTTTGAAAGAATATATTCGAGTACCATTTCGGGAACTCCGCCTTTTCGACCCCCGATTATATTTTTACCTCTTAAATCATCCCAAGAAAACTCTTTTGTGCGTCCTATTAAAAAGCTTCCGTCTCTTTGAGTAAGCCCGGAAAACAAAACGGGTTTATCGTCTTTACCGTTATTTTGAACGCTTATAACTGACGAAGAACCGACAAGAGCTATATCGGACTGTTTAGATAAAAGCGATGTCATAGTTTTGTCCGAACCTTCTGCGCTGATTAATTCAACTTTTAAATTTTCTTCGTCAAAATATCCGTTTTTCAGCGCTACATATTGCGGCGTATAAAAAACAGAACGAGTAACTTCGTTTAGTGTAATTTTTCTTATACCTGTTTTGTCATTCTTGGAACAACCTGATAAAAATACCGCTAACAACGGCAAAATATATATGATTTTAGTTTTTATAAATCTAAAAATAGTTTTCAAAATATCACCTTATAAAAATCTATTTCTAATCCATTTTATTAACTTTTTTGAAAAACTGTTAATTTGAAAAATTTTTCAAACTATTGAATATAGTTTATACTTACGGAACAAAATAAAATTGTAATTTAAAAAATCAAATCATATACAATAAAATATTTATAATTATAAATGTAATTTTTGATTATTTTTTACAAAACGCTTGACAATAAAAACGAACTCGGTGTATAATTTGGACGCAAAACTAAATTTAAGGAGGAGTTTATTATGGATTTTGAACAAAACAAAGTTTCACAAGATGATTTAGAAAATGTATCAGGCGGTACTATAGTCGAAACAAAGGACGGAAAATTTGTTATATTACCACCTAGAGCAAAAACTTTTGACAAAAAAGAAGACGCCGAAAAAGCTGAAGCAGCATTCAAAGCCAGACTACACACAAGAAAGCCGGGAGGACATGCACATGGCTCCGGTTGTGGACATTGTAGACCTCATGGGCCTCATGGACATCATGGTCCCATTTCTTAAAACCGTAAATAATTAAAAGTTATCATAATATTCGTTTTAAGGTTTAAAAAATGTAGAAAAATTATTCTATTGTTATCATTATTACAAAAAGCAGAGGGAATATTAAAACAATAGTCTAATATTCCCACAATATTAATTATCACATATCCTAGTCTAAGAAGCAACAAAAAAAATAATTCTGAATAACACAAATAAATAATTTAATAAAAAGTCAGATAATAAAGGAGGAATTTATTATGGATTTTGAAAAAAATAAAGTTTCACAAGATGATTTAGAAAATATATCAGGTGGCGAGATTATCGAAACTAAAGACGGGAAATTTATTTGGACTCCGTTGCCAATAAAAAAATTTTATGACAAAAAAGAAGACGCCGAAAAAGCTGAAAAAGATTACCTTAAAGATGTCATTAAGCAACCGATATTAAAATACGGATTTCCGCAGCCAAAACTCCCACCACTGTAACCAATCGGAAACCCATTAAAAATAACTAAAAAAGATAATTCTGATAACACAAATAAATAATTTAATACAGACAATAAGTAGTAAAGGAGGAATTTATTATGGATTTTGAACAAAACAAAGTTTCACAAGATGATTTAGAAAATGTATCAGGTGGCGAGATTATCGAAACTAAAGACGGAAAATTTTTTATACGACCATACGGCGCGAAAAGTTTTGACACAGAAGAAGCTGCAAAAAAATATGAATCAGCATCTAAAAGACATATTCATATACCTAAAGTAGCGTATGGGTGCCCTCGAACATTACCGAAACTACCAATCGAAATAAAAAAAAGTGAAACCGAGACAAACAACACAAATGAATAAATAAATTAATAAAAATAACGAATAGTAAAGGAGAAATGATTCATGAAATTCAATCCAACAAAATTAGACAACGATGATTTAGAAAAAGTTACGGGTGGTCGAGAAGAACACGAAAGCGAAAATATGTTTCCAAACATCCCAAAAGAAATAAATCATCCGACAAATAACGAAGTTCATGAACATCATGATCTCCGTCTGGACAGGGAATAGCAAATAATTTAATTTTTAAAAAATTATCGCTCTTACGTAATCTTACGTAGGTGCGATAATATTATTTTCCTTTTATTTTTTTCATTGCACTTTTTTCTAATCTCGATACCTGAGCTTGGCTTATTCCCATCTCAACAGCAACTTCCATTTGTGTTTTGCCTTTTAAAAACCTCCATTTTAGAATATTACGCTCTTTATCATTTAAAGTTTTTATGACTTGTTTTATAAATAATTCCTCTATCCAATTAACCTCGCCGTCATTATTGCCTACCTGATCCATTATATAAACCGTATCATTATTATCCGAAAACGCAGGCTCATTTAGTGAGATTGGCTCAACAACCGCCTCTAAAGCCAAAACTACGGATTCTTTGTTAACCCCCATCTCTGTTGCGATTTCTTCTATTGTAGGCTCTCTGTTTTTGTCATTCAGCAACTTTTCTTTCATTTGCATGGCTTTATACGCCATATCCCGCAAAGACCTACTCACTCTAATGGAATTATTATCTCTTAAATGTCGCCGAACTTCACCTATTATCATAGGAACAGCATATGTCGAAAATTTTACGTTTTGCGATATATCAAAATTATCAATAGACTTTATAAGACCTATACAACCAACCTGAAAAAGATCATCAAACGCTTCTCCACGTCCCACAAATTTCTGTATAACACTCAAAACGAGTCGTAAATTTCCGTTTATCAAATTTTCTCTTGCTTTTTTATCTCCGCTTTTAGAAAGCTTTAAAAGCCGGATTTTTTCTTTTTCTGGCAAAGTTTTCAGAGTAGATGTGTTTATTCCGCAAATTTTTACTTTTTCATAGTTCACTTTATTTACACCACCAATAATTTCCATATATGAGTTATTGTTGGCGATAAATTTAAATTTAATTCACTCATTTAAATTAAATATTTTTAAAAATCCTTTTTTACATAAACGTTGCATACAATTACTATATAAAGCTTAAAATAAAAATTTTTAAACGGAGGTGGCGACTGAATTGTTCTGCCGCAAACTTAAAAATTTTAGCCATATAAAAGCACTTAAAATTTTTTTATCATTAATATTGATATTCATCACATTTTGCAAGACAACCATTCGTTCGGAGGAGCTATCAGAACCATACGTTTCGGCAAAGTCAGCGATTTTAATTTGTGCGGATTCCGGAAGTGTGATTTTAAAAAAAAATGAAAACATGCCTTTGCCTATGGCGAGCACCACGAAAATAATGACGGCTGTTTTGGCGCTTGAATATATTGACGCCTGTTCGAACAAAGAAGTCGAAATAACAGACGAAATGGTAAGAGTTGAAGGGACTTCCATGGGGCTTGCACCGGGAGATATCGTAAGTATAAGCTCATTGGTACAAGGAATGATGCTATGCTCAGGAAACGATTCAGCAAACGCAATTTCTATAGCTGTATCGGGGAACACCGATAAATTCATATCATTAATGAACGACAAAGCAAAATCAATAGGGATGAAAAACACAAAATTTTCAACTCCGTCGGGATTAGATAAAGATGACCATCATTCAACTGCGGAGGACATGGCGGTTTTGGGCGCCTATGCGATGGAAAACCCTGAATTTTCAAATATAGTTTCAAAAAAATCCGCAGGAATCAAATTTATAAATCCGTCTAAAACAATAAAATTAAAAAATCACAATAAGCTACTGAGCCTTTACGAAGGCTGTATAGGAATCAAAACGGGATTTACAAAACAAGCCGGAAGATGCTTGGTTTCTTGTGCGGAAAAAGACAATATTAAACTGATATGTGTGACTTTAAATGCGCCAAATGATTGGGACGACCACACGAATTTATATAACTATGGTTTTAAAAACACGGTAGTTAAAACATTTGATGACAGCGGTTTTAAAACGCAAATACCGATTGAAAATCAAAATAATAAATTCGCAGAAGCATATTGTAACTCGAGTTTTACGAAATGTTTCAAAAAAGGCGATGAAGATAAGGTGACTCGTAAAGTGGAAATTCAACAATATTGCAAAGTCCCGTTGGAAAAAGGACAAATTTTAGGGAAAGTGATATACTCTTTAGATGGAAAAATCATCGGCGAAAATAATATAGTTTCCTCTACCGAAATAAAAAACGAAAAGCCGCATAAAAAAGGTTTTTTCAGGTCTTTAAGAGATTTTTTCTGTAAAATATTCAAAAAACAAAATGCGTGAAAAGGAATAAAATTATGAATAAAAAAGAATCAGTTGTACTCCAAAAATATTTTTCAATGTGTTCCGTTATGTCAAGAAGAAAATCGGAAGAGTTTATATTGCAAGGCAAGGTAAAAATAAACGGGAAAACAGCCAAATTAGGCGACAGAGTTAATCCGTCGAAAGATAAAGTTACTTTGAACGAAAAAGAAATAGTTTTAATCTCCGAAAAAAAATACTATATAATGTTAAATAAACCTCGTGGTTTTGTTACGACTATGAGCGATGAACACGGAAGAAAGTGCGTTGCGGATTTAGTAAAAGATATTCCCGCAAGAATTTATCCCGTCGGAAGATTAGATAAAGATTCCGAAGGACTTTTGTTAATGACGAATGACGGCGATTTTGCAAATATGGTTATTCACCCGTCAAAAAATATCAGAAAAACATATCTAACAACCGTGCGACCGAATATAACCGACGACCAATTAACAAAATTATGCACCGGCGTTGAAATTGACGGATTTAAAACCCGACCGGCACTCATAAACGTTTTATATCAAACCGATGATAAAGCTTGTTTGGAAATTTCTATCAAAGAAGGGCGCAATCGGCAAATCAGAAAAATGTGCGAACAAGTAGGTTTAAAAGTTATAAGACTAAAACGAATATCAATCGGAACATTAAAGCTCGGCGCATTAAAGCCGGGAAAATGGCGCAATCTTTCTGAATCAGAGCTAAAATCGTTTGTATAATTTTATGCAATATTTACTAAAAAATAATTATATATTTTTAATTTTTCTTTAATACGCCAAATACAAAAACGATGAACAATAAAGATTTAGCAACGAATACAATGAGAGTTAAACCAATACAACAAAACGGCGACAACAACTAAAACAACCAAGACCAAGACCAAGATTAATGAAATTAAAAAATCACGCAGATAAGGTTCTCTGTGTGGTTTTTCTTTTTGCGGAAAAATTCAAAATAAAATATCAAAATATTTAAGTTTATTGTTGACTTCTCGAAAAAAACATGGTAGAATTATATTACCTCTTGTGTGAGTCCGTTCTTACGCTCTTCAGAGGGAGGCTAAAATATTCCGAAAATACCGGGAGGTGCCGTAAAATGAGAGTAAAAGTTACACTAGCATGCACGGAATGCAAGCAACGCAACTATGACACTACAAAAAACAAAAAGAACAATCCTGACAGAATTGAAATGAAAAAGCATTGTCGTTTTTGTAGAAAGCATACTCTGCACAAAGAAACTAAATAGTCAGGAGGCAAAACAATGGGAAATAAAAAAAATAATACAGATAAACCGAGTGTATTTTCTAAAATCAAAAAGTTTTTTTTAGATTATAAAGTAGAATTTAAGAAAATTGTTTGGCCGACTCAGAAAACTGTTTTTAAAAATACCGGCGTAGTGTTAACCATGATTTTTATTATGGGAATTTTTGTAGCAGCACTCGATGTTGGATTTAGAGGACTTTTGGGTCTTGTTATGTCTGTTTCGAGCAATATTAACTGAGGGAGCGATTATATAGATGTCAGAAGAAGCAAAATGGTATGTTGTACATACTTATTCCGGATATGAAAATAAAGTCGCTTCAAACTTAGAAAAAGCTATCGAAAATAAATCTTTGGGCAATATGATTCAAGAGGTAAAAATTCCGACAGAAATAGTCACTGAGATAAAAGATGGGAAAGAAAAAAGTACAGAACGTAAAATATTTCCCGGATATGTTCTTGTAAAGATGATATTGAATGATAAATCTTGGTACATTGTGCGAAATACTCGTGGTTGCACAGGTTTTGTCGGACAATCAACCAAACCTCTTCCCCTTTCACCGGAAGAAGTTAAAAAACTAGGCGTAGAAACTGAAAATGTTGAACTGGCGTATAATGTCGGTGACGTTGTAAGCATTATAGACGGACCTCTCGCCAATATGACGGGAACCGTTACAAGTATAAACAAAAAAACAAAAAAAGCTTATGTTAATGTTTCTATGTTCGGCCGGGAAACTCCGGCAGAACTTGAGCTTATACAACTAAAACCGGTTATGTAGAAAATATTTTATCATATAACAGCAATGTTTTAAGTGGGAGAAATAAAATATTGATTATTTCGAAATTTACCACAAAATTTGGAGGTGCGAACATTGGCTGAAAAAAAAGTCAACGCAATTGTTAAATTACAAATTCCCGCAGGTAAGGCTACGCCTGCACCACCTGTCGGCTCTGCATTGGGACCGCATGGTATCAATATTATGAATTTCACAAAAGAATTTAATGACCGTACAAAAGATCAAATGGGAATGATTATCCCTGTAGTTATCACTATTTATGCGGATCGTTCATTTACTTTTGTAACAAAAACCCCACCGGCTCCGGTTCTCATAAAAAAAGCTTGTGGTTTAGAGTCCGGTTCAGGTGTTCCAAATAAAACAAAAGTTGGAAAAATCACCAAAAAACAAATTGAAGAAATTGCAACAATCAAAACACCCGATTTAAACGCTTCCTGTTTAGACACAGCAATGAGCATGATAGCAGGTACTGCCAGAAGTATGGGTATAGAGGTTGTTGACTAATACCCCGAGCGTGGGAGGAAAAAATCCGATTTTACCACTAATTCAGGAGGAAAACAGAAAAATGAAACATGGAAAAAAATATAATGAAAGTGCAAAATCTTTCGAACAAAAAAATTTTTATGATGCAAAGGAAGCAATTGATATTTGCGTAAAAACCGCTAAAGCTTCTTTTGACGAAACGGTTGAACTTCATGTACGCCTGGGCATTGACTCACGTCACGCTGACCAACAGGTTCGTGGTGCTCTTGTTCTTCCAAACGGAACAGGAAAGAAAGTAAAAATTCTAGCTATATGTAAAGGTGAAAATGAAAAATTGGCGCAAGAAGCCGGTGCAGATTATGTCGGAGCTGAAGAAATGGCTCAAAAAATCCAGAGTGAAAACTGGATGGATTTCGACGTATTAATCACAACACCTGATATGATGGGTGTTGTCGGTAGACTCGGTAAGATTTTGGGACCAAGAGGTTTAATGCCAAATCCAAAAGCCGGTACTGTTACAACAAATATCGCTAAGGCCATCCAAGAAGCTAAGGCCGGTAAGATTGAATATCGTTTGGACAAAACCAACATTATTCACTGCCCAATCGGGAAGGCTTCTTTCGGTGCGGAAAAACTTTACGAAAACTTTGAAGCACTCATGGGAGCAATTATAAAAGCAAAACCTGAAGCGAGCAAAGGCCAATACATCAGGTCATGTGTGGTTTCATCTACAATGGGTCCGGGAGTTAAAATAAATTCCGGAAAACTTGAAAGTATGTAATTGTTGACAAATTTATTTTTATATGATATATTCATAGAAGATAGTGCGATTTTCCGAAGACGGTAGGTGCGTTTATGCTTAATTTCCTACTTAGGAAAATGCTGATTCGGAAATGTTTTCAGCTTTTCTTTGTTCTTTCGGAACGTCGAAAAGCTGATTTTGTATTTATGTACTTTAAATTGGAGGTGAATTAAAATTGCCTAGTACTAAAATTTTGGAGCAAAAGAAAGCAATTGTCAACGATATTTCCGAAAAACTGAAAAATTCATGTGCCGGTGTTGTCGTAAGTTATCAGGGAATAAACGTAGTCGACGATACAAAACTCAGAAAAGATTTGCGTGATTGCGGAGTTAAATACATGGTGGCGAAAAATACGCTTTTAAGAAGAGCCGTTGCTGATACAAATATAGCAGACTTGAGCTCATCTTTCGAAGGCTCAACAGCTATCGCAATAAGCGAAAACGATTATGTTGCGGCATCAAAAATTCTCTGCGATTTCGCTAAAGACCATGAATTTTTCAAAATTAAATCCGGATTTATCGACGATAAAGTCATAAGTTCAAAAGAAGTTTCAAATCTTGCAAAACTCCCATCCAGAGAGGTTCTTGTGGCTCAGGCGTTGGGAGGACTCAATGCTCCTATTACAGGATTTGCTACTGTCCTTAACGGCACACTTAAAGGATTAGTAGTAGCATTGAATGCAATTGCTGAAAAGCAAAGCGCATAATAAAATTTTAAATTTTTTAATAATTTTTGGAGGTAAATAATAATGTCAGAAAAAGTAACAAAATTAATCGAAGATGTAAAATCATTAACAGTTCTCGAACTCAGCGAACTCGTAAAAGCTCTTGAAGAAGAATTCGGAGTATCAGCAGCGGCTCCTGTAGCAGTTGCAGCAGCTCCTGTTGCAGGTGGCGCAGCAGCAGCTGAAGAAAAAACAGAATTTGATGTAGTATTAAAAGCAGCAGGCGACAACAAAATTAAAGTTGTTAAAGCAGTAAAAGACATCACAGGACTTGGATTAAAAGAAGCAAAAGCAATTGTTGATGAAGCACCAAAAACAGTAAAAGAAAAAGCTTCTAAAGAAGCAGCTGAAGACATCAAGAAACAACTCGAAGAACTCGGCGCACAAGTAGAAGTAAAATAATTTTACATTAAATACCACCTCTCGGAAAAATTCCGAGAGGTTTTTGTTTCTAAAAATAGTATATTAGTTAAAATTTTTTTCAAATTAGCTATTTTTAAATCATATAATTTTTTCCTATTATTAATAAATATTTATTTACTAAAAATATTGAAATTGATTATCTATTATTA
>JAUNCP010000033.1 GCA_030526535.1 Clostridia bacterium | reverse complement strand
TGTGATTTGATACATATTACGGACCCGGAGCACTTTGCTAAATTTTTTAACTGATTATATTCGCAAGTAGCTACTTCTCCTGTAAGACATCCGATTTCGGTTTTTAAATTCCAAATATTGATTTTGTTTTTACGTGTCAGATTAATAAATTTTTCCGAACACCCGCCGTATAGTTCGAATGAGGTATACCCCAAAAGCCACCTTATAGATTTTAAAAACAAAAAAACACCTCTGAGTATCATTTGCCGTGAAAAATAATTAATTAAAATTGACCGATGTAATGGTACCGCTTACGATTATACTGTCAAAAGATATGCATTTAACTTCCAAATTATTTCCGAAAAAAATTATTGTCATTTTTTTTGATTTTAATTTAACCATGTTTTCATCGTATTCTTCAATTGTCTTGAATCCTTCTATTATCGCTTCGTTGTTTCCTTTGAATTCTAAATTAATTGGGTTCAAAGCCTTCGCAATATGGGATGAAGAAAAATTTTGAAATATTTTTTTTTTACAATCTGAAAGTTTTTTATTTTTTAAATTCAAAATTATACGTCAACCTCTTTAATATTTTTATCTTGTTGAATTAATATGCATAATCAAAAATAAAAATAACATAGAAAGGATTATATATTTACAAATAACAGTATGAAAGAGGGAAAATTTTAATGACGCAAAAAGTTAATTATTTTGCTCGAAAAGTAAAAAATATTTCTATATTGATTTTTCTGATAATTGTGAGCATTATATTAATTTTATCGCCATCTATGACAAACAAATCCGTGAAATTGGGAATGAATTATTGTTTTAATTTGCTGATTCCGTCATTGTTTCCGTTTATGTTTATATCCTCGTTTATAGTAATAATAGCTATGAATATGGATTGTAATAAAACAATTAATAAGATAACTAAATTTTTATTTTTTTTACCGGGATATACTTTACCGCTTATTTTATTAAGTTTGATTGGCGGATATCCTGTCGGAGCTAAATGCGCAAAAATTCTTTTTGATAATAAAAAAATAACAGTCAAGCAGTTAAATTTTATAATGTGTTTTTGTGTAAATTCAGGTCCGGCTTTTATTATAACGATTTTAGGAGACCAAATTTTAAATAATAGATTTATGGGGCTAATTATATTTTTAATACAAGTAATTTTAGCTGTTTTAATAGGTATTTTCGTTGGGCTAAAAGAGAGAATAACCGATAAAAATTTTTATTTTGAAAATAATTTTTCAGAGAATAAAAAAGAAGATAGTATTTCTGAAAGTTTTGTAGTATCAGCAAAAGTTGTCAGTGAATCATTAATAGAAATGTGTGCATTGATAATAGTTTTTTCGGTTTTAATAGGTTTGCTGAATGATTTTGGAATTTTTAAAATTTTAAGTGATTTCTTATTCGAAAAGTTTGGAATGTCGGTTTTGGATTCAAAGACGTTTTTTATATCGTTTTTAGAGATAACTTCAGTATGTGTGCAGTCAATTGGATATAATGTTTCGCCGATTATTTTAGCTTTTTCGGTTGGTTTTGGCGGACTTTGTGCACATTTACAAATAGCGTCGATTTTGAAAGGTAGTGACTTTAATTTTAGAAAATTTTTATTTTTTAGACTAATAAATGGTATTTTGACAAGTTTTACTTTTTATATTTTTTTAATTTCAAACGAGAATACACAACGAGTTTTTTCTACAATATCTAAAAATATTACTTTAATAAAATCCAATGCTTTAACAATTCATGGTTCTGTATCATTATTTCTACTTTGTATTTATTTTCTCGTATTTGTAAATTTCAAGATTGAGAATAAAATTAGGAAATGATATTTAATTATGAACTAAAATATTGGTTTTTGTAAATCTAAAAAATGTTGACATTTTTGTTATTTTATGATAAAATCAGTAGAAAATACACGATGGAGGTGATTAAATGTCTAGAACTGAGATTAAAACTTTTGCAAAGCAGTTGTTTAAAGAATGTGAATGGGAAAAATGGCTTGTTATTTTAATTTTAGGAATTACAAGTTCAGAAATGCAATTTTTTGGTTATGGAGGTTTATTTGTACTATCAATTATTATTACCGGTGTTTTATGGCTTATAAATGTTGGCGGAGCGGTTTATATGACAAATCTTGTTAACAAAAAAGAAGTAGAGCCCAAAATGTTAATTTCAAAATTTAGTTTTGAAATTTTTGCAACAAAATGTCTTGAATTTTTGATTGTTTTGTTGTACTCACTTTTATTTGTTATTCCCGGAATAATAAAGAAATACCAGTTTGCAATGGTTAATTATTTGCTTGCAGACGAAAAATATGATTCTAAAAGGTCAAAAGAAATATTAGATTTAAGTAGAATGATAATGAACGGTCACAAAATGGACTTATTTTTATTACAATTAAGCTTTATCGGATGGCATATTTTATCCATATTCACACTTGGAATATTAGAAATATGGATTTTGCCGTGGCAAAAGATTTCCGAAACAAAATTTATACTTGAAATCAAAGATAAATTTGAAAACGAGCAAGCTGAATTGTTTAATTAAAAATAAAACTTTTAAAGCCAGCATATTCTAGCTGGCTTTGTCTTTATTTAAAATTAAAATTGCGGTAGAATATAGAAAAAGTAATTTTTGAAAGGAACGAAATTTATGGATAATAAAAAAACAGTGTTTAGTGCTATTCAACCAAGCGGTGAATTAACTCTCGGGAATTATATCGGTGCTTTGAAAAATTTAGTAAATTTGCAAGATGATTATAAATGTATATACGCTTTGGCAGACCTTCATGCGATAACGGTTCGTCAAGATCCTGAATTATTAAAAAAGCGCACGTTGGAGCTGTATGCAATATTTTTGGGTTGTGGTATTGACCCAAAAAAAAGTTTGTTTTTTATTCAAAGCCATATTTATACTCATTCAGAATTAGCTTGGTTATTAAATTGTTATACGCAATACGGTGAGCTTTCACGTATGACACAATTTAAGGATAAATCTCAAAAGCACGCTGACAATATAAATGTGGGGTTGTTTTGTTACCCGACTCTTATGGCAGCTGATATATTGCTATATGGTACTGATTTTGTGCCGGTTGGAGAAGACCAAAAGCAACATGTCGAGTTAACCAGAAATATCGCTCAGCGTTTTAATGGTATTTATGGTGACGTTTTAAAAATGCCGGAGCCAATGATTCCTGAAATAGGTGCAAGAATTATGTCACTTCAAGATCCTACGAAAAAAATGTCTAAATCGGATGAAAATAAAAACGGTTGTATTTTGCTTTCAGATAGCCCGGATGACATCGTGAAAAAATTCAAAAAAGCTGTTACGGATTCTTATTCAGAAGTCAAATTTAGGGGAGAGCATACAGGAATTGATAATTTAATCAGCATATATTCTGTTATAACCGGTAAGTCTGTAATTGAAATTGAAGACGAGTTTGCAGGAAAAGGATATGGTGATTTTAAAAAATGCGTTGCAGAAGCTATCATACAAGAGCTAACTCCAATACAGAAAAAAGCAAAAGAATACTTAGAAGATAAATCATATCTCGAAGAATGTTATAAAGATGCCGCAAAGAAAGCTTTGGAAATATCTGTAAAAAAATTGAGTATAATAAAAGAAAAAATAGGGTTTATAATTTAATCAAACAAATAAAGAACAAATTTTTAATCTATATATTTTCAAAAAATAACAAAAATATGTTGACAACACACTTTATATCGTGATAGAATATAGACAACGATGGATGTGCGGGTGTAGTTCAATGGTAGAACTTCAGCCTTCCAAGCTGATAGCGTGGGTTCGATTCCCATCACCCGCTCCATTTAATCGTTGTATATGATGTGGTGCCGACATCTGCGCTAGTAGCTCAGCAGGATAGAGCAACTGCCTTCTAAGCAGTAGGTCAGGGGTTCGAATCCCTTCTGGCGCACCATTGGAATTATGGTGGATATAGCTCAGTTGGCTAGAGCGCCAGATTGTGGCTCTGGAGGCCATCGGTTCAACTCCGATTATCCACCCCATTAATATAAACCACTTTTTGTTGGGGTGTAGCCAAGCGGTAAGGCAGTGGACTTTGACTCCATCATTCGCTGGTTCGAATCCAGCCATCCCAGCCATTCAAATTTAATACGAGCCATTAGCTCAGTTGGTAGAGCACCTGACTTTTAATCCGGTTGTCCGGGGTTCGAGTCCCCGATGGCTCACCATTTATCCCACTATCGTATGGTAGTGGGATTTATGTTGAGTTTATATATTGAAAGGAAGTCATTATTGGATGAAAAAAGTAATGGTAGGAATGAGCGGTGGGGTTGATAGTTCAACAGCTGCAGCGATGTTAATCGAAAAAGGTTATGAAGTTTGTGGGGTTACGCTTGATTTATTGGGCGAAAAATCAAATTCGGCAATATCTGATGCCAAAAAAGTCGCCGATAAATTAGGAATTAAGCATTATGTTCTTTCGCTAAAAGATGAGTTCAAAAGTAATGTTATAGACTATTTTGTTAATGAATATCAAAATGGCAGGACGCCGAATCCATGTGTTATGTGTAATCCGACAATAAAATTCGGGATAATGCTTGACTTTGCAATTGAGAATGGATGTGATTATGTTGCGACAGGACATTATGCAAATATAATTTATGATGAAAATTATGAACGTTGGACAATAAAAAAATCTAAATCTACTAAAGATCAAAGTTATTTTCTTTATAAATTAAGTCAATATCAGCTTTCTCATACATTGTTCCCGATTGGAGATTATGAAAAAACATATGTTAGAGAGTTAGCTAAAAAATATGATTTACCGGTTGCGAACAAATCCGAAAGCCAAGATATATGCTTTATAAAAAATATTTCTCCTGCACAATTTATAGTAAATTATACAGGGCAACTGCCGAAAATAGGTAATTTTAAAGATGTGAGCGGAAATGTTTTGGGTACTCATAAAGGAATAATAAATTATACAGTTGGTCAAAGAAAAGGTTTGGGAATAGCTCTTGGAACACCTGCTTATGTTTTTAATATAAACAGTGAAGAGAATAGTGTAATTCTCAGTGATTTAGAGCATGGAAAACGTTCCGAAATTTTTGCTACAGATGTAAATTTTCCTTTGTATGAAAAAATTCCGGACAAAATAAGAGCCCTAGCGAAAATTCGCTATAGAGCTCAGCCGGTGCCTTGTAATATTTACTACATAGATGAGAATAAAGTAAAAATTGAGTTTGATTCAGAAATTTATTTTCCCGCTCCGGGTCAGTCTGTCGTATTTTACACAGACGATAATCTTCTTCTCGGCGGTGGAACTATAGTTTAGCTTCCACTATACCACCAAGCGTAGAGTCCCGAAACAAGTGATGCTATTGTTGCTGCGTATGTTAAGGCTTTTTTTAGTGAGATTTTGATAAGCGCTATATTGTTAGAGCTCGATATATCGTCTAGTAAATTATTTATATTTAACAATTGCTTATTTGCCAGTTGAATATCTCCTAAAATTTCATCCGGCGTCTTTCTAGATCTTTCTGTTGGAGAATTTTTTACAATTGCTATTCTATTTTCTATCCATCCTAAATATTTTTCAGCTAATTCTAAAATTTTATCATTGGGTAAATTGTCATTGTCAAGTTTACTTGATTTGCAGTGAGACTTTATTATGCTGTAGCTTGAATTTTGCTTTGTGTTTTCTCCATAAAAAAGTTTTATTTTTGATAGTCTTATTTTTTCTATTTCTTGGCGTATTATTTCCAGATGGCTGCCTAAATCTAATAGATTTTTATTGTCTTGAGAGCTAAGAATTTTTGAAGCTTTGCCCGAGTAAATTTCAATTTTATTATTGGGATCGGATAAGTCTTTTGATAGCCAGTCGTGCTTTTTTTGGATATCTTTAAGAATTTTTTTTAAGTCTTTAAATTCTTTAGATATATTGTTATAGAATGATTTGCCATTGCCCAATAAATTAAATTCATCTCCGATTAAATCTTTCAATTTTTTTCTTTTGTTTTGTATTTTTTTAAAAGTTTCTCTTAACTCTTTGTATTTTGCCATTTTGCATCTCTCCTTAAAAGTGAAAATATTAAAGATTTCCTATTAGTGAACTTCGTGAATGAACACTAAGGATGATTTTAATTTATCATATATGAATAATTATATCAATTATTTTTTTAAAAAAATATTTAAAATTTACATATCATACTGAAATACATCTGACAATACAAATATTAATTTTTTCAAAATACATATATTTATATGTATAATTACCGAAATTAAAATTCAGTGATAAAATCTATTGACTTTTTTTTGAATTGGTAATAATATAACTATTAGCACTCGTAAGTTTAGAGTGCTAAGATTTACCTAATTTTTTAAGGGGGTTTTTAATTTGGGATCAGCAATCAGACCTATTTTAAACAAAGTAGTGGTTCAGGTACAAAAATCTGACAGAGCTACCGGAGGCGGTATAATTCTTGCAGGAAGTTCAAAAGAACAACCATTGACTGCCAAAGTAATTGCAAGAGGAAATGGTGAATATGTTAACGGACAAAAAATAGAAATGTGTGTAAACAGCGGTGATATGGTATTAATACCTAAAAATTCCGGTACGCCATTTACACTTGAAGGAGTAGAATATATAATTATTCCTCAATCAGAAATTTTAGCGATAATTTCTTAATATAAATTTTATAAAGTAAACTTACAATAAAGGGGTAGAATTATACTTATGGCAAAAGAAATCGAATACGGTGAGAATGCGAGAAAAGCTCTTTTAAACGGAATCAATAAGCTGGCAGATACAGTAAAAATAACACTTGGTCCAAAAGGAAGAAATGTAGTTCTTGATAAAAAATTCGGTGCGCCGCTTATAACAAACGACGGCGTTACAATTGCAAAAGAAATTGAACTCGACGACCCGTTTGAAAATATGGGTGCGGGACTTGTTAAAGAGGTTGCGACTAAAACTAATGATATTGCCGGTGACGGAACAACTACCGCAACACTTTTAGCTCAAACATTGATTCGTGAAGGAATGAAAAATGTTGCTGCCGGAGCAAATCCAATGGTACTTAAAAAAGGAATTAGCAAAGCGGTAGATGCGGCAGTAAAAGCCGTTGTTAAAAATTCTAAAGCGATAACAGGAACTGAAGACATAAAACGTGTTGCGACAATTTCTGCTGCAGATGAATTTATCGGAACACTTATTGCAGAAGCAATGGAAAAAGTAAGTTCTGACGGTGTAATTACAGTAGAAGAATCCAAAACCGCAGAAACATATTCCGAAGTAGTGGAAGGAATGATGTTCGACCGCGGATATGTTTCACCATACATGGTCACAGATAACGATAAAATGGAAGCTGTAATTGACGACGCTTATATTTTAATAACCGATAAAAAAATAATAAGCATTCAAGAAATACTTCCGCTTTTAGAGCAAGTAGTAAAATCAGGCAAAAAATTAGTAATTATTGCTGACGACATAGAAGGCGACGCACTTGCTACATTAATCGTAAATAAACTTCGTGGTACTTTTGCGTGTGTAGGCGTAAAAGCTCCTGGATTTGGCGACAGAAGAAAAGAAATGCTCAGAGATATAGCAATTCTTACAGGAGGAGAAGTTATCTCTGAAGAACTCGGATTAGAACTTAAAAACACAACGATAGAACAACTCGGTAGGGCACATCAAGTAAAAGTTGAAAAAGAACGCACAATAATAGTTGACGGCGCCGGAAATGCCGAAGAAATTAAATCGAGAGTAAATCAAATCAGAAATCAAATAGAAGAAACGACTTCTGATTTTGATAGAGAAAAACTTCAAGAACGTCTTGCAAAATTAGCCGGAGGCGTAGCGGTAATAAAAGTAGGAGCTGCTACAGAAGTAGAAATGAAAGAGAAAAAGCTTCGTATAGAAGATGCTCTTGCCGCTACTAAAGCTGCTGTCGAAGAAGGAATCGTAGCAGGCGGCGGAATAGCTCTCATTAACGCTATTCCAAGTGTAGAAGAAACAGTAAACGCTTGTGTCGGTGACGAAAAAACCGGTGCTACAATCGTTTTAAAATCTTTGGAGGAACCATTAAAACAAATAGCTGTAAATGCAGGTCTTGAGGGTTCAGTAATAGTCCAAAACGTTAAAACACAAGCAAAAGTAGGATATGGATACAACGCATTAAAAGATGAATATGGCGATATGATAGGATTCGGCATAGTTGATCCTACTAAGGTTACACGTTCAGCTCTCGAAAATGCTTCGTCGGTTGCAAGTATGGTATTAACCACAGAGGCTTTGATAGCGGACAAAAAAGAACCTCAAACTCAACAACCGGGAATGCCGGATGCCGGAATGGGCGGAATGTATTAATAAAATACGATGAAATAAACTCTCGCAAAATTTTTTGCGGGAGTTTTGTTTTTTAAAAATGATTTTTTCAAAAAAATGCACCCGATAGGGTGCAAAAAATAAATTAAATTTTTTCTTTTTTTATTCCAAAAATTTTTCTTAGAAAAAATCCTAAAAATTTTGGGCTTCTTAATACTACTACTTTCATAAAGTTTATCACCTCTGTATTTAGAATCAACATTTTATAAGAGCAACGGATAATGTAACTATAATTATGGAAATAATAATTATAATCAGAGATTCCGGAAACAAAAATGAAAGCGTAAGCCCCAGCCCAAAAGCGAGCGATAAGATACCTTGTTGCCTGTAATTACACATATTTGTCACCGCTATATAAATAATAAATTTAGGTGGCCGAAACTTAACCATTTAAATTTCTTTTTACAATTATTATATTCTTTAAAATTAAAATGTGTGTGACAGAGGAGCTATATCGAATTACAATTTTTTATTACATTTTTCATAGCTTTTTCCAACTGTAAAATTATTTTTTCTTTTTCGGATTGTGTTAATATCATTCCGTTTAAAGTTAATTTTTTGTGGCATTTAAGCATAATTATAAATTCTGAAATTGCGTTTAATATTTCTTGACTTTCAGAAAAATTTTCAATTTTTGGATTTTCAATTTTAAAAAAATCTTTGTCTAAAATATAGTCACTACTGACATTAAATAGTTTGCAGATTTTAAAAAGCATCCTATTATTGGGTTCTCGACGACCTTGCTCATACATTCCTACACTTGATGCGGAAATATTAAGTAAATCAGCTAATTGCGATTGTGTCAGCCCTTTTTTCATTCTTAAATATTGTAATTTTATTCCAAACGTCGTTTCGATGATTACTCACTCCTTAAACTATATATTAAAAAATTAAATTAACCATATTTGGATTTTTGGTTCTAAATTATTATACCAATATCGTTGACCTTGATATTTTATAATACTCAAAAGTAAATAATTATCGAAATTTGTCAATTAATTTAATTATATTTAAATATGGTAAAGTATAAATTTTTTTATTACGTAATAAATTTTGTTTATTTTTGTGCGTTAGAATTAAAAAATATTTTTTTGTTGACTAATTAATATACATATGATACCATAAAATCGCAAACTATTAAAAAGGGGGGCGAGAAAACGATGAAAACGTCGAAATATGATTAATCGTATACTTCTTATTTTTTTATATTTTACTACACGAATTGTGTAGTTAACGAGGAGGATTACAATGTGGTATAAAACTTTGGCGGATCAATATTTAAAACAAGCGCATGAATTAAAAAGGCATATAAAATATTTAAAGGCGGAAAGTGAGAGTTTGAAAAATTTTGAATACGAACAAATACATTATCGTATTGTTATTCTTTACGGAATGTATTTAGATTTAATGCACATGGGAAAATATTTAAACAGAAAGCACGAGGTAATTGAAATTGGAAAATAGAGTGATGATGTTGGATGATTTTACGGAGTCAATATTTAGCTTGTCTAATTACAATATATCTCGTTTTGACGGCGAAGATATGAATTACAGAAAAATGTTAAGGTCTTTAAAAAATGTTTTATACGGAGAGCTTACAGAGAGGCAGAGAAAATGTATATTACTTTATTATGGAGAAAAAATGAAAATGAAAGATATATCAATAGAGCTCGAAATAAGTGTTTCTTCGGTTTCTCGACATATAAAAAAGGCGAAATATAAGGTAGAGAAAACCATGAAATATTATTTTTAGAAAAAATGATTTAAAAGTGTAAGAAAATACTATAACAAAGGTGGAATTATTTGGGAATTTATTACAAAAAATATGATAAATTATAAGGTTTATTTCCAATATTCGCCTATGAATTCGGTAAAATAATAAAATATTTTAAAAATCTCAAAAAATTTCCAGCGTGATTTGACAGTAAATAATTATTAATAGCTACTACAATATATGAAGAAGTTATAAAAGGTGGCGTTTTATTGATGAGAACAAAAATTGCGAAATCACACAGGAAAATTTTTGAATTTATAAAAAGTTATTCACTAAAACAAGTTTTTATGAAAACAACATATTTTATTTCCGGAATACTGGTATCAAGATGTACAGTGTTTAATAGATACTATCCGTTTGGTGTATCGTTGTGTGCGTGTATCAAAGATTTACAATCCGGAACGCTTGCAATAGGAATTTTGCTGGGCTATTTTTCAAATATAGGTATAGGATTTGGTGTGCGATATATTTCTACGGTAATTTCTATTTTAGCTATAAAATGGGCGTGTAATGATTTTCCGAAATTAAAAAATCATTTTTTATATATACCGCTTACGGTCTTTTTCTCGTCCTTTGCTACGGGTGTTGCAATGCGTTTTTCAGGAAAGATATGCGTTAAAGATTTTTCAATAGTTATGTTAGAGGCGTTAATTTCATCGGGAGTTGCATATTTTTTTGATAAATCCATTAAAATTTTTTCAGAGAAAAAAATCAGTTCTTTGAATATGCGAGATTTTACATATGTTTCAATAAGTTTTGGAATACTTTTTTTGTCAATGGCAGATATATCATTTTTCGGAATATCTGTAGGAAAAACTTTTGCGATTTGTTTTATAATGATTTTTGCATATTTAAACGATATAATTGGCGGAACAATTGTCGGGACGACTGCAGGGGTGGCGATAGGACTTTCTTCTCATGAACTTACATATATTTCCGGTTGTTATGCTTTTGGCGGAATTTTGGCGGGGCTTTTTTCCAAGTTCGGGAAAGTATCGGTATGCTTTTCATTTTTATTTGCAAATATATTGCTTTCTTTTTCGTCGGGAGATTCGGAAAAAATTGTTTCAATTGTATACGAGTCAATATTTGCCGGTATAATATTTTTGATTTTACCTATGGATTTTTTTGACAGTATAAAAATGCCTGTTATTTTTGGAGAAAGTTCAGAATCCAAAAATTCAGAAGGGTTAAAAAATATAATTTCCAATAAACTTTTTTCGGTTTCAAAAGCCATTAAATCATTGCCGGGGTTGGTTGAAAGCGTTTCCAGTAAAATACAAGACAATTCTGAAATTGATTTTAGAAAGGTTTGCACAGATTCAGCTTGTGAAGTATGTGGGTTTTGCAAATTAAAGACGCTTTGTTGGTCGAAAGAAAGCAACTTGGCAAGAAAAAATTTTGAGCATATTATAGGACTTGTTTCCAAGAAAGAATATATAAGTACAAAAGATTTTTCATTGGACTTTTTAAAGCGTTGTGACCGTTCGGAAATGATAGTTAAGAAAATCTCACAGTCCTATGCTGATTTTTGTAAAGAAAAGGTGAATAAAGATAAAAATTCCAATGTGAAGACAGC
>JAUNCP010000032.1 GCA_030526535.1 Clostridia bacterium | reverse complement strand
AAGAAGCGGAAGAGAGAAAACGTAAAGAAGAAGAAGAAAAAATGAAGCGCAAAAGAGAAGAATTAGCAAAATGGCAAAAAGAAACTGAGGAAAAAATAAAAGTCGAAAAAGCAAATTTGCAAAAAAAAATAAAAGAATATATACCTAAAGCAACAGCAGCATATGAAGTCAAAAACAAATATGAGTCTAAATTAAAAAAATTCTTAGAAAATCATCCTGAATGTATAACTGATGAAGATAAACAAAACTTCGGTAATAAATGGGCAAACAAAATTCATCAAAAACTTGATAATAAAAATAACAATAAAAATAATAAAATTGATAAAGTTAGAGCTGAACTTATTTCAAAAGAGGATAAATTGTTAAGGTCAGAATTAAAAGTAGCGAAATTAAGAGTTAAGCTATATGAAGAAAAAATAAATGTAAGACGATCATCAATAAAATTGTTGAATGAACAACTTAAAACATTAGAAAAAATAGAAGAAATTAAAGAAGATTTTTTGAGTTGCATTAAATTGTTGAAAGAATTAAAAATAAAAGAACAACAAGCAGAATTTGAATTAAAAGAAGCTAAAAAACAACAAGAAGAAAACAAAAAATTGTACAATAAACTAATGGAAAAAGAAAGAATGCTGGAGGAAATAAGAAAACAACAGGAAAAAGAAGCACAAGAGCAAGCTAGACTAAAAGAAGAACAAGAAAGAATAGCCAAACAGCAAGCTGAAGAGCAAAAAAGATTAGAGGAGGAAAGAAAGAGGCTCGAAGAAGAAAAAAATAAAGGATTCTTCTCACGTGCATGTGAAAAAATAAGTTCGTTAAATCCGATAAAATCTGTAACAGATGCATTAGAAGATATGGGACATAAAGTAGTTGTAGGGTGTAAAATTGCGTTAGGAGTAGGAGCGACATCGGTAGCATTGATAGGTGTAGGATTAGTGGCTAAAACAGTTACTTCAGTAGTAAACTTGTTCGTATCAGCAAAAAAACTTTTCACAAGCAAAGAAGCAGTTTCTCAAAAAACTTCAAACAGCGCATCTAACACATCAGCAACTCCGGTTTAATCCTTTAATCAAACTATACCAATAAAAACATATAAAAGGTAAAAAGGACTTGAGCGCTTAATATAAAAGCTGTTTTAAATAATAAAGCAGCAGGTGTGCCCAAGTCCTATTAAAATAAGTAAAATTCATTTTAAACATTAAATTTTATTAATTATCGACTAATTTTTATTTTTTATTTTCAAAAAGTTTAAAACAAATGTCAATATATGTTTTTTTCGCAATGTTATAAAATCATAAATGAATAATTGAGGTGATAAATTTGAACAGGCAAATACAAAAATTTTTCAGCATGTTTATTTCAGCGATAATGTTAATAAATACAGGTTCATCTGTTCTTGCACACACGTATGATAATGAAAGTGAATATACCATAAAAAACACAGAAAAATTACCTGAAAAGAAAGAGCAAGAAATCACGGAAGGAACAACAAATAAGTTAGAAGCAGTTGATCCGATTAAAGAAAATGGTCAAAAAGAGGAGGAAGAAGAATCCGAAATAGAAAAAGAAAAAGCCGAAGAGGAGTTTAGGGAGTATGTTAAAAAGATTCATCAAATTATCAAAAATGAATGTAAATATACAGGAACAGATGCAAAAACAGCGGCAATAGAAGAGATAGAAGTCTGTTGGAAATTTCAAGATTATGTATATGCCCTGTTAGAACTCAATCTAATACCAGAGCATAAAAGAAGATTAGAAATATTAAATAACGTTTTAGAAGATCGAGTATATGTTTTAGTAGAAGAAAATGATATAGAGAGCATTGGTGGTGGAGCAGTAGCAACTCCGCAAACAGATTTGAACCAATTAGCAGCTTTATTTACGGCTGCAACTATTTCTGCACCTGCGTTAGGTCCACTCATGGGGATTGCTACTGCTATTGGGATTACTGCCGTACTAACAACTCCATCATGCAACTCAAATGAATCACAAATACTTGACGATATTAAGAGCCAAAGGTACCAAGAGGCAAATAACAATACTGAACAAAAAACGCAGAATAATAAAGTAAAAAGCCAAAATAAAAAAGTTGTGAAGAAACATAGAACAATTATTAAACCGATAAAACCAAAAACGATTACGACAAAAGATGGAACGGTTTATCATATTGTATCGAAAGGTGAAAATCCAACAACGATAGCCCAGAAGCATCGCATTAATGTATGTCAGCTTATGAAGTTCAACGGTTTAACAAAAGATACCGCAAAGAAATTACAAATCGGCCAGAAGTTAATTATCAAACAAGGCTCTAGAAAGACTGGAGGAGGCTCTCAGCCGCCAAAAGGACCGGGTGGTAATGGTAGCGAAAACGGACCGCCAAAAGGACCAAGTGGTAATGGAAGTGGAAGCAGAAAGCCACCTAGCGAAGAAGAGAAAAAGATTTTAAAAGATGGTTTAAAAGCAACGGGTGGTGCGGTTTTAAAGTATGCAGAAGAACATTATCCCGAGCTCGTTGAAAAAGGGGAAGAGCTACTAACCGAAGTAGAAGAAGCAGCCGCGGAAGCTAAAGATAAAGTTGTTGAGGTTATACCTGAAATAGTTAATGCAACAAAAGAACCTGTAACAAATGTTGCGGAAAAGGTTTGCGAATTAAGTAGTAAAGCTATAAAACATCCTATGAATGATCATGTACCGGTTAATTTTGCTAATCAATTAAAATACATTAGTAAAGATGCAGCGGAAATATATTTGAAAAATAAAACATTTTTTAATTCTAGTTGGTCTATTTCTCAAGTCAAAGATGCATTGAATTTTGGATATAGAGATGCTATAAATAATGGCATTAGTACAGGCAAACATGTATTTAACTATTTAGGGGAGCAAGTAACGGTGTACCTTCAGGATGGTATTTTTAAAACGGGATACGGATGCCATGTTTACAACTATGAAGAAATTATAAAATTTATTGGAGGTAAATGACATGTTTGAAATAAAGTGGATTATTACAGACAATTTAAAAAATATAGATTTACTAGAATTTGATAAAGAGTGTAACGGCATATATGGATATTTTGAAATGAATATTAATGAAAGAAAATTAGGATTTTGTCCAAGCAGAAGATTGTTTGATGGCGAAGAAGGAAACGAAAATATTTTATATTGGCTATCAGAATTGGATCAAGCAGTAGATGTATTGTTACAGAACAAAGAGTTTGAATTACAGTTGTTGTCATTGAATTTAGTTAAATTAACATTCTGTAAGAATAAGAGCGATGTATTAGTTATCAATCTTTCTAATAGTGAAACAAATAATATAATTTGGTCTGAAAAAGTACTTTTAGAAGAATTCAGCAATATTGTTGAAAAAAACCTTTTGATTTTTGGGAAAAATGTAAGGGATCAAAATTCAACATTGTTAAAATCTAAGTTTTTTAAACCAATTACTCAGAAATTCAATTAAATTTACCGAAACAAATACTGGTAATGGACATGGCTCTAGGAAGTCTGGAGGAGGAGGTTCTCAGCCGCCATTTCCTCCCGAACCGCCAGAAGGACCAAGTGGTAATGGTGGTGGAAGCAGAAAGCCACCTAGCGAAGAAGAGAAAAAGATTTTAAAAGATGGTGCGAAAGCAATAGGCGGCGGAATTTTAAAAACTGTAGAAGAACATAATCCCGAGCTTGTTGAAAAAGCCGAAGAAGTTATAAATAATGTTGTTTCTGAGGGAGAAAAAATTGCAGAAGAGGTAACAGAAGTTGCTGAAAAAGTTGTTTCTGAAAGCGGTAAAATAGTAAATGATGTGTCGGATGCAGTTTTAAATAAATTGACTCCTGCTCAAAGAGCTAGCATCAATAAATTAGAAAATACTATTCGTGACCACTTAAAGGAAACAGACTTTAGCGGAACCTTATGCGATTTAAAAGGCGAGCCAATCCTTGATGATAAAACCGGTGAACCTTTTCAACATCTTTATGAAATGAAATGCTCGTTCGCTACATTAGATAAAGTTAAAATATCTTTAGGAAATTCTCTTAACAATCCAAATTTAGATATAGAAGTTAAATCATTATTGACTAATGAGTTAAATAAAGCTACATCATATATAGATAGAATAAAAGAATTATTTAAACTGTATGGGGGAATTGAATAATGGAAGAAAAAACAATAAAAGAGTTATTTAATCGTGAGTATGACTACTGTGAGCACGACCTGGGAGAAGGACTAGGAAGAGGACTTTTCCCTCTTCAAATATGGTACAATCAGTTATTAGATAAAAAAGTATCAGAAATTAATATTTTAGATGTTTTAAGAATGATAAGACAAAATAGATTTGTTGAAATTGCTGTAGATAAAGCTATGAAATATTTAAGGATAGACCCATTTTATGGTGAGATACGTGATGGCGAAATAATTTATCATTTAGCAGAATTAGATATGTCATATTTAAGTAAATATCAAAATGAATTAAAAAATATACTTAAGAAAGCATTGGCTGATGATCTTGGCTTTATCAATAGATATGGTCAACCGAATGAATGGGACAGAAAAGGGTTAGAAGAAGAAAAAAAAGAATTGAATGAAGTTATTATAAAGTTTTTAGATAAAATTCATAGGTATAAAGAAAGCAATTCAATTTAATTTCTATATGGCATGTTTTAGACAACAGAAAGAATATTTTAGTTTTTGAAAATGACCTTCCAGGTAAAGGTGGATTTTATGTACCAGCATTAGCCAATATACAAGGGGCAACCCAAGCCGTGGCATCATTAGGTAAATTAGCAGGTCCCATAGGCGCAACGTTGGGTGCGGCTTTGATGGTAAAACAAGTTGTAGATAATAGAAATAGAATAATAAACAATTCCAAAGAGATTGGGTATAGAGTAGCTAAAACATGGGAAAATACGGGTCTTATGCATCGAAAACGAGAACCTTTTAGTACATTTGAAAAACATGAAGTAGAAAGATTTAAACAAGAGTCTCAAACTAAGCAATTTAAATCTACCGAAACAAATACTGGTACTGGACATGGCTCTAGAAAGTCTGGAGGAGGAGGCTCTCAACCGCCGAAAAAACCCGACAAAGAACCTGATGATAAGGATAGAAATAAAACTGAAGAAGATGTTACAAATATAAATTCTTCAAACCCGTTGAACGATATTAATTATACAGAGAAAGTGAAAATACAAATGGAACAAGGAGATTTCCATTCCTTTCCAAAATCAGCTGATGCATTTGGTTCCGATGCAATAAAAAGTGAAATTTTAGGCGGGGATGGCTTGAAAAGAACTAAGTTCGAAATACCAGGTGAATACATGGGTAAAAAAGGAGTTTTTGAGTACATAATTGAACCTGATGGAGTCATTTGTAATCATAGATTGTTTTTACCAAAATAATAAATATTTGATAGGAGAAAATTATGATAATTAATGATTACATAGAAAAAAAATTAATAGATAAATCAATAAATTTATTTCCAATTTTAGGTATAAAAGAATTGGCGTGGCACTATAATGATGTTTTTGAAATATTGGATAAATTGAATGAAAATGGCGCTACAATTTATGGTGGAGATGTTATTAAAAAAACTGATGTAGATAAATTTTCATATACATATGATAGTTGGTTATATAATGGTATAAATCCAAAAGATAGCTATAATATAGCTCGAGATTATATTGCTACATATTGTAAAAAAAATGGAACGAACTACTATTTTATTTTAGTAGTGAAATAAAAATCCATTTTTGTAATGAATAAAACATCATAATCTACATTCAAATAAATATATTCGATACAAAAAGTATATAGATTTGTAAAATTTCACGTCAGATCCGAAAAAATTAATAGCTGGAAAAACCGTAACAGTAACAAATGGCGGAGGTTCTGTATCTAAAACGAAGCAATCCAAATACACTGTAACAAATACTGATAAAAGCCAAAGTTCTAAAAAGAACGGCAGTTCTCAACCACCACCGCCTCCTGAGCCGCCGAAAAAGCCCGACGGTGATAAATCAAAAAAACTTTTAGATAGTACTATAAAAACAGCGGGAGCTATAAAAGCGGCAGAAGAAATAAAGGATTCTGCTCCCGATGTTATTAATAAAACTGAAAAAACAATTGAAAATGTTGCTGAAAAAGTTGTTTCTGAAAGTGGTAAAATTATCAAAGGTGTATCTGAAGTGACAAAAAATTCAGGATTAGTGAGTCCTTACGGATTAGAAAAGACGCATAAGCTTACATTGGGTGAAAAAGAATTATTAAAATTAACAAATGATATAAAATTAAATGGTATTAAAGAATCTATAAAATATGTTATTCATAACGGAAAGAAATATATTGTAGACGGACACCACAGGGCATATGTAGCAAAAATATTGAAACTAGAAAATGTTTTTGCGGAAGAAGTAAATTTACCATATGCGGGATATAAAACAATTGAAGATTTATTATGGGTAGAATGAAAAATAGAGGGGAGAAAATAAAATGGCTATATGGCAATTTAGTTTTTATATTATTCCACGGTTCAGACGTTTAGAAAATAATAATAAAGATTATATATTTTCTTGGCTTGGTGAGCAAATTAAAGTTGATCCGAATTTATTTTTTAGAGGCACGCTTAACAGAAAAGATAGTTGGTGTAATGACATAAAATTATTTGGTGATAATGAAGGTACTTGTATAAAGTTTTTTGTAGAGCATGAAAATATTGAAGAAATAAGCTGTAGACTAGATTTAAGAACGCTATGCAAGTATGAATTAGATAAGATATTGGAATATATAAAACTTATTGATGGTAAAATATTTTATGAAAATAAAATATATGAAGCAGATATTTCTGAAGTTACTCGACTAATAAAAAGTTCTGTGGCATATAAATTTTGTAAAGATCCAAGAGGATTTTTCGAAGAATTATCGTCAAGTAATATATAAACTTAATCTATATTAGAAATAAATTAATCGATAATATAGAGCTATATATTAAAAACAGTAAGTTGCAACAAAGTTAAATTTGTGGTGGCTTTTTGTTACGTTTTAACTTGTGGAACTACGCAAAGCGTAGTTCATAAACCACAAACACATTCAAAGGAAACCCACACTTCGCAAAAAGTTGATAAAATCCCGAAAGGCAAGAGTAGAAAAATAACGGTAAAAGCTGGAGACACACCGAGTGGATTGGCGAAAAAATATGGAGTGTGCGTAGAAGATGTAATGAAAGGAGCGGGAATAACCGATCCGAGAAAATTAATAGCCGGAAAAACCATAACAGTTACAAATGGCGGAGGTTCTGTATCTAAAACGAAGCAATCCAAATCCACTGTAACAAATACTGATAAAAGCCAAAGTTCTAAAAAGAACGGCGGTTCTCAACCACCACCGCCTCCTGAGCCGCCAAAAGGACCAAGTGGTAATGGAAGTGGAAGCAGAAAGCCACCTAGAGAAGAAGAGAAAAAGATTTTAAAAGATGGTTTAAAAGCAACGAGTGGTGCGGTTTTAAAGTATGCAGAAGAACATTATCCCGAGCTCGTTAAAAAAGGGGAAGAGCTACTAACCGAAGTAGAAGAAGCAGCCGCGGAAGCTAAAGATAAAGTTGTTGAGGTTATACCGGAAATAGTTAGTGAAGCAAAAGAAACTGTAACAAATGTTGTTTCTGAAAGTGGTAAAATTATAGAAAATATATCGGAGATTTCTAAAAAAATAGACATACAAAATTTAAAGTTAAGTGATACAGTGAAGAATCATATAGATAGACCTTATCAAAACTTTGTTTTATTAGTAGACGAAATAACAAAAGCGGCATCACCTATAAGTGACCCCCAAGGAACAGGAGCATTATATTGGAAAGTAAATGGAAATTTTAACGGTAGTGAAGGTTTGTACGAACTTTTAATAGATCCAGTAACCAATTCTATTTGGCATTTTGTATTTAAATCTAAATAAAAAGGATATTAAAATGAATAATATGATATATAATTTTAAAACGCATAGTATAAATAATTCAAATAAATTTGATAATGTATACTATCTTACTATAGGGTTTTTGGAAATAATATTTGATTTTAAAACGGATGAGCTGTTAGGTTTAGAAGGATTTTTTCCACTTGTTAAATCAGAAAAAGGTACCATAAATTTACCTGAATGCGTAGATGATAAATATTTTATTTCAAATATAGATAAAGCACATATATGTAAAGGTTATGTATATTATTATTGTGATAAAGTGGTAGAACACGGTGGATATTTTATAAATCAAAATATAAAATATGATGTAGAGAAAGGTGTTATCGCTTTAGGCAATACCATCAATCTATTAACTGATAAATCTATACAAGTAGATAAAAATATAATTTGTGTAGTTGATTTAAAAAATATTTTAAAACGTATCTATATTATTCCCGACGAATTTATTTAAGAGAATAACCAGAATTTGAAAAAGTTATTTTGAAATTTATAAGAATAAACTCGATAAATTTAAAAAAAGCAGTTCAAGTTAGTTTCTACATTACATCTTGTGGTACATATTTGTAATGAATAAAACGCCATAATCTAAATTCAAATAAATATATTCAATACAAAAAATATATAGATTTGTAAAATTTCACGTCAGATCCGAAAAAATTAATAGCCGGAAGAACTATAACAGTTACAAATAGTGCTGGGTCTACATCTCAAACTAAGCAATTTAAATCTACCGAAACAAATACTGGTACTGGACATGGCTCTAGAAAGACTGGAGGAGGAGGCTCTCAGCCGCCAAAAGGACCGGGTGGTAATGGTAGCGAAAACGAACCGCCAAAAGGACCAAGTGGTAATGGTGGTGGAAGCAGAAAGCCACCTAGCGAAGAAGAGAAAAAGATTTTAAAAGATGGTTTAAAAGCAACGGGTGGTGCGGTTTTAAAGTATGCAGAAGAACATTATCCCGAGCTCGTTGAAAAAGGTGAAGAGCTACTAACCGAAGTAGAAGAAGCAACCGCAGAAGCTAAAGATAAAGTTATTGATGTTGCCGATAAAATTTTCAATGCTGAACGCACAGGTACAGCGTTGATACATAATGATAAATTTCATTTGGCGTCAAGCTTTTTATCGAAAGAGCAACTTTCAAATGGTAAAATTTTCAACATTGTTGGTGGAGATAAGGTTGAAAGATTACTTTTACAGGTTGAAGGACAGGTTGACAATGTTTCAGGTGTATTCGAATATATTCTAGAGAATACTGGTAAAGTTTCTCATCAAATTTTTAAACCGGGAGGAATTATCAATGGAATTCCAAATTAAAAAATTATCAAATGAAGAAATAGATATTATGTCAAAAAATGGTGTGTTACCAGTTAGACCCATGAATTCGTTAGGAATTATGATATCATATGAATATTTTTTGAAATTAGTAGATCTAAATTGGTACGATATTTTATTTGCAATCGAAAATGGATATTTGAATGTTGAGTCTGCTGTAGAACATGCTTTAAAAGTAATAGAGCAAGTAGAAGTTTATGAAGAAGAAGTTTTTGAACTGGCCAGTATTATGAAAAAAGAGATAAAAGGTAAAGAATGTGAAATTTTCAAAATTTTAAGAAAATTAGCAAATGAATTACCTAGTGAGATAAAAGAACTTACTAAGAAGAAACTACTGTATGTAGTTTTAAGTTGGCTTTTTGAAAATCAAGAATTATATGAAGATCCATTTAGAGTTATTGAATTTATTTTTGATGATTTTGGGTTCCCGGATTCAATTCGAGAGTTAGTTAGATATATGTTATTACCTTATTCCAAAGAGAAAATAATAGAGTCACAGCAGTCGCAAATTGGGGATAAAGATTTGTTGTTTAAGAAATGGATTGAATATCTAGAAAATCAAAAGGTTATTTTTCACTATCCCCAAAGCAACAAAATATAACTCTGAACTCGTTGAAAAAGGGAAAGAAATTTTAGATACTATTTCTGATAGCGAAAAAGCGATCGAGAATGCGATATCGGATACGATTAATAGTAGTGTTGAACAATCTAAAATTAGTGAAATATTAAAAGGCGCAAAAGATTGGCTCGGAGAGACCGTTAAAGTAATAACAAATAAAAGTGGGGATAAGATATTTTTATCCAAGGATGGTTTAAGAAAAATTCGTTTTGATATAAATAGAACTTATCCACATAGTAGTCCACATATGCATTTTGAAAAGCTAATTAATGGTGTTTGGGAAGCAGTTAATCCAGAAATCAAACAAATATATCCGATTGATGTGCCGCATAAATAAAAGGAGAAATCAAAATGATAATAGTAGATGATGAAAACAATAGAAATTTAGATAGCATTTGTTTGTTGCTAAAAAAAAGTGAAGCTAATCAACTTATAAAATATCTTGAAAGTTTAGTTATTGGAAAATCAGACTATAATCATTGTCACCTTAACAATGAGGATTATTCAAAAGAATTGACTGTAGCAGTATACAGCGGTGATAATGTTGATAGTTTTTCTGAGGAATATAAGTTATTAATAGAAAAAGATAAGTAGTGAATATTATGGTTTAGTGTGAAAACATTTTATGATTTAAACGTATTTAAAAGCCAATATTTCTTAAATAGTAAATAAAAAATCCCTAAAGGCGGAAAGGTAAAAATAACGGTAAAAGCTGGAGATACGCCAATTGGTTTGGCTAAAAAATATGGAGTAAGTGTAGAAGACATAATGAGAGGTGCGGGAATAACCGATCCGAGAAAGTTAATAGCCGGAAGAACCATAACAGTAACAAATGGCGGAGGTTCTGTATCTAAAACGAAGCAATGTTTAAAATCCGAGCCTGCACATAACAGTTCGAGTGGAAATGCAAATTCACCCCCTGCCCCAGCTTCACCAAATCCCCAGAAACCCGACAAATAACCCTATGATGAGGATAAAGATAAAAAACATATGATAGGAGAAAAAGGAACACAAGTAACAAGTAAAACTGTATGGGGAAATGGTAAAGTTGAGCGTTTAGATGTAGAAAATCCATCGCCTGGTAAAAGACCTGGTCAGATTCATTATCACGATGCGAATAATAACAAATTTTATTATGATATCAAAAATAAGATATTTTATGACCAAAAAACAAATAAACTTGCTCCTAAATCAGTACAAAATTTGTTAAAAGATAAAAATTTCATAAAAGAAATAGGCACAGCTTTAAAAATATTAGGAGAATAGCATATAACTTTTATAAAGGAGATATAAGTTATGGTAAATATGAATGATTTAATGAAAGCAAAAATAAAAAATCAAAAATGTACTACAAAATACAACAGCACAATTCAAAAAATTATAAAAAGCACAAGAATTATAGAAGATTTAATAATTTTTGATGAAAACAGAGAATTTGATAAATTTAATATAGACTTTGATGCTATAAATAAAATATATGGTGATAGAACAGGATATGAAATCGCATGTAACGAAATAAGAATCGATATAAAAAACTTTAGTACAGCGCAAATAATTCCTTTTTTAACTGATATTAGTGCTGAATTTGTCAAAATATATAACAAAAAAATTGTTCTGTATATGCAATGTTTGAACGATTGTTTTGAATTAAGATTTCATACATTTCGAGAAGATGAAAGTTTGTGGTTAAACGAAGATTTAAATGTTTATGATATACCAATTATTTGTTATATTTCTAACTAGTATAAAATGAATAACAATTAAATTATATCTCTAAAAATATCACCGCCCCAGTCTCCTGAACAGCCGAAAAAACCCGATAAAGAACCTGATCATGAGGATAAAGATAAAACTGAAGAAGTTGCATCAAAAATTGCTGATGAATCAAAAAAATCAGTAACAAATGTTGTTTCTGATGGTGAAAAAGCTGTAGATGAATTTATTAAATTTGGTAAATCACAAGCACCGAAAAATTCAACTCCAAATTCTATATATGAACAATTGAATCCTGACGTAACAGTGAGAAGCAGAACTTTTTATGGTATTGCTAAAAACAGATAGAAAAACAAATTTATAGTATAAAAATTCAGATAATAATATTCAAGATTTTTAGTTTAAGAATGCGTTTTATGATTAAATTTTTCAAGATGATTATTAAATAATTTTCTCATTAACTATTCACTTTTAGCAATGCCGGTAAACGGACATTGCAAAAAGCAAATAGATAGTATAAAATGAAGAACATGGAAGATAAAAAGAT
>JAUNCP010000089.1 GCA_030526535.1 Clostridia bacterium | reverse complement strand
CTGAATTTGTGTAATAAAAAATTTTTTTGCACCGATTTTCAAAAAGGGATTTCCCCCGTCATTAAATATTTCACCGGCATTGTACCACCACCTAAAGATACCTGGGGACATTTTAGCTTTAAATTATAAACCATGTACAATTTTTATGATAATATTATACAACATTTTTTATAGATTGACAATATGTTTTTTTAGGAACTTTTTAACAATTTCCGGTAATCATGCGCCGACTTTTTTTCAAAACGTTTAAAAATAAGCAACTTTTTTGGCTATAGTAACTCTCTATCCGCCAAACATGAGATATTTTTTGCACATTATATATAATTTTTTTCGACAGAATTTTAAAATTTTACTTTACTTTTTATTTCTTTTATGTTATAATAGCATATAAGCAAAAACAAAACAGCGATTTACCGTGATAAAATGTTCAAGCTGACAAACAAGAATACTAATAGAAAGGATTTTTTTAACCATGATGCTCGTTTTCATTATCCTAATATTGTTTTCTCTGTACTGTACCTTTAAGAGTTACATGAGCAAATACTCAATCGGATTGCTCGCAATAGCATGGTCACTCATAGGACTGCTGTACGTGAGCGTACACAAGGTTGCAAGACTTGATAACTATACTTCGGCAAATCTTTTCAGTTCTCTTGACTATAGTTTGTTTATGCTTTTTAGCAAGCCTAAATTTTCGTTTTTTACATTAATAAGAATGTTCAATGTTATTTCTGTAATATACATGGCATCATTGGTTTTCTTTTCATTATCGTACCTTAAGCTTAAGAAGATCCACAAGCTTATTACCTTTGCAGCTGTTGCAGCTTTTTCCTGTATATATGTCTTTTTGTATGATCCCGGAACACTATACTCGGTTTACATTTATTCGACATTGCAAAACTTTCTTCCGTATCATATTTTATCGGCACTTGATTTAGTTCTTTGGGGATGTGTGATTTTTGTTTTTCTTGTACCGCTGTTTATATTGCTTTTACAGTACAAGAAGCTTGAATCCCCCTACTCAAAAAGGCAGCTGATAGGTGTGTTTTTATTTGTCATACTGACTAGTATTGTTTATTTGACAATATTTAAGATTACAAATATGCGTACGATTTATATTACAAGTAATCCTGCAACCATTCTTTCACCGGGATCATATATTTTTAATTTCAGTCAGACTTATATTCTGCTGATGATAATGTGTATAGGCTGCATGGTATATGTTACAACATCATTTAATATTACATCCAACAACGGATTTTTACGAAAACAAATGATTAGGGCAACAATAAGAAATAAAAATACCGAGGCAAAAAAAATTTTACATTCAGTAAAAAATGTTATTCTTTCTTTTCACATTTTATCAGAGGAGGCTTTGTATGCCGAGGGTGAGAAAAAAAACGAACAGCTTATGCTTTTAAACGAAAAAATCGAAAGCTATCTGAAGCATATTTGCTCTTTTGGAGCGATTAATTCCGTTCAAAGCGACTTTTGGCAAGAGGAAACCTCTGCAGAAGAATTCATGGACAGTGTAATTGACAAAATAAATTGTCCGCAGAACATTACAATAAAAAAGCTTTACGGAAATTCTGACAATACTATCTACATTGACCCGTTTTACCTGACGGACGCCATGACAAATATTATAAAAAACGCAATTCAAACCACTGAAGAAACCGGCGGAGATTCCATTGAAATTGCAATTTCAAACGAATTAAAATGGGTTGTTTTTTCCGTTGCCGATAAAGGTACCGGTATAAAATATCGCAATAAAAAAGAAATATTTAAGCCATTTTATACAACAAAGTCAATGAACACCAACTGGGGCTTGGGACTTTCATATGCCCACGATATTATAAATATGCACAATGGTAAAATATCATTAAAAACCAAGCTCGGCAAGGGTA
>JAUNCP010000001.1:46917-60644 GCA_030526535.1 Clostridia bacterium | reverse complement strand
ATTTAAAAAGCTACACATATGTGTAGCTTAAATTATTTATTTATATTAACTTTAGTTTTTCCGTTTTTAATATGTTGTTTAATGATAGGGCCGATAAACGGAATAGATATTAAACAAGCAGCAAGTATTCCGCAGCAACCTATTAAAATAGGTTTTAAGTAACTTTTCTTTTTTTCTTTTTTATTGTTGTTATTATTGAAGGTGTAGTTGTTTTGTTGTAGTTCGGGGTCGATGTTGTTGTTTTGTTGTGGTTTTGGTTGTTGTTGGGTGTTGTTGTTGTTGCTGTTGTTGTCGTTGAAGGTGTTATTGTTATTGTTGTTGGGTTTAATGTCTAACACGAAGTCAAAATCTTCGCTTCCTATCTTTTCTGTTGTTACGAATTGTAAGAAGTTATTAGCTTTTACGTTTTGATATTGATTATGTTTTTGACCCTTATAATCCGTACCACTATAGTCTTTAAGTTCTTTCACACTTAACGCTTCGTGGGCTTGATTCCAAAAATCTTCTGAAGAAATTACCAAAACCAGGTCATTTTTTGTTACAAGTCCGTTAAAAAAATCCGGTCTTAAAATATTATAATCTATGCTTTTAGCAAATAGATTTGAGTTATTTTGATCTTTTTCATATCCGCTTTGACCACCTTTTAGAAAAAGTTGGAAATGTTCAGCCGCATCATTTAGTGCAAATAAAAAACATATATGTTCAGCTTTTTTAGATTTACAACAAACGAACAATGATTTTTTATTTTCATTTTCATCTGTGTGTGATATACCAGTAACAAAATATTCTTCATTATATAAAAATTTTACAAGTTCATCTAGAACATCACTAGAATTTTTTGTTGAAGTGTATTGTTTAACAAATCCATTATAAAGCTCAGAAAAATCTTTTTTTGCTAGTTGAAGTGTATCTTTTGTAATTTTTGTTCTGTTTTGTAGTATAATTTTTCCTTCGCTACTAAATTCAGGTATTGCTGCACTGCTTGAAGGAGCGAATGTAAAAAGATTTGCGATAGCTAAAGAAACAGCAATTGGTTTTTTGAAATTCTTTAAAATGCTGTTGTTTTTCATAATATATTTTCCTTTCAATTTTTTATCTATAGTATAATTATATAACAAAAAATGAATGTTGTCAACTGTTTTGCTTAATAAAAACAAACGCAAAAAATTAATTATTTTGTGCATTTTGCTTTTTAAGTTTAAAAAAATTTACAATACCTTTCATATCGGCAATAGCGAGTTTTTTAATTTTTCGTCAGAGGATAAAAATTGTCATAATCATTTTTATTGTCAATATAAGCATGTTCTATTATAACAGATGGAATTTTTTCTAAAACACCATTTCTGATAATTCAATACCAATCAGCATCACTTTTATCTGGATATTTTTCTTCAATGCTTGATTTTCTACCTATTTAGTCAAATAAATGAATAAATAAATTTAGTTTAATTATTGAATTTAATAAATAATACCGAAAACAATCATACTTGTTGACTATAATCATTTTTAATGTTAAAATGAGGAAAGCTTATATTTTGAGCTAATTCCTTATCTTGAATAAAAATTCAAGGTCATAAGTCCAAAAGGAGGTGTCATGGAGAATGGCAAATTTGAAGCACAGTTATGAATTTGTGTTGGTTCTGTCTGTTAAAGTAGGCGAAAAAACTGAAGAGCTTTTTAGTAAGTTCAAAAGTTTAATTGAAGAAAATGCAGAATTGAAAGACATGAATGATTGGGGAAAGAAAAAGCTTGCTTATATGATAAACAAGGAGCCGGAAGGTAGATATGTTTTATTTCAATTTGAAAGCGATTCTAATTTCCCTAAAGAATTAGAGCGTATAAGTAATATTACCGAAGGCGTTTTGAGATTCATAATAGTAAAGAAATCAGCGTAGTCGGGAGGAGTTGTTGATAATGCTAAATTGCGTTATTTTGACAGGTAGGCTTGTGGCCGATCCGGAGCTTCGCCATACATCAAGCGATATAGCAGTTACACGTTTTACGATTGCAGTAAACAGAAGATTTGCTCGTTCTGCGGAAGAACGCCAAACTGATTTTATAGATATAGTTGCTTGGAGAAATACAGCCGAGTTTGTTTGTAGGTACTTTAAAAAAGGCCAAATGATTGCTGTTGAAGGGTCTATTCAGACGGGTTCATACCAAGATAAAGAGGGAATAAAACGTAAAACGTTCGAAATCGTGGCAAGAGATGTTCAATTTGCAGAATCGAAAAAAGAAAGCGTGTCGTCTGATAATTTTTCGGAATTTGATGAAAGTCCTTCCGGTGAACGTTCAAATGACAGTTTGAAAGATGACAGACCTTATTCAAATGGTAGCGATGATGATTTTAAAGAAATAGAAACAGATGACGATTTACCGTTTTAATTAAAAAAGTATAAGCAGTAAAGGAGGAATGAAAGATGGCTGAAAAAACCGAAAAAAGAGGAAATAAAGGCGCCAGAAGGTCAAAAAGAAAGGTCTGTGCTTTTTGTACGGATAAAAATTTAGGAACCATTGATTATAAAGACGCAGGAAAATTAAGACGATTTATTTCAGAAAGAGCTAAAATCTTGCCAAGAAGAGTTACGGGAACATGTGCAAAGCATCAGCGTGAGGTGACTCTTGCAATTAAGCGTGCACGCTATTTAGCACTTTTACCTTATATCAGTGATTAATAGCTTTATTATTAAATAAAAACTCTCTTTCATTAAGAAAGAGAGTTTTTTGCTACTTCTGAATTGATTGCAGATAAATTTCGATTTTATACAAATTATAGCACTGTTCTACTTGATAAAGATTATTTATCTAAGTGACTAGAAAATTTTAAATATAACTTGAGTTGAAACCTATTTTTTTTTTGTGATATACTACAAAAAATAAAAAATGTCGAGAAAGGGTTGTTCCAATGTTTAAGTTTAAAAAAACTTTTGCGATTTTTTTTGCATTTTCTATTTTATATTTATCTTCTAATGCAACAAATAGCGTTACACAAAATGTCACAGATTTTAAAAAATTAGGTTTGAAATCCGGTACATACGAAATTATTTCGAAGTTGAATAAAAATAAATCATTAGATATTAAAGGAGCAAACAAACAATCCGGAGTAAATCTTCAACTTTATAAAAAAAATAACACAAATGCTCAAAGGTTCAATATAGTTTATGATGGTAATGGTTACTATACCATTCAAGCCAAATGTTCCGGAAAGATGCTTGATGTTCCCTGCCAAAGTAAAAAATCCGAAACAAAAATATGGCAATATGATAAAAATAATACGGACGCTCAAAAATGGAAGTTAATTAAAAATAATGACGGAACATATAGTTTTGTTTCAAAGTGCAATGGGCTATATTTAGATGTAACATCAGGAAATACGTTAGACGGCACATTACTACAATGTTATAAAGGTAATGGAACTAATGCTCAAAAATTTTTCATAAACAATAAAAATAAATTCACATGCATAAACAAGAAATTTGACGGATTTGATTGCGGGAATATTGGTTCCTTTATTACTGAAGAAAACAAGTCGAAAAATGTATTATTGGTAGAATTTAATCCATATCACCATGAATGTGTACCCGGATACGTCAAATATTTTCTAAACTTAGGGTACGAAGTAGATATATTTATACTTTCAGGATACGAGGATTGTTTTTCTAGGTTTGATAAAAATGAAAAATTAAAAATATACACTTTCAAAAATTATGATGAAATTTATGAAAATAGCATGATTTTGTCAACGTTAATAGAGAAATATAAATTTATATTTTTAAATTCGATAGAAACACAACATCGACCATTAAACGAAATGGAAATATTCCAAAAACCAAACACAATTGCAGTAGCGCATTCAACAAACAGTCTAAAAAAAGGTGACTGGTATTTTAGAAACATTTTCAATAATTTTATAAACGAAAAAAGAATAGTAACTCTCGGGAAATTTAATGTCGGAACATTTGTAAATCCTCACTATTTTGGGAAAATAGATAATCATATAAAAAATAAAAAGACAAACTTTATAGTAGTGGGAAATATTTATTCAAGTAATAGAAACTATAATATGCTAATTGACGCTGTGAAAAAGCTAAAAAGTAAAAATTTAGATTTTAAAATTACAATTGTCGGTAGGTCTGGCTCTTTAAATGTTCCTCAAGAAATTAAAGAATATTTTAATCCCAAAGGTTCTGTAAACTATCGTAATTTGTATAAAGAAGTGGATAACTCGGATTATATGTTAATGCTTTTGGACCCCAAAAATAAAGAACATCTTCGCTATAAAACTTCAAATGTAACAGGAAATGCTCAACTTTGTTATGGATTTTCAAAACCACCTATAATATCAGACGGCTTTTCGGATTTTTATAAATTAAATAATGGCAATTCAATCATATATTCAGATAATTTGGCAGTAGCGATGGAAAAAGCAATAACCATGGATGAAAACAGTTATTTTAATTTGCAAAAAAATCTCAAAGAAACCGCCAAAGATATATTTAATATTTCTCTCGACAACTTAAAAAATATTTTACATAGTTGAATTTCATATTATTTCAATAAACTTAAAATTTTATTATATTCCAGTGCTTTATAAAGTAAATAATAACCACGCCTAAAAGACATGGTATTGAAAGTTATATAAGGGTATTATAGAGCCAGCCACATTAAGACGGCTGGCACTTTTACTTATTTATAGGGATTTTTATTATATATCTTTCGGGTATGGTCATGATTTTTCAAAAATTGATTATATACGCAGTATTGGTTTTCTGAAAAAATATCTTTATTGACGGAAATTCTAGTATTAAAGCATCCTCCTAAACATTCTTCTGCGTGTTTGCATTTTAAACATGCGCCTTTTAGGCAATTTTTATTAAAATTTCTTCTCCATGAGAAGCTTTTTTCATCAAACCATATGTCCCTGAGTGACCTTTCTCTTATATTTCCTTCGACAAATTTTTTATCTCTTATTGATGTGCAACCTAAAATATCCCCGTTATGAAGTATTCCGAAACTTCTAACTCCGGCATGACATCCATCCCAATTGCAATCAGTGTTTTGACCGAAAGACTTTCTATATATTTCATCTAATTTTTTATCATAATATCCAATACAGTCTGCCGGATATATATATATTTTATTTTCGTTTGATGTTTTATGGCAAAAATCAATAATTTGATGCACTTCAGAAGGTTCTATTACCCAATCTTTGTGATTTTCTAAGTTTCCCATCGGTAAACCTATTTGCAGCTGCCAAGCTTCAACATTGCAATCGAGAAGAATTTTATATATTTCATCTAATTTATCAATATTTTTCTTGGTTATTGTAGTTATACAAGCAGTTGATATTCCTGATTTGTGTAATTTTTTCAGTGCGTTGACTGCATGGTCAAATGCACCTTCTTTACGTATAAAATCATGTAATTCTTTTGTTCCATCAAGGCTTATGGCTATTCTAAGACTTGAAATTTTTTTCAGTTTATCTATCATCAAATCATCTATTAACCATCCGTTAGTTATTATATTTACACCGATATTATAGCTTTCCAATTTTTGAGCAATTTCAAATATATCTTTTCTGGTTAACGGTTCACCACCTGAAAGATTAACCCAGCTCAAATTCATATCTTTGCACATATCGACAAATTCAAGTGCTTCTTCTGTCGATAGTTCATCAGGTAATGAATGTTCACAGGATGAGCCACAATGTTTACAACGCATATTGCAAGCCATTGTTATTTCCCAAACACAAGTTATGGGATATTCTAACTTTAACATTATATTTTTTTACTCTCCTTTTTCTTTCTTATTGTCAGGATTTATAGAATTTTGTACATCTTTCTCGATTTTTTTGGGGTCCGGATTTATCTGAGGTCTAGTTATGACAATATTAGGTTTTATAGGTTTGGGCGGTGCAGCGTATTTTATAATCATATGTTTTGGCATTATTCCATATGCTACTATCAAATTGTTTGCCGGAACGCCACTATTTTTTCCTCCGCAAACATTTTCGATTTTTTCGGATTCTAATTTTTCTATTGTTCTTTTGTTGTTAGAATTGTTATTTTTAGACATAAAAACAAATCCTTTCTATTTATTTTCATATATAATTATAATGTGTGTAGGAAAGTTTGTAAAGGGTGTTTTTTTAATATATACAAAAAATTATATATTAAACACAAAATAACACTTGAAAATAAAAAATAGTTGTGAGAAAATGTGATAAATGATACTTCGTTTAGAAAGGACTGTGAATTTATGGTTGATTTTCGGAATATTTTTAACGGAGCAGGAAAAAAGAAATTAATTGTATTTTCTCTAGCTTTAGCGACAACTTGTGTTGCTTTTTCTGTTGCAAAAGGTAATGATGAATCTTTGGATACGTTAAGTTCTAATAGTAATCCTTCAACAGCCGAGCAGAAATTAACAAGTGAAGAAATAGATAAAATTATTGAAGATTTGAAAGTTTCGGGAAACGTTGACAATATAATCGATAAATTAAATGAATATCTTATTCGTGCAAGATTAGCCGAAAATGATGCTTTGGCAGAATATTTAGAAAAAAAGATAGAATATTATACATCTTTGAAACAAACGGAAACTCTTAAAGGAGAAATAGAGGCATTAAAAAAGAAAAATTCAAATGTTTCAGATGTTGATGAACAAGTTTCTAAAATAATGTCTTCTGATATGATTCTTTCCGACCTTGAAGGCGCACTTTCAAGTGAAGCTATGTCAATAATATATTCTTTGGGAGAAGATAACATAAAAAATCTTCAAGATCTTTTAGTAGAAGTTGAAGGCATGATGAATATCAAAGATACTTCTTCTCTTACAGTTCAGCAAAGAAGTTTACTAGATGTTTTGTTTTTGAGCAAAGCTATCGAAGATTCATTAGTTTCAGACGAAAGATTGGAAGAAGCTAAAAACACACTTTCGGTCGCCGTTACTATTTTAGAATCTTACGAAAAGCAAAAATATGGAACGAGTGAATATGATAATTTAGTTGAAGGCTCAGATAATTTTTCTAAAACAGGGAATAAATCGTCATCGATTTTACCGGAGCAAATTGTATTTTTTAATGGGTATTTTAATATAAAGCATGCACCAATAATGTATGATGGACATATTCTTCTTGCGCTTGATGACCTTTTTCAATATATAGATTCAGACATAGAGTATATGTACAATAACCCGACTATGGTCATAAAATCGCCTAATAAAATATTAGAGCTTGTTTGTGGTGAAAGCACAGCATATATAGATGATAAACCACAAAGTATGCCGGTTCCTGTTTTATCATTTAATAATGTTCAATATGTGCCTGTAGAATCTTTTGCAGAAGCGTATGATATATCTTATAAATTCTTGCCTGATAGCGATTGCATAATTTTATATGATAATTTAGTTCAACTTGAAAACAGTTCTGTTCCCAATCAACTTAATAAAGGATAATTTTACGGAGGAATATTAATGTCAAAATATACGATTATTTCAGATATAGGAAAGGGAATTTTAGCACTTCTTAGAGATAAACTTGTTCCGGATCCTGTTGATAAGGCTGAAAGCATAGGTATTTGTGATCCGAAAGAAAGAGGAGGATATATTGTAGGAATTCATCCTTATGATATAAAGGAAGATACAAGCGGAACGGCTAATGAATCTAAAACTTTGCCGGATGGTAGTGTACAAGATCCTCCTGCTATGATAGAGCTTTACTATGTAATTTCCGTAAGCAGTAAAGCAGAAATTGAATATAAAGCTTTAGATGAAGCAAAAATTATAGGGAAGATAATACAAATTTTGAAAGACAATCCTACGATTCCGGCAAGATATATGCCAAATAATTTAGATATGTCAATAGATAATGTTCCTGTAAGTATGTTGCCGCTTAATATGGAAGAAAAAGTAAAAGTATGGACTATGTTCGGCGAATCATATAAATTATCCGTATTTTATGTTGTCGGGCCTGTGGCAATAGATTCAGAAAATATTCATAAACCGAAAAAACGTGTTGAAGAAGTTTATATTGGTATGAGTCAGTTTGAGAGAAAGAAAGATATTAAGTTTGAAACATTTATTAAGGAAGAAGATATTGACGATGAATATACTCACCGTCCGGATGAAGATGAGGACGAGGAAGAAGAAGAGTCTGACGATTACGGCAGTGATGACGAATCAGGAGATGATTCTGACGAAGATTTAAGCAGTGATGAAGATACTGATTCTGAGGATAGCAGTGAGGAGTCCGAACTTGGTGATGATTCAGAAAGTGATGAAGATAGTCTTGATTCCGAAAGTGATAGTGAAGAGTCTGAACTTGGAGAAGAAACTGGAAGTGATTCAGAAGACGACGTAAGTGATGACGATTCGGATATAACTTTCGAAGACGGCGAATAAATATAATTTTTTAATAAATAAGGAGAAAATATGAGAGTAATTCATAAAGCATCGCTTGTTTTTAAATTAAAAGATTTATATTCAAAGGCTCCGGTTATAAATGCGGTTATTTTGTGTAACGGAAAACAAAATCCTTATACAAGAAAAGATGATGGATATTATGTTTTTTCAAATTTATATCCCGGAAACTATACGATAAATATTTCCTGTAAAGGATATATTGATATGGAATTTTCTGTTGCATTACAAGAAAATGAAACTCGTGTTACGGAATTTTATCTGCCGTATGCAATGGACAATGTGAATTTTTCGAGGATTACACGCTTTGAAATTACATTATTCCACAGAAAAGAATTTGTAAAAAATGAAGATATATCCATTATTTTAAAAAACGAATATAAAATATTAAAACTTTTGGAGCCTGTAGAGCAATCTGGTGATTTTCTTAAGCTTAATATTGAGGAGCTAGTCAGTAATATTATAGGTCAAAAGTTTTTATATGTTGTAGATAACAAGGAATTTGAATTGGAAATTTTCGGTTATGATGCTGAAAAAAAATGTTATATTTTGAAAGATAATGTTTCAGAAAAAATAGAACCAAACGGAGTATTTTATCCTATGTGGAATTTAAAAACAAATGCCGATGGCAAAATATTGATTCCATTTATGCCTCAATTTATGAAAGACAGTAACTTGAATTTTGAATTTAAAACAAGTAATGCTAAATCTCATATTTCTTTTGATATTGGCGGAAAAGTTTCATCAGGAGAGGCTTTTATCGGTAGTGTTAATTTAAGAAAATTTCCAAAAAAAAATAAGGAGGAAAATAGTTAATTTATGGGACTTCCTGTTGTTGCGACAGCTCAATGTATGTGTTCTTTCGGTATGGCACCATCTAATCTTATGGTTTTACCAAATAATAAAGTAATGGTGGAAAATAAACCTGTTGCCAATATCATGGATAACAAACCGATGGTAAATATAATGCCTTTCGGAAATTGTACGTCGCTTTCTAATCCTAAAGTTTCTGCGGCAACTTCTGCTGCATTGGGTGTTTTAACTCCTATGCCGTGCATACCTGTTACAAATGCACCATGGACTCCGGGTAGTCCTACGGTTATGCTCGGTACTGCTCCAATTTTAAATAATTCTTCAAAACTTATGTGCAATTGGGGAGGAGTTATACAGATTACAAATCCGGGTGCTACAAAAGAGAATGTTCCGTAATAGAATAACTTAAAGTTAAAGGATTTAATATGCAAGAAACATATAATGATTTATTGAATAAGGACCTTATGAATACTCCGTATAAAGACAATCAAGAATATCTGAGTACAGAGTTTTTTAGGGTAAGGAGAATTTTAAATTTATACCTAAAAGCTTTAAAATGCGGTGATTTCGAAAAATCAAAGTTAGAAGCGCTGGAAGAAATAGAAAATATAAATAACTTTATAGAGTCAAGAAAAAAAGCGAGCAAAAATAAAATTTTTGCAGGGGAATACTTTAAAAAAATTTGTGGATTTAGTGAAATAGAATATTTCATATTGATGTGTTTTATTTTAATAAAAAGCGACAACAAATATTTATCAGATTTTTTAAAAATAGAGAATGCATCTAAAATTACGTACAGTGCCGTAATTAAACTTTATTTTTTTGAAAAAGATATATTCTTAATAAACAATTATTATTCGTTGCGTAGTGATATATCTTCAAATATGAACTTACACTGTTTTAATGATGAAAATTTAGATTTAGATGATGGAGTTTTTTTAAATATTGTTACTAATGCTTGTAAAGAGTTAAATTTTTCCGAATCAAACTTATATTTTCCCAGCGAAGAAAATAATCCGTTGATTATTCGTGAAGACAAAGCGTTAAAGTTGTCTGATTTTTTGAGAAAATCTGAAGAAAAAAACAGAATATTTATATATGGTTGTGAGGGAATAGGTAAAAAGACCATAGTAAAAAGAATTTGCGATATATTATCAAAAAGTGTTATGTTTATAGATTTATCTTTTTATAATGGTAAAAATTTTATGGGGGATTTACTTTCTATATGTCGAGAAGCTTTCTTTAACAGAAGCTTTATATGTTTTGATAATATAAATCGTATTAATAAAGAAGATTTTGGTAATTGTTTAAGTAAAATTATAAGTGTATCTTCAAATTTTTCAGATGTTATATTTTTTTTGTCGAGCGAAAAAGTTTATATTCAGCCGTATTTGAAAGGTGACAGTCTAATTGAATTAGAACTCGAAAATTTAAGTAACGAAGAAAATTTTACAATTTGGAAAAAATATTTAAGTAAAGCTAAATACGATAAAAGTTTGGATATTCATGAATTAGCAAATAAATTTGATTTTACCCCCAAGCAGATAAAAGAAACCGTCGAGAGAGCTGTTAATAATTCAAGATTAAATAATAATAAATTGATAGATAAAAACGAAATTTGTAATGCGTCATATGGACAAATAACAGATGCACTTCTTGATAAAGTAACTGTTATAAAAAAGAAGCATACATGGGATGAGCTAGTTTTGCAAAAGAGCCAAAAGGATATAATAAAAGCGGCGTGTAATAGAATTAAATATAAGCATATAGTTTATGATAAATGGGGAATGGGTAAACGAGTACTTTATGGTAGAGGTCTTAGCATGCTTTTTTCAGGGCCGCCCGGAACAGGTAAGACTATGGCAGCGCAAGTTGTTTCGAGTGAACTCGGACTAGAAATTTATAAAGTTGATCTTTCTAAAATTGTTTCGAAATATATAGGCGAAACTGAAAAAAATTTGCGAGAAGTTTTTGATAGCGCAAAAAGAAGCAATGTGATATTGCTTTTCGATGAAACCGATGCAATTTTAGGAAAGCGTACAGAAGTAAAAGACTCTCATGATAAAAACGCAAATATGGAGACATCTTATTTACTTCAGAAAATGGAAGAGTACGACGGAATAACAATAATGACGACGAATTTTACTGAAAATATTGACAAGGCGTTTTTCAGAAGAATAAGTTATGTTGTACATTTTACGATGCCTGATTATGTTTCAAGAAAAGAAATATGGCAAAAAATGTTCCCGAAAGAAACCCCGATTTCAGACGATGTTGATTTTGAGTTTTTAGCTAAAAATTTCGAAATTTCAGGCGGAAACATCAAAAATATCGTTTTAAGTTCTAGTTTTATGGCGGCGAGTGAGAGTAAAAAAGTCGAGATGAAACATATTGTCAAAGCGCTGGAATATGAAATAAAGAAACAGGGCAAAATGGTTTCTAAAAACGACTTTGCAGAATATAGCTATCTTATTTAAAAAACATCGCATAATCTAATTTAAGATTATGCGGTGAAATTTTTTATGCGTTTAAGAAAGCTAAAATTGCCTTATATGTCATGAATAAATCTATTTTTGAAATAACTTCAAACGGTGCGTGCATAGAAAGAACAGGAACACCGATATCTATAACGTCAACATTTAGATTTGCTATAAACATTGCGATTGTTCCGCCTCCTCCTGTATCTACTTTTCCGAGTTCTCCGCTTTGCCAGAGAATATTATTCTCGTTTAAAAGTTTTCGTATTTCTCCCGTGAATTCCGCAGAAGCCTCAGATGTATCATACTTCCCGCCGTGTCCTGTGTATTTTTCTACTACTACACCTTTGTTTATAAATGAACTGTTCATGCTTTCAAAATTATTCGCAAAAGTAGAATCATAAGCAGCGTTTACATCAGCCGAAAGACATTTCGATTTACTTAAAACATCTCTGCCTTTAACACCATCAATATTTGCAAGGTCTGAAATAAAATACTTTAAAAAGTTCGATTTAGTGCCGGTGTTTCCGGTGCTTCCGATTTCTTCTTTATCAGCTAAAAGAACAACTACGGTTTTTTCAGGTTCTTTGCAATCGAAAATCGCTTTGAACGAAGGGTAAGCGCATGAACGGTCGTCGTGAGCATATCCGCCGATTAAACTTCTGTCAAATCCTATGTCAGATGACTTCATAGCCGGAACAAGTTCTAAGTCTGAGGAAATAAAGTCTTCCTCGACGATTCCATATTTTTCATTTAATAATTTTAATATATTTAATTTTACTAGTTCAGAGCCTTCGTCAGATTTAAACGGAATGCTTCCGATTGTAACATTCAAATCTTCTCCCGATATTGCTTCTGACATTTTTTTAGACATTTGTTCCCTGGCTAAATGCGGTAATAAATCCGTTATACAAAATTTCGGGTCGTCGTCATTTTCTCCGATACAAACGTCAACAAAAGAGCCGTCTTTTTTTACGATTCGTCCATGAAGTGCAAGAGGGATAGCTGTCCATTGATATTTTTTTATACCACCATAGTAGTGTGTTTTGAACATCGCTACTTCGTTTCTTTCAAAAAGAGGATTTGGCTTTAAGTCTAAACGAGGAGCATCAATATGTGCAATCGAAAGTTTTACTCCATTTTTTGAGCCTTGTTTTCCGATAACAGCAAGTGCAATATTGCAATTTCTGTTAATGCAATAAATTTTATCTCCGGGCACATATTTTTTGTTTTTATCAAACTCAGTAAATCCGTTTTCAATTGCCATTTTTAATACAAAAGATACGTTTTCACGTTCGGTTTTTGCTTTATTTAAATAATCTTTATATCCTTCTGCGAAATCATAGCACTCAGATATTTCGTCGGAAGACAAAACATTTCCGCCGTGTTTTCTTTGACAAAATAAATTTTCTTTCAGTTTTTTTATTTCATTAGATTGTTCCATATTAATTTGCACTCTCCTTTATTCAAAATAAAGTTTTTTGTAAATTTTTTTAGCGGACATAACCCTACGTACATATTTAAAAGTTTCTTTATACGGAATTTTATTCAGTGTCTTGCCATTTAATGAAAAATTTTTATCATTCAGCCAACGTTTTGTAGTTGTTTCTCCTGCATTATATGCACATAATGCGACTTTTTCATCATCGTATTTTTCTCTCAGTATGGATATCAACAAAGTTCCGTACATTATATTAATTTTTGGAGAACTCAATTCTTCCAAGCTGATTTTTTTGTGTGTATGTGATTTTTGCAACCATTCAAATGTATCGGGAGTAATTTGCATAAGCCCTATTGCGTTGGCCTTTGATTTGGCGTTGGGGTCAAAACCGCTTTCGCATTTAATTATAGCATATACAAGTTCTTTTTCAACGCCATAGGCTTCAGAAGCTTCTGAAACAATATCGCAAAATTCTATTGGATAAAAAATTTTTAAAATTGGCTTTTGGAATTTCATTACTAGAAATGTTAACAAAACTCCAGCAAAAATAAATAAAAAAAATCTATAGAACATTTTTC
>JAUNCP010000001.1:0-46907 GCA_030526535.1 Clostridia bacterium | reverse complement strand
ACTATTTTTTTCACCTATCTTTCTAAATCTCGATAACATTAAATCCGGCTGCTCTAATTAGTCTATTATAAACCGCTATGCTGATTTCGTTTATCATTTCAAAATGAGCATAAACAATTTCAGCTTTTTTAAAATCGCATTCTCTTAAAGCGCCGAATAATTTATTAGCTTGCTCTGTTGGATTTTCTTTTTTTCCATAAGATATATACGGGATTTTTAAAAATGGTATGTCTTCGTTGTAGCAAAGAGCAAAAATGCCGTTTTCATTTTTATCTTTTAAAAAATCACAGTATTTTTCTGTTGTCCCTTTAACCAAAAAAACTTTTGCTTTGGGTGAATAGTGGGTGTACTTCATGCCGGGAGATAAAACTTTTTGATTAATCTGAGGTTTAGAAAAAACATTTTTGTCTATTTCGATTTCTTCGCCTAAAACAGATTTTATATCAGCCGGAGTTATAGCACCGGGTCTTAAAATAATCGGTTTTTCGCCGATAAGAGATATTACGGTTGACTCGAGTCCAAATTCGCAATCGCCGCCGTTTACTATTGCGTCGATTTTACCTTCCATATCATTTTTTACGTGTTCAAATTTTGTAGGACTTGGCTTTCCTGATAGATTCGCCGAAGGAGCTACAAGAGGCACTTTTGATTTTTCTATAATTTCTAATGCGATTTTATTTTTAGGAAATCTTACTGCAACGGAGTCCATTCCGGCTGTTACGGAATTTGGTATAGATTTATTTTTCGGCAAGATCATAGTGAGCGGTCCCGGCCAAAATTTATCCGCTAATTTTTTGGCTTTTTCGGGAAATTCGCTAACCACTTCGTAAATATTTTTAATATTACAGATGTGTACTATCAAAGGATTGTCATTCGGACGACCTTTTGCTAAAAAAATTTTTTTTATAGCGTTTTCATCAAAAGTACTTGCAGCTAAACCGTAAACCGTTTCAGTCGGAATAGCAACAATCCCTCCGTTTTTTAATATTTCAGCGGATTTTTCAGTCTCATTTTCGCTTAAATAAATAGTTTTCATTATTGTTGTCCTTCGCCGGCTAATTTTGCGGCTCTGTCGGCAGTAGAAAGAGCGTCTATTATTTCATCTAAATTTCCGTTCAAAACATCTTCCAAACGATAGATTGTTAAACCGATTCTGTGGTCTGTAAGTCTACTTTGAGGATAATTATAAGTTCTAATACGCTCAGAGCGGTCTCCTGTTCCTACCTGTAAACGACGTTCTTCGGCAACAGCTTGATTTTGTTCTTCTCTTTTGGCTTCCAATAAACGTGATTTCAAAACTTTCATGGCTTTGTCTTTGTTTTTATATTGGCTTCTTTCGTCTTGACATTCAACAACTACTCCTGTTGGAATATGCGTAATTCTTATAGCGGATTCTGTTTTGTTAACGTGTTGTCCGCCTGCTCCGCCTGCACGATAGGTATCAATTTGTAAATCAGCGGGGTTTATGTCGATTTCTACGTCTTCTGCTTCCGGAAGAACAGCAACCGTTACTGTAGAAGTGTGAACTCGTCCTTGCGCTTCTGTGTCCGGAACCCTTTGAACTCTGTGAACTCCGCTTTCGTATTTAAATCTCGAATATGCACCTTCTCCGGAAATCATAAAACTAATTTCTTTAAATCCACCGAGTTGTGTTTCGTTTGAATTTAAAATTTCAACTTTCCATCTTCTTTCTTGAGCGTACATATTGTACATTCTGAACAATACCCCCGCAAAAAGAGCGGCTTCTTCTCCGCCGGCTCCTCCACGAATTTCGATTATTACGTTTCTGTCGTCGTTAGGGTCTTTTGGGAGTAATAAAATTTTTAATTCTTCAGATATCTTTTCGATATTTTTTTTGGACATTTCTATTTCAAGTTCGGCCATTTCTTTAAATTCTTTGTCGATACCGGATTCCGACAAAATTTCTTTCGATTCATTTAAGTTTTTTTCTTCTTTTTTATATTCCCTATATTTTTCAACAATAGGTGAAAGATTTTTAAATTCTTTCATTAAAGTTTTATACGTGTTTTGGTCAGCGATTATTTCCGAATCGCATAAACTTTGGTTTATTTCTTCAAAACGTTTTTCGGTTGCTTCAAGTCGTTTAAACATGATTGTAAGTCCTTCCTTATACTCAAATTTATTATAAATCACTTTGTGATAATTATAATATAAAATATACTCTGAGAGCAAATTTTATATGGTGTAATTTGCAAATGTTTTTAATGTGCAATATTATTAAGAGTGGACAAAATATTATCAAGGGGGTTAATGTGATGGACTACCAAATTTTAGTAAATAAATCAAATGGGATAAGTGAAGATTATTTCGAAAAAGTCATTAAACCATCTGTTGTTCCCGTAGATACAATAAAAAATAACGATATAGTTTACAAAACGTTTGGAATAGAAGATTGCACAACTTATCTTGAAAAAACTACTGCTAAGCAATTTGAAAAGCTAAAAAAATACGCAAAAGAAAATGGGTTATTGATAGATATCACAAGCGGATATTTGTCGTTTGAGCAACAAAAAAAGAAATATGATTATTTTGTAAATAAACACGGAATAGAATTCGCTGCAAAAAGTGCCTGCTTGCCGGGATACTCGGAACATAATACGGGTCTTTGTATAGACTGTGATATTTTTAGAAACGGCAAATGGGCCGGGATAGCTCTTAATAAAGACGGAAGCATAAATGAAGAAACCGCATGGCTTCATACGATTCTTCATAAATTCGGGTTTATTTTAAGATATCCAAAAGGAAAAGAAGATATAACAAAGATGAAGTTTGAACCCTGGCATATACGTTATGTAGGAGAAGAAGTCGCAAAATATATTTACAACAATAATTTAACGCTTGAAGAATATCACGAACTAAAAAGTAAAATATAGTTAGCTAAATTTATGAGGTGAAATTAATTTTGAAAATTCTTTTTATGGGTACACCGGAATTTGCAATACCGTCATTAAAAGCACTTATTGATGCAGAACATGAGATTTGTGCCGTTTTTACGAAACCGGATAAACCGCAAGGACGAAAAATGATAATAACCCCTCCGCCTGTTAAAGTTTTTGCGCAGGAAAAAGGGATAAAGGTTTTTCAACCTGAAAAATTAAAAGTTACGGAAGTTTATAAAATTATAGAAGATTTGTCGCCGGATGCTATAGTTGTAGTTGCTTACGGTAAAATTCTGCCTAAAAATATTATAGAATTTCCTAAATATGGTTGTATAAACGTTCATGGTTCACTTTTGCCAAAATATAGGGGAGCGGCACCAATACAGTGGAGCATAATTAATGGCGATAAAATTACCGGTATTACTACTATGTTTATGAATGAGGGATTGGATACCGGAGATATTTTGCTTCAAAGTAAGGTTTATATTAATGAGAACGAAACATCGGAAGATTTAAAGAAAAGACTTTCTTTGGTTGGTGCCGATTTACTTATAAAAACCCTTGAAAAAATTAAAAACGGCACTATAGAAAGAATAAAACAAAATGACGATGAAGCGACTCTTTCGCCGCCACTTGATAAAATTACAGGTGATATAGATTGGAAAAAATCTGCTGAGGAGATTCACAATTTAGTAAGAGGTTCAAATCCATGGCCGATTGCACATACTTTTTTGCGTGGAAAGCTTTTTAAAATTTATAAAACAAAAATTTCTTCATATTATTCAAATTGTCCCGGAAAATCATATCGGTGAATCCGCTCATAGTGGGGTGTGGGGATAATACTTCCATAGAACTTTTGGAAGTACAAATAGCCGGTAAAAAAAGAATGCCGGCAGTAGATTTTGCAAGAGGATACAGACTTTCTGACAAAACAATTTTTGAGAAAAATTCAGAAAAATAGTTTAAAATATATAAGGTATGTATAAAAAGGAGGAATGTATGAAAGTAATAATATTATCCGCTTCGACGGGCGGAGGGCATATGAGTGCCGCAAACGCAATAAGAGATTATTTGATTTCCAAAAATCACAATGCGGAAGTTATAGATACTATCGAATATATAAGCCCGTTTTTGAATAAAACGGTAACTGAGATTTATGAATATGTTGCTACAAAAAGCCCCATGCTTTGGAAGCTTGTATATAAATCTTCAAATAATAAATCTATAAATAGATTGATAGGAAGTACAAACAGCTTAATAAGCAGGAAACTTATTCCACTTTTGGAAGAATATCAGCCGGATATTATTGTAACTACGCACCCATTCACCACGGAAATGATTTCTAAGCTGAAAAAACACAATAAAACAAATGTTCCGCTTATATGTGTTATGACGGACTACGCTCCACATAGAACATGGATAAATAAGTATGTTGACGCATATGTCGTAGCAAATGATGATATGATTTCTGCGATGAAAGATATGGGTGTGGATGAAAATATTATTTATTCTTTCGGAATACCTGTAGACGATTCGTTTTTTTCTCAAAAAAACAAATCAGAAATAAAACAGGAGTTCGGTCTGAAAAGTGATATTCCGACTGTACTTATAATGGCAGGAAGTTGCGGATTTGCAAATGTCGGCAGAATATATAAAAGCTTACAACGTATAAAAAAAGATTTTCAAATAATAATAATAACCGGAAAAAATCCAAAACTTTACAAAACATTGCAAAAATTAGTCGAAAATAAAGAAGTAAAGTACAAAATACTTTCTCGTATACCTATTAAAGTTCCTAAGTTTCCTAATTTTAAAAAATTGAAGTTTATAAGAAAGTTTAGTAAAACTTTTAAAAATGAAAAATACGAAAAATTCACCAAAATAGTTTATTATACAAATCAGGTTGATAAATATATGTGGATTTCCGACTTGATAATAACGAAGCCCGGCGGATTGACGGTAAGCGAAGCGCTTGCAAGTAATTTGCCTATGGCGCTTTACGATGCAATTCCAGGCCAGGAAGAAGAAAATGCGGATTTTTTAGTGGGGAATAATATGGCGGTTAAGCTGGATTCTAAAAAAGGAGTAACAGAGATAATCGAAAATCTTCTTGAAAATCCGCAAAAGTTAAATAGCATGAAAGTAAATTGTGAAAATTTTGATAAATCAGATTCTTTAAAAAATATGCTTAAATTATTCGAAGAAGTTTTAGATTCTTACAAAAAATAAAAAACAGTCGCTTAAAGCGTGTGAGTGGTTTGCTTGCACGCTTTTTAATTTGTAAAAAATATGTTATAATCAAATAATCATAATGTTTTTTCGGAGGAATGAACTATGATTTCAGATATAGAAATTGCAAACCAAGTAAAATTAAAGCCAATAACCGAAATTGCGGAAAATTTGGGGTTAAAAGATGATGAAATAGAATTTTACGGAAAATATAAAGCTAAAATAAATGAAAATGCTTTTGAAAGAATTTCCAGAAAAGATTATGGAAAGCTAATTTTAGTCACGGCTATAAATCCAACTCCGGCAGGAGAGGGGAAAACTACAGTCACGATAGGTTTAGGGCAAGCTTTAAACAGAATTAACAAAAAAACTGTGATAGCACTTCGTGAACCGTCTATGGGCCCCGTTTTCGGAATAAAAGGCGGAGCGACAGGTGGCGGATATTCTCAAGTTCTGCCGATGGAAGATATTAATTTACATTTTACGGGAGATATGCATGCTATAACTTCTGCGAATAATTTACTGTGTGCAGTTTTAGATAATCATATTCATCAAGGAAATAGTTTGAATATTGACCCGAGACAAATTTTAGTTAAACGTTGTGTAGACATGAACGATAGAGCACTTAGAAATATTGTGATTGGTTTGGGCGGTACTACGAACGGGATTCCGAGAGAAGACGGCTTCATAATAACAGTTGCGACAGAAGTTATGGCGATTTTGTGTTTGGCGAAAAATTTAGAAGATTTAAGATTACGTCTTGGAAATATTTTGGTCGCTTATAGTTATAGCGGTGAGCCGATTTTTGCTAAAGATTTAAAAGTTGACGGCGCAATGACTGTACTTTTGAAAGATGCTATCAATCCTAATTTAGTTCAAACAATCGAAGGCAATTCTGTAATTATTCATGGCGGGCCTTTTGCGAATATAGCGCATGGATGTAATTCAATAAGGGCTACAGAACTTGCTTTAAAATTAGGAGATTATTGTGTAACAGAGGCTGGGTTTGGTGCAGATTTAGGTGCGGAAAAATTTTTAAATATAAAATGTAGGGTAGGAAATTTAAAACCTTCATGCGTTGTTTTAGTTGCGACTGTAAGAGCGTTAAAATACAGTGCGGGAGTAAAATTAAATGAGTTGAGTTTTGAAAATGTTTCAGCAGTAAAAAAAGGTGTTTTGAATTTAGGAATTCATATTGAGAATTTGCAAAAACAAGGTTTAAAAGTCGTCGTAGCGCTAAATAAATTTGAAAACGATTGCCACGAAGAAATACAAGAAATAAAAAATTATTGCGATAAAATGGATTGCAAATTTGCCGAAATAGATGTTTATAAAAACGGCGGAAACGGAGCTGTGAATTTAGCTGATATCGTTTGTGAAATTTGCAAAGAAAAAACAGAGTTTAGATATTTATATGATGTAACCGACTCTGTAAAAGATAAAATTTTGAAAATCGCCAAAGAAGTTTATAGAGCGGATGATGTTGTTTATTCTCCAGAAGCGGAAAAGTCTTTACAAAAAGTAAAAGAGTTAAAAAGAGACAATTTGCCCATATGCATAGCTAAAACGCCGTATTCTTTGTCGGATGATCAAACTAAAATCGGCGTTCGAAGCGGATTTGATATACACGTCAAGGATATAACGATTTCAAACGGAGCGGGCTTTATAGTAGTTCTAACCGGTAAAATATTAAAAATGCCAGGACTACCTAAAATCCCGGCTTCTGAAAAAATTGATATAGATAACAAATTCAAAATAAATGGTTTGTTTTAAAAAATCAAATAACAAACCCCAGGCTCTACTGAAGACTGGGGTTTATAAGCTATTCGATTAAATTATTTGCCAAGTAAACTGTCCACTTTATCTTTTACAAAATACATTACGGTTGCACCTGCTGCCATTAATCCAGATACTATAGCTGTGTCGGTAATAGCAGTACCGACTGCTCCCATTTTTCCATTTCCGCTCAAAGAACATTCACCAAGATCTTTATAGCTCCACTGACCAACAGTTTTGTCTTTTGTTTTACCATAAAAACCGAATGGTTTAACAAGGCCGCTTCCGAAATTTCCTAACCATTCTGGACATCCACCAGAAACTAGATCTAATTCTTCGCAAGAGATTTCAACTATTTGATTGTTCATTGTACAATCTTCCTCCTTAAAAAATAATAAAATTTAATTTTGCGTAATCATTTCTATACGCTTAATTAAATAATACAACAATTTTTATATAAAGTCAAGTGTATTTTTTCATTTTTGTATCAATATACAAAATAACTAATAATATTAAAATAAATAAGTAAAATATACACAAAAAATAATATATATATATTTTCTGAAAAAAATACAAATGTATAACAACATACAATTTTGATAAAAAATCACAAAAAATCGCCAAAAATTTTGACGAATTATTTTTTGCATTTTTTAAAATAAGTGCTTGACATAGTTTTTTATAAATGATACTATTATGAATGTCAGTGATAATACTGATGATCATATTGCAGAGCTTTGCATCTCGTGAAGTTTTGTTTGGGAGCATAGCTCAGCTGGTTAGAGCACTTGCCTTACAAGCAAGGGGTCATAGGTTCGAGTCCTATTGTTCCCACCACTATTAAATATGGCCCGGTAGTTCAGTTGGTTAGAACGCTAGCCTGTCACGCTAGAGGTCGACGGTTCGAGCCCGTTCCGGGTCGCCACTTTTCTTTATTTTATATAGTAATATTTCATTTCGATGTGTTATAGATATTTATAAAGAAGCATAAAACATTAGCCTCTGTAGCTCAGTTGGTAGAGCAAAGGACTGAAAATCCTTGTGTCGGTGGTTCGATTCCACCCGGAGGCACCACAGTGCGGATGTAGCTCATCTGGTAGAGCGCCACCTTGCCAAGGTGGAGGTAGCGGGTTCGAGCCCCGTCATCCGCTCCAATTTTTTTATGGCGCTATAGCCAAGTGGTAAGGCCGAGGTCTGCAAAACCTCTATCCCCAGTTCGAATCTGGGTGGCGCCTCCAAGTCTTTATTAATCGATTTTTTATTTTGTCTTATTATACACCAATTTTCGTGTGTAGTAAGACAAAATTTTAATTGAACTTTTAGAGAGGTATTTTTATTGAAGCTTTTTAATGTAGGATTTGGGAACTTTGTATCCGAAGAAAGAGTAATTTCTATTTTAAATATAGATTCTGCACCTATAAAACGTCTGATTCGCCTTGCTAAGGAAAGCGGAAATTTAATTGACGCGTCATGCGGAAGAAAGACACAATCTGTTATTATAATGAATAGTGATCATGTTGTTTTGTCAGCGCTTACTGCTGAAAATTTAGTAAATAAGATATCTAGGAGTGACATTGAATTAACTTTTTAGAATTTTTATTTGGATGTGTATTTATTCGTGAGCAATAATAAAGGAATATTAATAATTTTTTCAGGTCCATCGGGAGTTGGAAAGGATTCTATCATAAAAAAAATCTTTAAAAAATGTCCAAATCTTGAGTTATCTGTGTCTTGTACTACCAGACAACCAAGAAAAGGAGAGATAAATGGTAAAGATTACTATTTTCTGTCCAAAGAAAAATTCCAAAATATGATAGATAATGATGAAATGCTTGAGTATGCAATATATTGTGATAATTTTTATGGTACTCCAAAGACTAAAATTGAAAATGATATAAATAATGGAAAAGTTGTCATTTTAGAGATAGAAGTCAATGGTGCAGAGAAAATTATGAAAAAATGTCTTGGTGCTGTTAGTATTTTTGTTTTACCACCGTCTATGGAAGAATTGGAAAATAGGCTAATTGTACGAGGTACCGATGAAAAAAATATTATATTGAAAAGAATAAAAGAGGCAGAAAAAGAAATACAAAAAGCACATATTTATGATTATGTGGTTGTTAATAATAACATTGATAAATGTTCTGATGATATTATTAAGATTATTGATTCTGAAAGCCGTAGGGTTTTACAAAATAGAAATACTATAGAGAGGGTGCTTTTAAGTGGTAGAAATAACAAACTATAAAATCGAAGATATGGAGGCAAAATTTTTATTAACGATAGCAATAGCAAAAAGAGCTAGAGAGATAACCGATGATATTGTTTTAAAAGGCGATATAGTTGAAGAAAAACCGGTAAATCTTGCTATTAAGGATTTTAATAAAGGGAAATTTAAAATATCACAATAGAAATATTTTTATCGCCTGTAAATAGGCGATATTTTTGTTTATGATATGCGCATAAATATGTGAAATTTTATTTTAACACACAGTTTTAAAATTAGAATTTTTGCATTTGTATTTTTGAAAAACCTATATATTTTTGTTTAAAACATAGAGTTACAAAAATAATACTTTACAAATTCAAAATATTATATTAAAATATAAATGCTAATTAGCAAGTTTTTAACAATTACCTTTTTATAAATATCAAAAAAATTAACAGAGGAGAGTATGTAATGTCCAATTTAAAGAAAATCAGAAAAAAACTTTTAACATTTGTTCTTGGAACAACACTATTGACCGGAGGATTAGTTGGTATTCAAAGCGTAAGTGCTATGAGTTCTAATAAAAAAGGATTAGGAAAAATTTTCCTGTTGAGTGTTATGCAAAAGATACGTGATAAAGAAACATTGATTAAATATGCACAAATAAATAAAAAATGTTTAGATACTCTGAAAATGACGCATATTAATCCCATTCCAGTTACGAAAGAAAATGTAACAAAATTGTTTCCACAATTACAAACGTTATGTTTATATGGTTCTGAAACTAATGTAGATGAAATTAAAGATAAAAAAATTATTTTTGATTATAGTTTTGGAATAGATGAAATTATACGTAACGCTTTATTTATTAATGGATATGATAAAGAATATAGCGATGAGTTAATTAGTAAAGTTAAAGATGTTCAAGAAATATTTGAATTAGAACTTAAATTAGAAAAATTAAATAAACATTCTTCAAATAGCAATTCCGATCAAGAAAAAATTCAAAAAATTGCTGAACGTATACAAAGAATTAAAGAAAAGTATCAAAATTATCAAGAATTAGAAAAAAATTTATCAATTGAACTTGAAGGATTACTTTCTATTAAAAATAACAAAGATAAATATAATCGTCTGAAAAAATTTATGAACTGTATGGCTTCAGAATTTGATGACTTAGAGCTTTCTGAAGAATGTGAAGGTATAAAATACACGATAGATACAATAGAAAGTAATAATGGAAAATCTAAAAAAGCGTTAGTATATATTGTTGTTAAAAAAGGTAACAAATTAGGACGTCGTCACTTAAGATATATAATTCAAGAATTGAAGAAAAAAGGAGTAGAAATTCCGGAAATTAGAAATGACCATATTGATATTTCTAATAATATGTTAGACTGTGGAAATATTATTTTTACAATAAGACCGGAAAGAGAACAAAAGTTCGAAATTTCTAGCGATTCTTTTTCTAGATTTTGTAATTTAACGTTAAACATTGTGAGAGCTAGAGCAGGAATGTATGCATTTCGTAGTTGTTCAGATTCAGTAATAAATATTTATGATTCATGTTTTACGAATAAAGATGAAGATCTTTTTGGTGGAGTTATTGATAATTTCATATTAAATGTACATAACACTGATTTGGGTTACATGTAAATTATTTACCCACAAGGAAACACGACTCTTAATATTTATGATGACTCGCAATTGCTTAAAGATGCGATTGCATGGAGTTATGAATCAACTAATAACGTAACGCTGAATATTTATGGTGATGCTAGATTGAATGAAGGCGCAATCGCACAAAACCGTGATGTAACGCTGAATATTTATAGTGATATAGAAATTAATGAAAATGACATTACAAAACTTAATCGTAATGTAGTAGTAAGACGAGTAAAGTACGATGTTTAATTTATTGTTTATAAAAAATAATCATATATGCGAGAATATTTATTAAGTGATAATATCTATAAATAAATTTCACAAAATTTTGTTTCAAAAATCATAGAGATTAAGTTTACGATTTTCAATTCGTAAACTTAATTTTTTCGAAATATCAAATTTTTAATTAGTAATTATTTGTAATAACTTGTTTAATTTGAAAATAAGTATTATAATAAAATATATAACAAATTAGAATTTATTTATATAAAATAACGAGTTAATACGAGAGGTGTAAAAATTTGGCTAAGGGAACTACCGTGAGGATGCGGCATAGAGTTGTCGTAATATTATTCGTGCTGGTTATTTTTTGTTTTTCACTATTGATATTCAGGCTTGTAAATTTACAGATTTTTCAAGGCGAATTTTTTGAACGTATGGCATCTGAGCAACAAATGGCTGATACTAAAATAAGTGCACAGCGTGGAACTATTTATGACAGAAATATGCAACCGTTGGCACAAAGCGCTACTGTATGGACGGTTGTTTTAGAGCCGGCTTACATAGACAGTGATAAAAAACGTGAAATAATTTGTAATGGTATGAGCGAAATTTTAGGACTGGAAAAAGAAAAGCTTTATGAATTATCTAAGAAAAGGTCTTGTTATACGATAATAAAGAAAAAAGTTGACAGTGATGTAAAAGATAAAATTTTGCAGTTTAAATCTGAAAATAAAATTGCAAGCGGAGTAAGGCTTATAGAGGACTACAAAAGATATTATCCGCTTGGAAATTTTGCTTCGGTGGTTTTAGGTTTTACAGGAGCTGACAGTCAAGGTTTAGCCGGAATAGAAGCGTTTTATGATAAGTATTTGAAAGGTGAGCCCGGAAGAATTCTTACAGCAAAAAACGCTATCGGAACAGACATGCCTTTTGATTATGAGCAAATGATTCCAACTAAATCCGGTTGCAATTTAAGACTTTGCATAGACGAAACAATTCAGAGAATAATGGAAAAAAATTTGGAAGAAGGAATAAAAAATAACAAGGTAAAAAACCGAGCCGCCGCAATAGCTATGGACGTAAAAACAGGCGAAATTTTAGGCATGGCTGTTAAAGGCGATTTTGACCCCAATGAACCTTTTAAAATTTGCGATGAGGAAGAAAAAGAAACTATTGATAATTTACCTGAAGAAGAGCGGCAAAAGGCTAAAAGCGAAGCACTTTCAAGGCAATGGAGAAATAAAGCCGTAAGTGATACATATTATCCGGGTTCTGTTTTCAAGATGGTAACAGCTTCTATGGGATTAGAACTTGATGTTGTGAACGAACAGTCAACATTCACTTGTAGCGGTTCATTTAAGCCGTGCGAAGGTGCTAAAGCGATAGGATGTCATAAGCGTGGCGGACATGGAACACAGGATTTTGTACGTGCGTTATGTAATTCATGTAACCCGGCATTTATACAGTTGGGACAAAGAATTGGTACTTCAAATTTTTTTAATTTTTATAAGTCGTTTGGATTTCATAATAAAACCAATATAGATTTACCCGGAGAATCTACAGATTTATTTTTCAGTGCAGACGGGAAAATGTCTATAACGGATTTAGCAGTTGCTTCTATGGGTCAAAATTTCGGTATAACGCCAATTCAAATGATTACAGCGGCTTCAACAATCGCAAATGGCGGAAATTTGGTTCAACCGCATATAGTTAAAGAAATTTTGGACGGAGACGGAAATATTGTAAAATCTATTGACCCGTTTATTAAAAGAAGAGTTATATCCGAAAGAACGGCCAAAAGAGTAACCGCTATGCTTTATGAAAATGCTGTAAATGGTGCCGCAAAGAATGCATATGTGCCAGGTTACAGAATTGCAGGAAAAACCGGTACGTCAGAAAAAATAGGTCTTAGTACTCACGGGATAAAGGACTATATATCTTCATTTTGTGGATTTGCTCCATATGATGATCCTAAAATCGCTATTTTAGTGTTTTTTGATACACCTACAGGCGGATTATATTATGGTAGCGCCGTAGCTGCACCGGCATTTGCAAAAATGATGCAAGAAATACTTCCTTATATGGGAATAGAAAAAATATATACAGAAGATGAAATTAAAAAGCTTGACGCTAAAGCACCAGACGTAATAGGTAAAACCGTAAATGAGGCAAAAAACAGTATTTCAGAAAATTATTTAAGTCCGGTTGTAATAGGAAATGGAGAAAAGGTAATTTCCCAAATGCCTTTGCCTAACGAACAAATCCCAAAAGGCGGAACGGTTGTTATTTATACTGAAAATAAAGGTGAGGAAAGTACAGTGAAAGTTCCAAAGCTTATAGGATTATCTGTTGCTCAAGTTAATAAATTGGCTATAAACTCAAATATCAACGTTAAGTTTTCCGGAACGGATTTGACGCAATCTGGAGTAATTTCAGCAACACAAAGTATACCCGAAGGCACAGAGGTTAAACCCGGAACTACTGTGACGGTTGGATTTATGCACAAAGAAAATAGTACATAACGTTGTCTTAAAATTATAGTTGTTATATAATTTTTAGGATATAAAATCTTGGAGGCACAAAATGTTAAATACTTATGAATTATCAGCAATATCAGCGATTTTAATTTCTTTTTTAGTCACTGTGATTTTAGGAAAATTCATGATACCATTTTTGCATAAATTAAAATACGGTCAAACAATATTAGAAATAGGACCCTCATGGCATAAAAATAAACAAGGGACCCCAACAATGGGAGGAATAATGTTCATCATAAGTACAATTATTGCTACTGTTATTTGTGTGCCTATGTATTATACAATTTCTGCAAAAAATGGAATGTATGTTACTGAAACACCGTTTATGATAACTAAGATTTTTGCCGGGTTAGGTATGGCGGTAGCCTATGGTCTGGTTGGCGTTATAGATGATTTGGTAAAAATAAAGAAAAAGCATAATGCGGGTCTTACACCAAAGCAAAAATTAATTCTGCAGTTTGGGATAGTCGGCTGTTATTTTTTAGTTTTGAATATGATAAACGAAATTAATGGCGGAGCAAAATTAACAATAGTAAATATTCCTTTCATAGGAAATGTAGATTTTGGAATATTTTATTGGATAATTTTTGGAATAATAGTTGTAGGTATAGTGAATGCGGCTAATCTTACAGACGGAATAGATGGTCTGAGTGCATCAGTTGCGTTCTTTATAGCGATTTTTTGCATGTTTATAACTAATTTTTTAGGAATGTTTGGATTGGGAATTGAATCCGCCGCACTTGCCGGAGGATGTTTAGGGTTTTTATTTTGGAATTTTCATCCTGCAAAAGTATTTATGGGAGATACGGGTTCTTTGTTTTTAGGCGGAATGGTCTGTGCTGTGGGTTTGGGAGCAGGAATTCATATTCCTATGATAATTCTATCATTCGTATATATTTTAGAGATGTTTTCCGTAATACTTCAAGTTGTTTATTTCAAAATTTCAAAAGGTAAACGTCTTTTCAAAATGAGTCCGATTCATCATCATTTTGAAATGTGTGGTTGGAGCGAAGCGAAAATTTGTGTGGTTTTTAGTATAGCAACTATATTTTTGGGAGTAATATCAACTTTATTGGTTTTGAATTGTTTTTAGAAATTATTTTTTATTTTAGCAGGAGGGTCTTAATGAGAGATAAAAAAAGAGATAGTAAATATAAAAATTCAAATAGTAAAAATATTTTAAAAAAAGGCTCTTCTGTAAGAAAAAAGAAAAAATTCAATATCAAGTCAATGCTTTCGGAATTTAAAATTTTATCTTTGAAATCGAATATGGATCTACCATTTTTATTTTTGGTACTTACGATTTTAGTTATCGGACTTGTTATGATGTTTTCGGCCAGTTATCCGAATGCATATTATCTTCACAAGGGTGACAGTTTCTATTTTATAAAGAATCAGGTGGTTTTTGCGATTATGGGAGTAATTGCAATGATAGCGATTTCTCATATAGATTATGCGTGTTTTCACAGATGGGCAGTCCCGATTTTATGTGTTTCATTTTTTCTGCTTGTAATAGTTTTATTGATGCCTGCACGAAATGGTGTACACAGGTGGGTGCAATTAGGTTCATTTAGCTTTCAGGCGTCAGAAATAACAAAGTTTGCGATAGTAGTATCATTTGCGCATTTTATAAATTTAAATTTTCAAAGAATGGGAACGTTTAAATACGGAATACTTCCGTATCTTATAATTTTGGTACCTACTGCAATATTGTTAGCTTTGGAACCCCATATTTCTTGTACGGCAATAGTAGTTTTATTAGCTGCCGGAATGCTATTTGTCGGTGGAGTGCAACTAAAATGGTTCGGAATGGTTTTAGGAGCAATTGCTTCAGCCATTTTGTATCTTGTTTTATTCACTAAGAAATTAACGTATGCGAATAACAGAATTTCAGGTTGGCTGGATCCTTTTTCGCCAGCTGCCGGAGTAGATACTTGGCAAACACGTCAAGGACTTTACGCAATAGGTTCGGGAGGACTTTGGGGACTGGGACTTGGAAATTCCAGACAAAAATATTTGTATATTCCCGAGCCACAAAATGACTTTATATTTGCAGTTGTCTGTGAGGAATTAGGGTTTATCGGAGCGGTTATAATTTTGCTTTTGTTTGCGATGTTGGTTTGGAGAGGGATTACAATATCCATGCATGCAAAAGATAAATTCGGCGTACTTTTAGGAGTTGGATTAACCGCACAAGTAGGATTACAAGTAATTTTAAATATAGCGGTTGTAACGAACACAATACCAAATACCGGAATAAGCTTGCCGTTTTTTAGTTATGGAGGAACATCACTTCTTATGTTGTTAGCGCAAATGGGAGTAGTATTGTCGATATCTCGTACTGCAAATATAGAAAAAGCATAAATAAAAATTTTGTTATTTAATTTTATTGAAACGAGGTTAATATTTTGAGAATAATTTTTGTCGGCGGAGGAACAGCGGGACATATAAATCCAGCGTTAGCGCTTGCTGAATACGTAAAAAGCCAAGATAAAACTTCCGAAATACTTTATGTTGGAGCTAAAAACGGAATGGAAGAGCGTCTTGTAAAAGAAGAAGGGCTTGATTTTAAAGGGATAACAGTTTCGGGTTTTTCAAGAAAAATAAATTTTGATTCTTTCAAAAAAAATATAACTACCTTGAAAAATATATTTATTTCAACATTGGAATCAAAAAAAATAATAAAAGACTTCAACCCCGATATTTGCGTTGGAACGGGAGGATATGTGAGCGGCCCTTTTTTAAGAGCTGCGGCAAAATTAGGAATTCCGTTTTTAATTCATGACTCAAATTCTTATCCCGGGGTTACTACAAAGCTTCTTGCTAAAAAAGCAAATAAGGTTTTAATCATAAATAACGAGGTCAAAAAATATTTACCGACATCGTCTAAATGCGAAGTCGTCGGAACTCCTGTCAGACGAAAAATAGCCAATATAGAAAAGAATGAAGCTAGGAAAAATTTAGGAATAAAAACCGAAAAGGTTATACTTTCGTTTGGCGGAAGTTTAGGCGCTAAAACGATAAACAATGTCATGAAAAATATTTTTATAAAGCATCATAACGAAAATGATTTCACGTTTATTCATGGATACGGAAAAAACGAGCATAGTTTCGAAAAACAACTCGCTTTAAATGGTGTAAACACAAAGTCTGACGGTAAATACATAATAAAAGAGTATATAAAAAACATGCCGGAATGTTTAGCGGCGGCAGATTTAGTAATTTGTAGGTCAGGTGCGACGACACTGAGCGAAATACAGGCTTCGCAAAAACCTGCAATTTTAGTTCCTTCACCGAATGTTGCTGAAAATCATCAGTATCATAACGCTATGGCACTTGTAAACGAAGGTGCCGCAAGTATTATAGAGGAAAAAGATTTAAACGAAGAAAAGCTTTGGGCAGAAATAAATAAAATTTTAGACAGCGAAAAAAATATCGCTGAAAATTATTCTAAAAATTTAAAACGCATTGCAATTACAGATTCTAGCGAAAGGATTTATAAAATCATCACGGATGTTATAAAAAAATAGGAGTGTGATTTTTTGCACGAATTAAGTATAATTAATAATAAAAAGTTACCGTTTTTGCAGTATATAAGTTTGAAAATTAAAAAAGCAGAATGCCGTATAGCAACTAATAATATTAGAAATTTCAAAGTAGGGGACGAATTACTTTTAAAAGGTAAAGGCGAATTTGTTCTGTGTGAGATTATATATTTGCATTTTTATAAAAGCTTTGAAGAAATGATTTCAGGCGAGAAACTCGAAAACATTGTGCCGTTCGTAGATAGTGACGAAGAGGCTCTCAAAATATATAAAAGTTTTCCGGGTTCACAAAGAGTTAAAAGTATGGGTTGCTGTGCGATAGGAGTAAATCCTATAAAAAGTAGTCTTAAATTTACTGTTGATGTAAAATAATTAAATTTTTTAGGAGTGATAATCTTGAATTGTTCTCAAGAAGTCAATAATATGTGTAAAGTCAAATCTTGTCCATATCACGGGCCGTCTCCTATTCCGGAAGAAGGAAAATGGGTAAAATCTTTGGAAGTAAAGGATATATGCGGTCTTTCTCATGGGGTTGGAAAATGTGCGCCGCAACAAGGAGCTTGTAAACTTACGTTAAACGTAAAAAACGGGATAGTCGAAGAAGCGTTAGTCGAAACGATAGGATGCTCCGGAATGACTCATTCAGCAGCAATGGCGGGAGAAATTTTACCGGGGAAAACACTACTTGAATGTTTAAATACAGATTTAGTTTGCGACGCAATAAACGACGCAATGAAAGAAATTTTTTTGCAACTTGCTTATGGTCGTTCTCAAACAGCATTTTCAAATAACGGTTTGCCAATCGGAGCAGGGTTAGAGGATTTAGGAAAAGGAAAATGTTCTCAGATTTCTACGATATTTTCAACTAGCTCCAAAGGCGTTAGATATATGCAAACAGTTGAAGGGTATATATTAAAATTAGCTCTTGACGATAACGACGAAATAATCGGATATAAATTTGTAAATCCAGGAATAATGATAGAAAAAATAAAAAATGGCATTTCTCCAAAAGAAGCTTTTGAGTCGAGTATAGGATTTTACGGTAGGTTTGACGAAGCCAAAAAGTATATAGACCCGAGAAACGAATAAACGACACTATGAAATTTTTGTAAATTGAAAGGAATTATAATTTATGACAGAAAATATACTTTTTGAAGGTCAAGAAAGACGAATTGAGGGTATAAATTTGTGCCTAAAGAAATATGGCATTTCAAGTCTTCCAGAAGCTAAAAAAATATGTAACGAAAAAAATGTTTTTCCGGATAAAATAATAAAATCAATTCAGCCAATAGCATTCGAAAATGCAGTGTGGGCATATACACTCGGCTGTGCAATAGCTATAAAGAACAATGCACAGTCGGCTTGTGAAACTGCGGAATATATAGGAGAAGGATTGCAAGCATTTTGCATAAAAGGTTCGGTCGCAGATAGCAGAAAAGTCGGAATAGGACACGGAAATTTAGCGTCTAGATTATTAAAAGAAGAAACTAAGTGTTTTGCATTTATTGCCGGTCATGAATCGTTTGCTGCAGCAGAAGGTGCAATAGGAATAGTAAAATCTGCTAATAAAGCAAGAAAAACTCCTTTAAGAGTAATTCTTAATGGACTTGGAAAAGATGCGGCATATATAATTTCTCGTATAAACGGATTTACTTATGTTGATACGGATTTTGATTTCGAAAATCACGAATTAAAAATTTTATCCGAGAAATCTTTTTCAAACGGTGAACGTTCATTAATTAAATGCTATGGAGCAAATGAGCCATTAGAAGGCTTAGAAATTTTAAAATACGAAAAAGTTGATATTTCAATAACTGGGAACTCAACTAATCCCACAAGGTTTCAGCATATCGTAGCGGGAACATATAAAAAATGGGCGTATGAAAATAATAAAGAATATTTTTCTGTTGCTTCCGGAGGAGGAACAGGCCGTACGCTTCATCCGGATAATATGGGGGCAGGCCCTGCTTCTTATGGTTTAACTGATTCGATGGGTAGAATGCATGGTGACGCACAATTTGCGGGTTCTTCGTCAGTACCTGCACATGTTGATATGATGGGATTTATAGGTATGGGTAATAATCCTATGGTTGGAGCAACGGTTGCTTGTGCGGTCGAAGTTTACCAATCTTTAAAATAGTTAATTGAATATATTTCTTGCATTTTGTTCAAAATATAATCGACTATAAATTAAAAAAGTTGGTGGTTATTTTGAATGAAAAAAGTAAGAATATAGCGGAAAGAAATTTTGTTTTTGAAAACATAGTAAAAAAGAAAATTTTAGAAATGCATAGTGTTAATAAGCCAATTGCTTTTTTGAATTCAAATGGTACTAAAAGTCAGCCGACAGATGTACCGAAATTTAAATAACATTTCAATTTTTTAATAATTTTGTCGAAGCAGTAAATACTAAAACGAGAGGAATATATCTTGTTTTAGTATTTTTATTTTTGAAAAAGGAGTGTTTATATAGTATGGGGAAAAGAATAGGTAAGAATACGATTGTTTTCGAAAATAAGCCTAGAATTATAAATTTTGCGTCAGTTTGCGGAAAAAAAGAAGCACAAGGTCCGCTCGGAGACCAATTCGATAAAGTGTTTGAAGATACTACGATGAATGAATCTTCGTGGGAAAAAGCTGAAAGTAGACTGCAAACAGAAGCTGTTAATACTGCGTTGGAAAAAGCAAATTTAAAATCGCAAGAAATAAATTATATTTTTGCCGGAGATCTTTTGAATCAATGTATGTCATCAGCTTTCGGACTTAGGTCGCTCGGAATACCGTTTTTAGGACAATTCGGAGCTTGTTCTACAATGGCACAAACTTTATTTTTAGCTTCATCTGTAATTGAGGCCGGAATTTCAGATTATTCGGTAGCGGTTACGTCGTCGCATTATTGTTCGTCAGAACGACAGTTTAGATTTCCACTTCAATATGGAGGGCAGAGGACACCAACCGCTCAATGGACTGTAACAGGTGCCGGTGCCGCTATAATCGGTAATTCCGGAGAGGGTCCATATATTTCAAAAGCGACAGTTGGAAAAATCGTGGATTTAGGAATAAAAGATGTAAATAACATGGGAGCGGCTATGGCTCCTGCAGCGGCAAAAACTATGCTGTCATTTTTTGAAGACACAAAAACACATCCTTCTGAATATGATATGATTTTTTCAGGGGATTTGGGAGAAGTCGGGTCGAATTTACTGCGAGAAATTCTCTTAAAAGAAAGTTATAGGCTTGGCGATAACTATAATGATTGTGGGCTTATGATATATCATAAAGAAGAACAAGATGTTCATGCGGGCGGTTCAGGGTGCGGATGTTCCGCTTCGGTATTTTGCTCTATTATATTAAGAAAATTAAGAGAAAAAACTTGGAATAATGTTTTGTTTATGGCAACCGGAGCTTTAATGTCGCCGACATCTTGCCAGCAAGGAGAAACAATTCCCGGTGTTGCGCATTTGATAAATATAAGAAATGATTTATAGAAAGCAAAAATCCTTTCGCAATTTATAATTTTTATGCGAAAGGATTAATTTTATTGATTTTGTGTTTCCAAAACTTTTGTCATAAAAGATTTTTTAGTGTTTCTTTTTTCGGGTTTTACTGCTTTGTTTTTATATTTTTTGGCTGATTCATAAGCCTTTTTAAGTTCTTCGGAAAGGTTTTGCTTTATTTTTCCTTCGGAAGCTTCATCCAAATTATTCAAAATAACAATAGTAATTATGCTACGTACACTTAAATCACCATTTTTATATAAATCGCTAATAAGCTTACCGAATTTAGAAATTCTGGATTTATCTCCCGATTTTAAGAAGTCGTTTATTGCTGGCAATACTTCATTTTTAGTGAATGTAGCAGTTCTAAAAGTTTCGTACGAGTCTTTTTCAATTTGCATTTTTTCTTTTAATTCCGGAAAGAAATTCACCATTCTGTTAGCAAAAAACATATCGTTAACGTTTGTGTCGTCCGATGAATTTTTTTGGCTTTTAGAAGATTTTTTATGAGATGATTTTTCTTTTACGGACATTGTTTCGATAAAATCAGAAGATATATCGCTAACATCTTTTTGAGTTAATGTATCTTCATCAAAAAGCCAAGACGATAAATTTTTACTCGAATTGTTTTCATCATCGATAATATTCAGAATTATTAGCTTTTTTTGAGAATCTAAATTAATTAAATAATGTTTTTCATTTGCTTGAAATTCAAAATTGCTCTCATCTTTTTTTATTTTCTTAAAATTTTTTATTCTGTTAGCTTGCGATATAGCTTCGCAGACTAATCCGAAATAGTTTTTGTCCAAAAATTCCCACTCCTAATCAATTTGTTTCACTAAATATATTACATATATTCTAATACAAAATACAAAAAATGTCATCTAGTATTTTATGTGTATATCGATAAGATTATTTGTAAAATTTATCCAAAATGCGTTTTTAGTTTTGACCGACATTTTGAAACATAAATTTTATTAATTCTACAATTAATAATTTTTTTGTCTAAAAAGGTAACAATATATATATATATATATATAAAGGAGGAATTGTTTTATGAAAAATATTTTCAAAAAATTCAAGAATATAATTTTATTACTTTCATTATTGGCTGTATCTATTGGCTTTTCATATATGTATATATATACTCCGAATGACTTTATAATTTCAGAAGGAGAAAGTTGTTCGTTTAATATATTTCCGTTTTTTGTGGAATCGGAGAAAGAAAGACTTTGTTATTCTAACTGCATCAATCCTTGTAATATAGAGAAGAGTTATTGTGCAAAATTAAAATTTTTGAATTTTTTCCCTATAAAAACCGTTTCTGTTAACGTTGCTCCAAAGGAAGAAGTTGAAATTTGCGGTACGCCTTTTGGAATCAAAATTTATACAGAGGGGGTTATGATAATAGGAATTTCTGAAGTTTACTCTAAAAATGGTTTTGTTTCTCCTGCTAAAAATTGCGGTTTAAAAAAAGGGGATGTTTTGAAAAAAGTCAATGATAAAGAAATTTATAATAATGAGGAGCTTGAAAAAATAATTGAAAATTCCGAAGGAAATGAAATAAGTCTTATTGTCCAAAGATGTGGCGACATTTTTGAAACGTTGTTAAAACCGGTGAAGTCATATGATGAAGAAAAATATCGTGCCGGTATTTGGGTTAGAGACAGTTCGGCGGGAATTGGTACGCTTACATTTAAAAATCCCAAAACCAAATTTTTTGCCGGTTTAGGCCATGGTATATGTGATGTTGATACAGGAAATATTATTCCGCTTTTTCGAGGGGAAATTGTAAACGCATCTATTTTTGAAATAAAAAAAGGTTCAGCAGGGGTGCCGGGTGAACTTCACGGCAATTTTGTCGATTTACAATCAAAGGGAAAAATATTTTCCAATACTGAATCCGGCATATATGGTAAATATTTTGAAGAATCTAAAAATGAAAATTTATTTTCTGTAGCTATGAAACAGAATGTAAAAACCGGTCCGGCAAAATTATTTACTACAGTAGATGGCAATGTACCCAAATATTACGATATCAATATAGATTCCATAAATTATAACGTTAACTTGCCGACCAAGAATATAAAAATATCCGTAAAAGACACCGAACTGTTAAAAAAAACAGGTGGGATAGTTCAGGGAATGAGCGGAAGCCCGATTATACAAAATGATATGCTTGTCGGAGCAGTTACGCACGTTTTCGTAAATAATCCGTCAAAGGGATATGGTATATTTGCTGAAACGATGCTTACAAATTCTAACAAAATTTTTAGAAGTATAACCAAACTTGACTATTAAATTCGGGTGTTTATAAGTCAAATTTACTGAATATTGTTAAATTAATGGAAAACTATTGACAGTTTTGGCAATATATGGTAACATATATAACATATCATATATTATTGGGAGGAAATTTTATGGAAAACCAGTTAAAAGTACTGATTTCGGAGGACTGTGCAGAATTTGATAAAGAGACGTTGGATATTTTTCAACATTATTGTATGGATTTGTCATTTTTGCCTAAAGATGGATTTAAAACCATAGAAATAATTGAAAACTCAAAACCAGACGTTGTTGTTATGGATTTATTTATGCACAGAATTGATGCAATAGGTATAATTTCAGCGATTAAGAAAAATAAAAAAATCGATATGCCTATATTCATAATAACATCGAATTTCGCAAGGTCTACTTTAGAAAGAGAGGCACTGTCAGTTGGAGCATCGTGTTTTCTTTTAAAACCGGTTAGTTGCATGGATATAATCGATAAGATTATTCAGTTCAGTTATAAAAATCAATCCGCAAGGATAATAAGTAAATTTATAAATAATGATAAAATTGGCAATGTAGGGTCGGGAACGAATTCCAGTTTAGAATTACAGGTAACTGAAATTTTACATCAAATAGGAGTTCCTGCACATATAAAGGGATACCATTATTTACGCACATCTATTTTGATGTCAACGGAAGACCCCGAGATTATCAATTCTGTTACAAAGCAACTTTATCCATCGGTAGCAAAAAAATTTAACACAACTTCATCAAGAGTCGAGCGAGCGATACGTCACGCAATAGAAGTTGCATGGGATAGAGGGGATATGGATATTTTGAATTCATATTTCGGATATACAATACATACATCTCGCGGCAAACCAACAAATTCGGAGTTCATCGCAATGATAAGCGACAAACTTCGCCTACAAGTGAAATCAGCATAAAAAATCCACCCCGTTGTTTAACAAAACAGCGGGGATAAAAATTTTTTTTATCTATCAAGTATCTCGAAATATTCGTCTCCAAATGGATCAGTTTGTTTTTCTTTTTTTCGAGGATCGCGTAATTTTTGAGTAAGGATAGTTCCACCAATGCCTGCGCCTATTGTTACCCCAGCGCCGATTGCTACTTTTTTAAGTGTGTCTTTTGAAATATTAAGTCCGCCTGCGATTTCTTCCAAAGCTTCTTCCGAGATAATGCCTTTTTCAATTTTTTCTTCTGCCATTATAATCAACATCCTTTCATATTTTTGAGTTTAGAAGATTTAATTTTAAGTCTTCTAACTCGATTTCAAGTCTATTATATACATAACATATATATTTATCAAGCATTTTTTTAAAAAAATATAAAATTTATACAATTAATTTGTGGACCGAATACAATTTGTGTTTTGCGATATAAATAAAAATCTCTAAATCTATTAAAATTTAGAGGTTTAAGTAGTTATTCAATCAAATAAAATCTGAAATGTTTATAAAATCTTCCAACTTTAATTGTTCCGGTCTGGAATGTGGATCAACATTTGCCGTGTTCAAAATTTTCAAAATTTCTTCTTTTGAGATTTTAAAATTCATACTAAGAGAATTTAGAATATTTTTTCTTCTTTTCGAGTATGTAGCTTTAATAATTTGAAAAAATTTTTCTTTGTTTTTTATTTTCGAAGAGATATCGCTGTTAATATTAATTTTTATAACGCTGGAATCAACTTTCGGAGCAGGAATAAAACTTCCTCGACTAACATTAAATAGAACTCGTGGCTTACCATAATATCTTATTGCTACGCTGATTGCGCCGGATTCTCTTGTACCAAAATCCGCACAAATTCTTTCAGCGGCTTCTTTTTGCACCATAAATGTTAACGACTTAAATCCGGGGTTGTTTTCAAGTAAATACATCACTATTTCTGACGTTATATAATATGGCAAATTAGCACAAACAGCAATTTCTTCGCAATTCAAAAATTCAGTTTTATACAATTGATTTAGATCGACTTTTAGTATGTCTTTGTTTATTATCTTTATGTTTTCAAAATCCGCAGTGGTTTCGGATAAAATCGGAATTAGATTCGTGTCTATTTCAACCGAAACGACTTTTTGGAATCTTTTTGCTAATTCAATAGTCAAAACGCCAATTCCCGGGCCAATCTCTAATATTCCGGATTTTTCATTTTCGCAACAAAATTCAGCCATTTTGGGGCAAACGCTAGGATTTATTATAAAATTTTGTCCAAGAGATTTCGTGAATTTAAATCCGTGTTTTTCTAAAATCGATTTTATTGTTTTTATGTTAGATAAATTGTACAAATGTATACACTCTCCGATTTATATATATTTATCTTAAATTTTATTATTAAAAAGAAATATTGTCCATATAAATGACTCTCATATTTTTATATGAGAGCCGGATTTTTTATTGATTTTGAGTTTCTCCTTTATCTTCCAACAAAGTAACGTTTACATCGAATGTAGAGGGTGAAATTGTTTTATTTGATGGTTGTCTGTAAACTTTGAGCGTTATCGTATCTCCGGGTTTATGACTGTATAATTCAGCGTAAAACGAATCTAAATTTAATATATCCACATTATTGATTTTTGTTATTATATCGCCGGTTTGTATTCCATTAGCTAAAAGGTTACTGTCACTGCTGATTTCGGAAATTATAATTCCCATTGGGACGTTATAAAATTGTGATTGATAGTTTGTAACCATTTTTCCTGATATACCCAATCTTACACGACCGCTGACATATCCTTTTTTAATTATATCATCCACAACGCTTTTTACGGTGTTACTCGGAATTGCAAATCCCATACCTTCACAATGCTCAACTGCTATTTTTGATGAATTTATGCCAATAATTTGTCCATACATATTTATTAAAGGTCCGCCGGAATTTCCCGGATTTATAGCTGCATCTGTTTGTATATATTTTACTAAACTATTTGCGGTTCCGGATGTACAACGATTAACCGCAGAAACTATTCCGCGCGTCAAAGAGCCTGCAAAATTCAATCCTAACGGATTTCCAAGAGCTAAAGCCGAAGAACCTACCTTAACTTCATCGGAATTTCCAAAAGTCGCAAACGTTAATCCGCTTTTTTCTATCTTTATTACAGCTAAATCTGTTTTACTGTCAAATCCTATGATTTTCGCAGAGTATTCTTCATTATTGCTCAAGACAACTTTTATATTATATTGTTTTGAGTTTCCTATTACATGCGAATTTGTAACAATATATCCATTTTCGCTTATTATAACTCCCGAACCTTGACCTACAGGATCAGATATTATATTGGCTTTTGAATCATACATAACAACACCCACAACGGATGGGGATAATTTGCTGTAAATTGTTTCGGCGGAAAGCTGTTTACTGTCAGATGGGATTTCTTCGAATTTTACTTCAGCGCTTTCGTTCGAAGTACTATTATTTTCAGAAGTTTGATTAGAACTGTCTGCCGAAAAGTTCAAAATATTTTTTTGAGGATTTTTTAATGAATAAATTATATATGATATCAAAATAATAATTAAAATTGAAAGTATAGCGATTGTAGAAATAAAAAACGTTTTCATTTTATCGTCTTTTTTTTCTGAATTTTCGATTAAATCGGGATTATCCATATTTTTTGTTGAGGAGTCATCTTGTTCATCACTATAATCGGATAAACTCATATTTTCGGGATATTTATATTCTTCATTTTCATGCGAATCAATATTATTATCATTGTTAGAATTATTAAATTCAAAATCGTCCATAATTTTTTCTCCTTTATAAATTTATTATTCTGGTAAGCTTTCCATCATTATGGCTTCAAATTGGCTTGAGTTCATTTTTTCATTTAGAACTAAAAACTCTGTTATTTTTTTTATCTTGTCAATGTTATTTTTTAATATGCTTTGTGTTTTGTTGTAGCATTCAGAAATAATATTACGAATTTCTTCATCTATTTTTGCGGCGGTCGCTTCGGAATAATAACTTAAAACGTCATTTCCGCCGTTTTCGGAGCCATAGACAGACGGGCCGAGACCATTGCTCATACCAAACTTAGTTACCATTAATTTTGCCGTTCTGGTTGCTCTTTCGAGGTCATTTGATGCACCTGTCGAGGTATCATTCAACATGATTTTTTCTGCCACAATTCCTCCGAGTAATACAACTATGCTTTCTAACATTTCTTTTTTAAATTTGCACATTTTATCTTTTTCCGGTAAGTGTAAAGTATATCCAAGAGCTTTCCCTGTAGGTATAATGGAAATTTGATGAACTTTATCTTGAGTTTTGCAAAAGTAAGTGGCTATTGCATGACCTGACTCATGATATGCGGTTTCACGTTTTTCTTTTTCGCTTATTACTCTCGATTTCTTTTCAGTTCCTGCTGAAATTTTTATAATTGATTCTTCTATTTCGTCCATCGTAATAGCTTTTAATCCACGTTTTACTGTTAAAATTGCAGATTCATTTAGTAAATTTTCGATGTCTGCTCCGGTAAAACCGGCTGTTTCTTTGGCTATTGTTTTTAATTTTACGCTTGGAGCGAATGGTTTCCCTTTTGCGTGAACTTTTAAAATTTCTTCACGTCCTTTTATGTCGGGATAACCTATATAAATTTGTCTGTCAAATCTTCCGGGACGTGTGAGAGCATCATCGAGAACATCAGCTCTATTTGTTGCAGCAATAACTATAACGTTTTCGTTTGCCTCGAATCCATCCATTTCAACGAGAATTTGATTTAATGTTTGCTCTCTTTCATCATTTCCACCGCCTGTTCCGGTGCCACGTTTTCTTCCTACAGCATCAATTTCATCTATAAATATTACACAAGGGGTATTTTTTTTTGCCTGCTCAAACAAATCTCTGACACGAGAAGCACCAACACCAACATACATTTCTACAAAATCCGAACCCGAAACTGACAAAAATTTCACATCTGCTTCTCCCGCAACAGCACGAGCAAGTAAAGTTTTTCCTGTTCCCGGAGGGCCAAAAAGTAAAGTCCCTTTCGGAATTCTTGCGCCGAGTTCCGTATATTTTTTTGGGTTTTTTAGAAAATCTACAACTTCTTTAAGTTCTTCTTTTTCTTCATCTGCTCCAGCAACATCAGAGAAAAGTATTTTCTTCTTGTTATCAGTCAAATTTTTAGTTTTGGCCTTACCAAAACCAATCTGTCGACCAGGGTCTCCCATAGAAGTAATTCTTCTCAAAAACATCCATCCGATAAAGCACAAAATTAAAACCGGAAGTATTACAAGAGAAAAAGAATTCATAAACCAAGAAGTATCGGCAGGTTTTACTAGATTATAGGTCATAGGGGAGTCCGGATTTTTCTCATTGTATTTTTCTACATATTCCTTGATGTCAGAGTATATCAAGTTAACGCTTGGAGCAGTATAATAAATTTTTTCGTTATTCTGTAATGTTATTTCCATATTTCCGGAGCCAAGATTCATTTCATATGCAGTAACCTGATATGTTTTGAATTTATCCAGTATTTCTGAGTAATTATAGGTCTGTACCGGACTAAGTCCGTTAATTATCAAAAAAATTAATATTATCAGCAATGGTAATCCTAAAAACGCTAAAATACCTTTAATCGATTTATTTTTATTATTATCCAAAATTATTTCACTCCTTATTAAAAATATTTATTATATTTTTTACGGATTTAAAACGCCGACAAATGGTAAATTTCTATAGATTTCATTATAATCAAGTCCGTATCCGATTACAAATTTATCCGGTATAACTTTTCCTACGTATTTTGCCGATATATCAACTTCTCTTTTTTGAGGTTTATCTAATAAAGTGCAAATTTCTATACTGTTTGGATTTTTAAGCTTAATCATTTCAATTACGCAATTTAATGTGTATCCGCTTTCAATTATATCTTCGACAATCAAAATGTCTAAATCGGTTATATCCATAGACAAATCTTTTAAAATATTTACATTTCCGCCACCGTTTTGTGTTCCCGTATAACTTGAAACTACCATAAAATCAATTTTGCAATCTAATTTTATACTTCTCATTAAATCTGTTAAGAAAATGACAGAACCCTTCAGTAGAGCTACAAGCAATAATTTTTTTCCTTTATAATCCTTTGTTATTTGTTCACCCAATGATTTAACTGTATTTTGCAAATCATGTTCGGTTAAAATTATTTCGCTTATGCAATTATTCATATTAAATTTTTCTCCTCTACCACAGCAACATTTTTAGTACTTGAACTTAGAATATATTTGTTCGATGTTCCTATTTTATCAATCCAAACGATTTCGCCTTTATCTTCAATTATAGGTAAGTTGTTGCGCAAATTTACAGGTATTTTTAACTCATTTAGAAGCTTTTTTAAGCTCTTAGTAATATTTCGAAACGGCAATTGAAATTTATCTCCCTGACGTCGATTTCTTATAATTGCCGATGAAGAAATTTTATCAAAATCGAACACATTTTTTGAATTTAATTTTTTATGTAAAACTCTGTATTCGGAAATCGGCATTATTTTAATTATGATATTCAAACCTATTTGTGTCAAGTTATTTTCAGCTTTTAGATTAAAACTCCAAGGGTTAAATGGTTCTTTTTGATTGTTTACCACTTTACTGATTTTTAAAAATCCGTTTTCAAAATAAATTTGTGAATTATTCGGTAAAATTATATTTTTTTTATTATCCAAAAAATTTTTAACCAAATAAATATGCTTTTGCTCCAAAGGTTTATCTTTTATATTTTCTCTTATAATTTTTCCGATTACTCTGTTTTGTATGCATTCAGGGAGCGCTTTTAAATTGTTTATATTGTAATTTCCGAAATTTTTTATTGAATAGAAAGATTTATTCGAAATTTTTTCCAAGTATTCTGAATCTTTTTTTAAAGTATTTATCGTTCGATTTAAAGATGATTCGAAGTTTGGATTTATATTTTTTAATAACGGAATGATATCCAAGCGTACTTTATTTCTTGTGTAGTTTCTAGTAAAGTTGGAACTGTCGTCTATATATTTTATATTGTTAATTTTGCAATAATCTTCAATTTCTTGTCTTGATACAGAAATGAGAGGGCGAATTATATTGTCTCTTATTGGTGGAATTCCGCAAAGTCCTTTTATTGATGCACCGCGTAATAAATTTAAGATAAACGTTTCACAATTGTCAGACAAGGTATGAGCTGTTGCGATTTTACAACCATTTTCACAAGATAATCTTTTAAAAATCTCATATCTTGCAATTCTTCCCGCTTCTTCCTCTCCAATTTTTTTAGTTTCAGATATTTTTCGAACGTCTATTTTTTTTATATGCAATTTTATGTTTAATTTTTTGCAAAATTCTTTCGATGACAGTTCATCACGCAAAGATTCTTCGCCACGAAGATTGTGATTTATATGCACTGCTTCGACAATAAAATTTTTTCCGAAATTACTTGCATGTACAAAAAGAAAATGCAGCAACGCAGAAGAATCCGCACCGCCTGAGAAGCCAACTATTATTTTTTTTGTATTCTTTAACATTTCATATCGATTTATTGTATTAAGTGCCTTTGAAATCAATTTTTTCTAACCTCCAAGCCGGTAAATCTCATAAATTCTCCTTGCCAGTGAAGTTGAATTGAACGAGTTTCGCCATGGCGATTTTTGGCAACAATACATTCTCCGAGATTTTTATTTTGATTTTCATCGACATTTCCGGAATCGTAATATCCCTCTCTGTATAAAAATAAAACAATATCCGCATCCTGCTCTATAGAACCCGAATCACGAAGGTCGGACAGTACCGGTCTGTGGTCATTTCTTTGTTCACTTGCTCTTGAGAGCTGAGAAAGCGTTACAACCGGTACATCGATTTCTTTTGCCATAATTTTAAGATTACGAGTTATTTCAGAAATTTCTTGGACACGATTATCTATTCTTTTGGCGCTGGACATAAGTTGTAAATAATCGATTATTACTAAATCTACATTTCCAAGCCTTCTTAACTTTGCTTTCATTTCCGGTATAGTAACTCCAGGGGTATCATCTATATAAATTTGAGATTTAGATAATATATCGCCCGCTTCAATTAGTCGTTCCCATTCTTTATCATTTAGTGAACCCATGCGCAAATTTTGTCCTGAAATTTGACCTATTGCAGACAGCATTCTGGAAACAAGCTGTTCTTTTGACATTTCAAGAGAAAAGAACGCAACTTTTTTGTTTTTTATTGTAGAGGCATATTCGGCAATATTTAATGCGAAGCTGGTTTTTCCCATACCCGGTCGAGCGGCTAAGAGTATTAAGTCGCTTTTATTAAGTCCCATTATGACTCTGTCAAGGTCCTTTATACCGGTTGAAATTCCCAAATATTCTCCGTTTGGTTGAGAATTTAGAGTATCCAATCTATCGAACGTTTTGACAACTATTTCGTTGACTCTTTGTAATCCTCGAGTTTCCTTTCCTCTTCTGATATCAAAAATTTTCTGTTCGGCAGAATTTAAAAGCTCCGAAGAATCTACATTCCCGCTGGAAGCGTCATTTATTATTTCTCTTGCGGTATTTACTAAATTTCTTAAATTATATTTATCTCGTACGATATCGGCATAAAATTCTATATTAGAAGTTGTTGGAACTATTTGCGCCAGTTCAAGTAAATATGATTTAAAATTCAAATAGTCAGATTCATTATTGGACTTTATCTTATCGAGAACGGTTATGTAATCTACAGGCTGCCCCAAAGTAAACAAATCCAACATTATGGAATATATAACTTTATGATTGGCAAGATAAAAATAGTCTGAATGTATTAAAATCTCGGCAACTTTATTCAAGCAATCGGAATTGATAAGAATTGCACCTAAAACCGATTGCTCCGCTTCTAAACTGTACTGTGATTTAAATCCGTCAAAATTTTGTTCCAAAATATCATTATTTGCCAATTATTTTTTACTCCTTAATTTTTGCTCTTTAAATTGTACCTTTTGTCCAGCACTTGTGGCAAAGAGATATATATTTGTCTTCGCCACCTATGTCTATTATGTTCCCACTGTATATTATTTTATTTCCGCTGTATCTTGCGTTTACAATGGCTTTTTTACCGCATTTGCTACACATTGATTGTATTTCTCTTATAGTATCGCTGACCTCAATTATGCGTTTGCTACCCTCGAAAAGTTTTCCGGTATAGTCTGTTTTAAGTCCGTAGCACATTACCATAACATTATTGTCTGCAAACTCACGAAGTTCATCAACTTGCTCGGCAGACATAAACTGAGCTTCATCTACCATTATTGTATTGTACTTTTTATAATCTCCGAGCGTCTCTTTTATTGAAACATTTCTATCTAAATAAAAAGCTTCACTTGAAAGTCCTATTCTTGATTTTATTAAAGTTTTTCCGTTGCGAGTGTCAAAGCTAGGTTTTAACAGAGCAACAGTTCTTCCTCGTTCTTCGAAATTAAATTTTTTCATTAAGGCGTTTGCGGTCTTGCTCGAACCCATAACGCCGTAGTAGAAATACATTTTCATGAAATATTCTCTCCGTATCAATAATTTAATATAAAAAATTATACACTGTTTTCATTCTAAATTCAACTTTATTTTATACTGCAAGTGTTTAAAACCGTAGGATTACAATTGATATGTTACAAACAGTAAAAAAGAGACATATGACAAATAACCATACATCTGCTTTTTTAGTGAATAATGTATAAGTATAAAAAAGCATTGGTATTGCTAACAAAATTGTTAGTAAACTTAAAAATTTTGCCAAAAGATAGTTCGGATTAGAAAAATAAATCAGCACGTCTAAAATATTCCAAAGAAAAGTTGGAGTAAGAGCGATTTTAATGTGTTCCCAGGTACTTTCGTTAACCGTACTAAAAATAGACACAACTTTATTGTGACCGCTTCCTTCGTAAGCGAAATGTAAAACGCTCCCTGCTAAAGAAATAAAAATCATTCCTAAAATAAATATCATAGTCAATAATCTCGATGACTATGATATCAATTAACGTTTAGTTATTCAATGAATAAAAGTTAAAATTAGTTTTTGAAACCTTTATCGATTGCTAGAAAGCGACTCTTTATGTTTGGCCAAAGATAGGTACGAATATATTCGTTACTATTACGATCTCTGTATTTTGAGCACATATAAAGTTCCATTAAATTGCCAATTTTGTGTAATTCTCTGACTTTTTCTTTTTTTACTTTTATGTCTGAAATCTCATTGTATTTATCGATTGTTTTTGAAATTAATTCAAAAGGTATACCACAAGAACCTATTGTTCTAGATGTGAAACTAAGATATATTGGCGCACCAACAAATAAAGAATCGAAATCAATTAAAGCGAATTTTTTTGTTTTAGGATTATAAACTATATTTTGAGCTCTTATATCTGTGTGAACCAAAGAACAAATATTTTCATCACTTTTATCACGATTTTCAAAATCGGTTATTAATTTACTTAGCATTTTTTTATCTTCTTCATTTAGTGCTTTGGCTTTGTCTAAATATTCATATACATCATTTAATTTAATGTGTTTAAACAACGCGTCATTAATTGACATGCCAGCAGTTTTTTCACATTTATGAGTGTATTTAAAAAATTCAGCCATACTATTCACAAAGTATTCTGGATTGTCTTTTATATAACTTTCGTTGAAATTAACTCTTTCTCCCAAATATTCTTCAATAACAAAATCATCGCCAAATTTGGTATAATTTGTGATTTTTAATTCTCCGCGATAATTTTTGTAATATTTTTTGATTTTTTCGTTTGTATTTTTTTGATTTTGTATCCACCGTTCGGAATTTTCTGGGTTATTTGATATTTTTAAAACAAATTCGTTTCCATTTTTGTCTTCAAGTTTATAAGCAGTTGCAAAAGAGCCACTCATACCTTTGTTGCTTACAAATTTGTACTCTTCGCCAATTTTTCCTTGATAATATTTTATTTCTGCATCACTTAAAGTATTGTCAATTTGACTTTTTACGGTTTTGATTGAAGATTTTTTTATAGTCGATAAATTTTCATTTTCAGAAGTAGCGTATGCTTGATTGTTGACTATGGATCCGATAAGTCCTGTAAGAGAAAGAAAGCTTGTTGCCATAACTTTATTAAAATTACACATGCCACCTGCAATTTTTTCTAGATTATTATCATCAATTAAGCTAGCTTCATTTTCTAAATATTCACTATACTCATTAAAAAATCTAAAAATATCTTTGGCTTTAATTTCAAATCCGTTCTCTTTTGCCAATGGTACAATATTGTCTTCTACGTTTTTAAGACTCAAATCATTGATATCTACGTCTTTTAAGATTTCCTTGTTATTTTTTAAAAATTCAAAAAACAATATTACTTTGTACATAGCCATCCCTCCTAAATTTTTTACTTAACATTATACTAAACTTATAAAATACTGACAATTTATTATTATAAAATGTCAGTAATGGGCATATTCCCCAAATAAAAAATTTCTAATAATAGAAATTCGTTTGTGATTAGAAATATAAATGGCGGAGCGGGTGGGATTCGAACCCACGTGCGGTTGCCCGCAAACTGATTTCGAGTCAGCCCCGTTATGACCACTTCGATACCGCTCCATATTAATACTGTACTGATATTTTATATCAATTTCTCTGTTGTTGTCAATACTTTTGTGCTTTGATTAGGCTTAAAATTTTTTTAATTGAATGTTTTTTAGCGGTAATGTATAATCTTAATAAATGATCCTATAATGTAAAGAGGTTTTTTTATGACAAATATTCCTGAAATGTACGCAAGTATGCTTTTTAACGATGAGGAAATGAAAAAAAGATTACCTGCGCAAGTTTATTCTGACTTAAAAAAAGCAATAAAAGAAAATTCTCCTGTTGATTCAAAAATCGGTGAAGTTGTAGCTCAAGCGATGAAAGAATGGGCATTAGAACGAGGCGCAACACATTATACTCATTGGTTTCAACCATTAACCGAAATAACAGCCGAAAAACACGATAGCTTTTTGAATTTTGATTCAGACGGAAAAGTGGAAATGAATTTTTCAAGTAAAGAACTTATAAAAGGCGAATCAGACGCATCAAGTCTGCCGTCCGGTGGATTGAGAGCTACGTTTGAAGCCAGAGGTTATACATCTTGGGACCCGACGTCGTACCCTTTTATAAAAAATAATTCTCTGTACATTCCGACGTTTTTTTGTTCGTATAGCGGAGAGGTTTTGGATGAAAAAACGCCTCTTTTAAAATCAATGTATGCGCTTAATAAACAATCGCTCAGAGTTTTAAGAATTTTAGGAAATGATAAAATAAAAAAAGTTACCCCTACCATGGGCGCAGAGCAGGAATATTTTTTGATAGATAAAGATGTATATAAAAAAAGACGTGATTTGATTTTTTGCGGTAGAACTTTGTTTGGAGCCAAGCCAATAAAAGCACAAGATTTGTCAGACCATTATTATGCCGCTCTGAAACCCAGAGTGGCGGAATTTATGAAAGACTTAGATGAAGAACTTTGGAAATTAGGCGTTCCTTCTAAAACCAAACATAATGAAGTTGCACCAGCACAGCATGAAGTTGCACAGATTCACACATATTGCAATCTTGCCGCTGATCAAAATCACATAATAATGGAATTGTTAAAAACCACAGCCGAAAAACATGGATTAGTTTGTCTTTTACACGAAAAACCTTTCGATTCTATAAATGGAAGCGGAAAACACAACAACTGGTCTTTATCATCTGATACCGGTATTAACTTGCTTAATCCCGGAAATTCACCACAAGACAATATACAATTTTTAACGTTCTTGTGTGCCACAATAAAGGCCGTAGATGAATATGCCGATTTATTAAGAATTTCAATTTCCTCTGCCGGAAATGATTGTCGTCTTGGCGGAAATGAAGCACCGCCGTCTATAGTTTCTGTTTATCTTGGCGATGAAATAATGAAAATTTTGAACGCTATTGAAAATGGTGAAATTTATACCAGTAAGCGGAGTGGTAATTTTGAAATAGGCTTAAATGTATTTCCGCATTTTCCGAAGGATAACTCCGACAGAAATCGTACATCGCCATTTGCATTTACAGGAAATAAATTTGAATTCAGAATGGCGGGTTCCAGTCAATCTGTAGCTTCTCCGAACATGATACTAAACACAATAGTTGCACAAGCATTAAAAGAATTTGCTGACGAACTTGAAAAATCGTCAAATCCGTCGTCGAAATTAAATTCTTTGTTTATAGAAACTATAAAGAAACACAAACGAGTTATATTTAATGGCAATAGTTATTCGAAAGAATGGGAAGAAGAGGCTAAAAAGCGTGGCCTGTACAGTTTAAAAACGACAGTAGATGCTCTTGAACGTTCTTTAGATGAAAAAAATATCAAGCTTTTTGAAACGCACAAGGTCCTTTCTAAGCGTGAGCTTATTTCTCGATATGAAATTCACATGAGCAATTATTGTAAGATAGTTCATATAGAAGCAAAAGCTATGGTCAGTATGATAAATAGTGAGATACTGCCCGCAATTAGTAAATATATGTATAAATTAAATAAATCTTTATCTGTAAATAATAAATGCAATTTAGGTTTTACTTTGATTTACGAAACAGAGACATTAAAAAGACTAAGTGATATATCGTCAAGCATATATAAATCTGTAAATAAGCTTTATATTCAAGATAAAGATGCAAATAAGATTTCAGATATTTCCGAGTGTGCTAATAAATATAAAGATATTGTTTTAGAAACTATGAATAAAGTCAGAATTCTTGTTGATGAAGCGGAAACCATAATGCCGAAAGAATATTGGCCGTATCCGACATATGAAGATATTCTTTTTAGTGTATAGTTTAGTTAAAAGCAAATCATCTGCTTTGGTAAGTACGGCAGATGATTTTTGATATTATATGGAATTAAAATCGAAAAGGAGAAAAAATAATTTATGAAAAGAATGTATTTTACGCATCCCGTTTTTCCTACACCAAATATCGGAAAAACTGCTGATTTTTACGTTCAAAAATTAGGATTTGATGCCGTTGAATATCTAAATGCCAAAGAACCACATATATGTCTGTACAAAGACGATGTAGAAATAATACTCACAGATTCAAAAGGTCAAAAAGTTATTCCAAACCATGAATTGTATGGTTATGGATATGACATTTATATAATCGTAAATAATCAAGAAGAATTACAAGAGGAATTTGATAGCAAAGGGCTTAAAGTTGTAAAAAGGCTTTCTGTAACTGACTATGATAATAAAGAGTTAGTTTTAGAAGATATAGACGGCAGATGGCTTGGGTTTGGTATAAAATTATTTAATTTTGATACATAGTGATACTTTTATAATATTTGAAAAATGTTTTTTTGAAAATTTATAATATACAGGGAGTGTTATGAAATTTCTATGTTTAAAATACTAAAAAAAGAAATACTAAACGAAAGCATATCGAAAATGACGATACTTGCGCCAAATGTTGCTAAAAATATACAAGAAGGACAATTTATAATTCTAAGAGTCGATGAATTTGGCGAAAGAATACCGCTAACTGTTTTTGATTACGACAGAGCAAACGGAACGATAGATATAATTTATCAAAAAATAGGAACTACGACATATAAATTAGATCAAAAGCAAGAAAATGATTATATTTTAGACGTTGTTGGACCCTTAGGAAAAGAAACGGAGCTTTTAGGATACAAAAAAACTATAGTTGTTTCCGGAGGAGTTGGAATCGCTATTGCGTATCCTGTTGCAAAAAAATTAAAAAAATTGAGCGCAAGTGTAGATTTTATAGCGGGGTTCAGAAATAAAGATTTAATTATACTCGAAAACGATATAAAAGCGGTTTCAGATAATTTTGATGTAACAACAGATGACGGCTCAAATGGTAAAAAAGGATTTGTTACGAATGTTTTGGAAGAAAAGCTTTCCGAAAATTCTGACTTTGATGTTGTGATAGCTATCGGGCCGCTACCAATGATGAAAGCAGTTTGCAACGTTACTAAAAAATTTAACATAAAAACGATTGTAAGTATGACGGCGATAATGATAGACGGAACAGGAATGTGCGGAGGATGTAGGTTAAATGTAGGCGGAAAAATAAAATTCGCTTGCGTAGACGGCCCTGATTTCGACGGGCATGAAGTTAATTTCGATGAAACTATGTCAAGACTACAAGCATTCAAAAGCGAAGAAGATAAATCTTTGAAAAATTATTGTAATTTATTAAAAGGTGTTTGATTATGATTAATAAATCTAATGTAAAAGAACCGATGCCTATGCTAAGGGATGAAGAAAGAAAAACAAGTTTTAAGGAAGTGGAATTAGGGTTCAGTGACGAATGCGCTATAAAAGAAGCTCGGCGATGTTTAAATTGTAAAAATAAACCTTGCGTAAGCGGTTGCCCTGTAAATGTAGATATACCTAAATTTATACACCTTGTTTCCGAAGGTAAAATTGATTTTGCTTATGACGTAATCATAGAAAATAATTCTTTTCCGGCAATTTGCGGCAGAGTGTGTCCGCAAGAAAAACAATGTGAAGCTAATTGTGTTAGGGGGATAAAAGGCGAACCTGTTGCAATCGGTAGACTCGAAAGATACGTTGCGGATAAACATATTTTCGATGGAAAAAAATCTAAAACTGACAACAAAAAAGAGAAAATTGTAAATAATATCGAGTGCGGTAAGCATAAAATTGCAATAGTAGGTTCCGGACCATCCGGACTTGCTTGTGCGTCTGAACTTGCTGATTTTGGATTTAAGGTTGATGTTTTTGAAGCGCTTCATTCTTGCGGAGGAGTTTTGGCGTACGGAATACCTGAATTTAGACTTCCGAAGGATATTTTGAATTATGAGCTTGAAAATTTAAAAAATAAATCCGTAAATTTAATTACAAATGTTGTTATCGGAAAAAGTTTTACTGTTGACGAGCTTTTTGAAAATGGTTATAGTGCGGTTTACATTTCAACAGGTGCAGGGCTTCCTAGGTTTATGAATTTGCCGGGAGAAGGCTTAGCGGGAATTTATTATGCAAATGAATATTTAACGAGAGTAAATCTCATGAAAGCGTACAATCCGCAGTTTGATACTCCGATACAAAAATCTAAAAATGTGATAGTTGTCGGCGGAGGAAACGTTGCAATGGATGCAGCAAGATGTGCAAAAAGATTCTCTCCCGAAAGCGTAACGGTTGTTTATAGAAGAACCGAGGAAGATATGCCGGCAAGAAAAGAAGAAATACTTCACGCAAAACAAGAAGGAATAAACTTTATGTTTTTGAGTAATCCTACGGGATTTTTAGGTTCAAACGGTAAAGTTGAAACTGTAAAATGTTCAAAAATGAAAATATCAAAAGACTTAGAAAGCGGTAAAAATTTTGTTGAGCCACTTAATGAATTTTTTGAATTAAAAGCCGATACAGTAATAATAGCTATCGGAAATGAATCTAATAAAATTATAAGGGAAGAAAATTCAGGGATTGATTTTGATGAAAAGGGACGCATAATAGTTAACGAAGAAACACTCCAAACCTCCAGAAAGCACGTTTATGCCGGCGGAGATATTGTAACCGGTGCGGCAACAGTTATACTTGCAATGGGAGCGGGCAAAAAAGCGGCATTTCAAATTTATAAGGATTTATTAAATGAAAAGTAAATTTGAAAGAGGTACTAACGCATAGAGTTTTCTGTTTTTGGTTGTAAAATAAAATTTAGTTTTTATTTTCTTGCTATGATTACGCTTATTATAGTTACAGATAAACAAAACGTAGCTATATTTGCGGTTATAGCGTCTTTGCTTCATGAATTCGGACATATTTTGCAGATGAAGCTTTTAAATTATAAATTAAAGCGCATCAAAATAGGGTTTGTGAATTCGGATATAATCTTGAGCGTGCATAAAAATTCGGATATGATAAAAATTTTACTTAGCGGTTCGTTTGTGAATTTTTGTATTGCTTTGATTTCAAAATTGCTATTTTTATACACTAAAAGAGGTTTGTTTGAAATAATATTTTGGCAAAATTTATTTATCGGAATATTAAACTTATTGCCGATAGGAATGCTGGACGGCGGAATGATTTTGTCGATAATTTTAAACGATAAAATTAGTGATTTGGAGCGAGCTAAAAAAATTTCAAATATAATATCAGTTGTATTTTTAACTCCGATAGCAATTGTAGGATTTTTAATTTTACTTAGTTCAAAATATAACTTTTCGCTCGTTTTATTGTCATGTTATTTATTTTCGTATATATTATTTAAAGAAGATATTTTTTGAATTTTACGGAGGAGATAGGATGAATTTTACAGAAATTAATTGCGAAAATTTGAATATGAACGCTTTTAAATCAATCGGAAAAGATTGGATGCTTATAACCTCGGGAAATAAAGAAAAATTCAATACAATGACGGCAAGTTGGGGAAGCGTAGGGGTGCTTTGGAATAAAAATATAGCAACAATATTTGTAAGACCACAAAGATATACATTTGAATTTTTAGAAAATAATGATTTTTATACGCTTTCATTTTTTGATGATGAATTTAAAAAAGAACTTGCTTTTTGCGGAAGAAATTCCGGTAAAGATTTAGATAAAGTGAAATCGACAGGATTGGCTCCGATTTTTGACGATAATTTTACGTTTTTTAGTCAAGCAAAATTAGTTTTTGTATGTAAAAAAATTTATACCGATTTCATAAAACCTGATAATTTTTTAGATGATAGTATTAAAATAAATTACGAAAATAATGATTATCATAAAATGTATGTCGGCGAAATTATGAAGTGTTTGGTGAAAAAATAATATGAAAAAAACGGTCGTTATAACTGGTTCTTCGAGAGGAATAGGCGCCGAAACAGCTATCGAATTTGCAAGAAACGGTTATGAAAATATTGTTATAAATTATAATAATTCAAAAAATGAAGCGCTCAAGGTTTTAGAAAAATTGCGGAATTTTGGATGTAGCGCAATAGCTTTAAAAGCAGATGTTTCGAATAAAGAAGAAGTTGAATATTTAATAAATGAAACGCTAAATCAGTTTACTAAAATAGATGTTTTAGTAAATAACGCAGGAATAGCACAGCAGAAATTATTTACCGATATTACTCACAAAGATTGGAAAAGAATGTTTGATGTCAATGTCGGTGGAATGTTTAACTGTACAAGTTTAGCGGTAAAAAATATGATAAAAAATCATAGCGGAAAAATAATAAATATTTCTTCGATGTGGGGAATAACAGGGGCTTCGTGTGAGGTGCATTATTCGGCATCAAAAGCTGCAATTATAGGATTTACTAAGGCTTTAGCAAAAGAGCTAGGGCCTTCCGGGATAAATGTTAATTGTGTTGCGCCCGGAATTATAGAAACCGATATGAATAAAAATTTAAGTTTGGAAGATGTCGAAAATCTAAAATATGAAACACCTTGTCAAAATATAGGTACGCCTTTGGACGTAGCTAAAACAATAGTATTTTTAGCTAGCGAAAACGCTAGTTTTATAACGGGACAAGTTATAGGAGTAAACGGGGGATTCTTAATTTAAGTAATTTAGATTGGTGAGAATTTTTTATGGTTCTTTTTTATGTTTTTATAGTTTTAATACCGATAGTAGATTTTATTTTAAAACAATGTATAAATAAAAATATTGCTTATGGAGATTACGTTGGTACGATATTTCCGTTTTTGAAAATCACAAATGTAAAAAATACAGGTGCGGCATTTTCTTTTTTTCCCGGCGGAAGATACTTTTTTATAGCGATTGCAATTTTAGAAATATTAATATTCTTATATGTAATTTTTGTAAGAAAAAATAAAGATAAATGGTTTCTTTTATCTAGCTCATTCATAATCGGTGGAGCGGTAGGAAATTTAGTAGATAGAATTTTTTATGGTTACGTTTTTGATTATTTAAAACTTTCATTTTTTTCTCCGGTATGTAACTTTTCAGATTATTTTATAACGACGGGAGCAATTATTTTAATAATAATTTTTTTATTAAAATAATAGACTGATGTTTGTAAAAGCTTAATTTTGATCTATAACTTTTTCTGCCGCTGCCATTATTCCTAATTTGGAACAATAAAAACTTGTTCCTCCCTGAACCCATACGGTATACGGGCTTTTTAGCGGTCCGTCTGCGGAAAGTTCTATTGATGAGCCTGATACAAACGTTCCTGCAGCCATTATAATTTTGTTTTCATATCCTGGCATATCCCATGGTTCCGGTGAAACGAATGAATCTATCGGAGATGCGGATTGAATTCCTTTACAAAAGTTTATAAGCAATTCGGGTTTTTGCAAAACTATAGATTGTACGATATCGCACCTTGTTTCGTTATATTTTGGATAAACTTCATATCCAAATATATCAAACAGTGCCGCTGCAAAGACAGCAGTTTTCTTTGCTTCTGCTACTACATGCGGTGCGTTTAATATCCCCATAAATAGACTTCTGTTAACGCCAAAATTAGCACCGATTTCTTTTCCTATTCCGGGAGCCGTTAAACGATAAGCGCATTGTTCTACGAATTTTTTTTTGCCAGCTATGTATCCACCGCTTACGGCTATTCCGCCACCGGGATTTTTTATTAAAGAACCTGCTATTAAATCTGCTCCGAAATGTGTAGGTTCATGCTTTTCGGCAAATTCTCCGTAGCAATTATCTACCATAGATATAATTTTATCATCTATGCTTTTTGCAAATTGGATAATGTCACCGATTTTTTTCGAACTTAAGGAATCTCTGAGTGTATATCCCCGAGAACGCTGTATATATAATAATTTATATTTGTTTTTTAAAAGCTTATTTTTTATATTTTTAAAATAAATATCTTCGTTTTTGTTATAATCAATATATTCAAAATCGATATCAAAATCGTTGAGTGAACCATAATTTTTGCCTTTCGAGTTTATAACATCGGAAAGAGTGTCATAAGGTATGCCGGTTACGCAAAGAACTTTATCTTTTGGTCTCAATATTCCGAATAATGCGGTTGATAATGTGTGTGTCCCGCTGACAAAATTATGTCTTACTAGAGCATCTTCACACTCAAAAATGTCCGCAAAAACTTTATCCAATTTTTCTCTTCCACGGTCATTATATCCATATCCTGTGGTTTCTACGAAATGACTTTCGCTAATTTCATTTTTTATAAAAGATTTTAAAACTTTTTGTTGATTGTATTCTTCAATTTTTTTTATTTCTACAAATATCTCTTTGCACATTTCTAATGCTTTATCTGAAGCTGTTTTAATTTTTTTGCTAAATACCAATTTTCCAATCTCCCTATTTAAGTATTTTTTTGATTCCCTTTGTATCTAAACATTTAATAATATTTTTAAAATTTATATTATTGAATTCCATATTCTCACATATATCACTTAAAGGAACCAAAACAAACGCTCTTTCAAGCATTCTTGGATGTGGTAATATAAGATTTTTTTTATTCTGTTTTTCTTTTCCGTATGCCAAAAGGTCTATATCAATTGTTCTTGGCGAAAATCTATGGGTCCGAATTCTTCCGAGCACAGATTCTATTCCCAAAAATGTTCCCATTAGAATTTCAGAAGATAGTTCTGTTTCTATTTTCAAACAACAATTTATATATTTCTCTTGTTTTTCCGTAACGCCGTATGGTTCTGTTTCGTAAAAATCCGAAATTTTTAAAATTTCAGTTTCGGGCAAATTTTGAATAGACTCAATTGCTTTTGTAATATTAAAAAATCTGTCACCGAGATTACTCCCGAGTGATAATATCGCTTCACTCATTATAATCACTTTTTTCTCTTATTATTTTTACCGCAACATATTCAAAATCTGCTTTCATTGGAGCTTCAGGCTTTTTTACGGTTATTTCAGCTTTTTTTAAATCGTGGAAATTTTCAAATAAAGCTCTGGATATTTTTTCCGCTACCGTTTCTATTAAATTGTACTTATCAAGTTCTACAACTTTTTTTATAATTTTGCAAGCAGAAGAATAGCTTAAAGTTTTATTTATATCGTCTTTTTTAAATGCATCTCTTTTGTCTATAAACATTACTGCGTCTATAAAAAAATTTTGTCCGTCAATTTTTTCTTCGTCGTTAACTCCATGATATGCATAAATTTTTAAATTTTTTATTATTATGCTGTCCAATTTTATTTCTCCTTATGCTTTTAAAATTGCATCCGTAACTTGAGAAGCTTGTACAGCTTCTTTAACATCATGTACCCGTATTATATTTGCGCCATTTTTTATTGCTAAAGTGTTTGCGGCAATAGTTCCGAATACTCTGTCTTTCGGCAAAGGATTACCACAATTAACTCCTATGACTCTTTTTCTTGACAATCCAATTAATAACGCGTTTTCTTTTATTTTGAAATTTTGAAGATTTTTAATTATAAAAGCGTCTTGATTTTGATTTTTATTAAATCCTATACCCGGGTCAAAACAAATTCTATCGTTATTTATGCCATAGCTTTTCGCTTCTTGGAGTTTATTTTCAAAAAAACTTTTTATATTTAAATCGCCAAAATTATGGTTTATTATGATGCCGCAATTATTATTTTCTAGAGCTGAAAACATATCGTTATCGCAACATCCCGTAATATCGTTTATAATGTCGGCGCCATATTTAATAGATTTTTCAGCTACTTCTTTGTAAAATGTGTCAATCGAGATAGGAATTTTAATTTTTCCTTTTATAGCTGATAAAACAGGCTCTAGTCGATTCCATTCTTCTTTTACAGAAACAGCTTTAAATCCTGGTCTGGTCGATTGAGCTCCGATGTCTATTATATCTGCGCCATCTTTTTCAATTTCGAAAGCCTTAGTTATCGCTTTTTCGGTTTCAAACCACTTACCGCCATCAGAAAATGAATCGGGTGTGATATTTAATATACCCATTATGTATGTTTTTTTTGAAAGGTCTAAATTATAATTTGTAAAACTAAAATTCAAAAAAATTCTCCTCAATTAAATATCGCCAAGTGTCACTTCGGTTTTAGTTACAGCTCCTATGGATTTCACGCCACGTATGGACATACACATATGTTCGCATTCCAATTTTACTTTTATTCCTTTGGGATTTAACTTTGAAAATAAAAATTCGGCAATTTCAGACGTTAAACGCTCTTGCATCTGTGGTTTAGAAGAAAAATAATTAACTATACGTGAGAATTTAGACAAACCAAGTACCACGCCATCTTTTGGTATATATTTAATGGTAGCTGTACCAATGAAAGGCAAAAGATGATGTTCACATATGGAACGTACGGGTATGTTGTTTATTTCTATAGCAGAAGTGCTGTCATATGTATTGTTTTTAAATGTTGTCACGATATTATCCGGAAGCTTTTGGAGTCCGCAAAAAATTTCTTCACACATATTCGCAACTCTTTCCGGCGTTTCTTTCAATCCTTCTCTATTGATATTTTCACCTATGGCTTCCAAAATATTTAGAACGGCCGATTTTATTTTTTCTTTATCTATCATATCATATGAACATCCTTTATATGATCTTATACATAACTCAATTTAACTGCCAAAACATTTTGAAATTTATTAATGCTGAACTGTATATTGTTATCAATAAATTTTTTTGATTTATTCGGTATAAATTTGTTAGCCCGGCGTATACACGAAAATAATTTGTATGGGTTTTGTTTAATAAGCCTATTAACGGCGGTATCAAAATTTAAGTTGTCGACAGTTTTTATATATAAGTATTCTTTTTTAGAGTTAGCTATATTTAATAATTTTTCTACTATTTTATCCTGTGAATTTTCAGACAAATCACTTATTTTAACAGCATTTTTTTCATAATAATTATCTTGCAATTCCGAACATTTCGGCAAATTAAAATTCCTGTAAATTTTGCCTATATTATTTCGTGTACCTTCAAATGTGGGATTTATATTATGATCTTTTTTTATTATTTCATCATTTACATTAAAATAATTATATTGATTAAGTCCACCTACACCATCCCAAGTTACATCAAGATGATAGCACTTATCATTTATTTTTACAATATTCCACATATGCGGTTCGTTTTTACTTGAGCCTGCTATTGTTATGCAATTTATACCGATTGTATTCATTAAAAGTTGCATAGCTTTTGAATATCCGGAACAAACCGCTTTTTGTTCTACTAAACATCCATAGCAAGTGAAAATTTTATGTGAATTTGCCGACTTGTTATATTCGCAGTTATTTACAATGTAGTCGTGTAAGAATAATTCTTTTTCGTATTCGGTAGCTTTCGGAGGAATTTTGGAAATTATATCCAAAACTTTTTCTTTTAACTTTTGTTCGGCATCAATTTTTTCATTTGCAGAAAATACAGAATATAATTTTATAATGGTGTCGTTTCTTGAATAGCAGTAACTGAATGTATTTGATATCCAAAATATGTCAGGATTGTCATTTTGAATAGCATACAAAACTTTTTTTATTGTTTCTGCGGATAGTTTTGAATTTTTAATTGTAAATTGTTCGATGAGATACAGTCCCTTTTCGTTTCTGTTTTTAGATATATGTCCGCAATGATTTTTTATTAATTGGTAACAGTTTTTTTCGGTTTGCGAAAGAAGGGAATCAAATCCTGTGTTCACTTTATATTTTAACGCCAGCTTACTTTGAATATTTTTATTTGTTTGAATTGCATTTTTTGCATAAGTTTGAGGCAAATTTGCGTTGCACTCGCTTGCGAATGGTGATTGATTCAGGCTATAAATATCATTTAAATAAGAGGTAAAAAGTAAATTGTTTTCTGAATTTGAAATTTTAAATATAAAAATTAAAATTGAAGAAATCATAAAAAATAATACAATGGATATAAAAATCCAATAACGTTTTTTCATTGTGCTATCTCTCCTTTTTATTTAAGTTTGAGTATCACCAGAACCTGCTTTTTTGCTCCAAAAACTAAATTTATTTATAAATGTAGCTACAAAAACTCCGAGTATGGTGTCCATAACTCTTTGAAAAACATATGTAGCGGTATCACTGGAAGTTGAACCAAATCTAGCAAGGATTACAATTACAACGACACACCCAATAGAAACTGAGGATTTTTTGTTTATTAAATTACAAATAT
>JAUNCP010000088.1 GCA_030526535.1 Clostridia bacterium | reverse complement strand
AGATGAAAGTGGTAATCAAACGGATGAATATTTAACAATAGAAAGTTTGCCTGATTCCGAATTATCTCCCGGTATTATTAAAACTGGAGATCATATTTTAAATACAAATCTTGCGAAAACTTACAGTGTGATTTACGAAGTTGTTAAATGGGAAGATGTAAAAGTTCCTGAAAACTTGCAAAGTAAAGCTCTTTCCTATCTTGCCGACAGCATTAAATTTAAAAGCGAGATTACAATTAAAGCGATAGATTTGAAACTCACAAACGACCAAATCGGAGCTTTTAAAATTGGCGAATATATTAGGTGTTTAAGTGCTCCTCATGGGATTGATGATTTATATCTTTTACAAAAAATATCAATAGACATGAAAAATCCGCAAAATACAGTAATTGAGCTTAACAAATCCTCACTTAGTTTTACGGATAAGGTTTTGGAGAACAAAAAGAGCACAGATAATATCATAACCCGTGTTGACAGAGTAGAACGCGTATATTTAAACAGCGGAAGCGTTATTGATATTGCCAACGAAACAATTGAAAAAAGCTCAGCTTTTGAACAACAAAGCAGCGCTATAATGTCGCAAGTTTCTGAGCTTTATACAAAATCCACTGATTTTGAAACGTATAAAAGCAATGTGGCTACTCAGTTTATTCAACCAAGCGAAGATTTTACTTATCAATTTAGCAATTTAACTGAGCTTATCAACAATTTAGACTCAAGTTCAGCAGAGCAATTTAACAATATAACTAGGTACATTCGCTTTGTAAATGGCGATATAATCCTTGGAGAAGTAAACAACAGTTTGATGCTTAAAATCGCAAACGATAAAATATCTTTTTTACAAAACGGCATTGAGGTCGCATACATGACAGACAACAAACTTTACATTACCGACGGAGAATTTTTAAATTCACTCCAGCTCGGTAATTTTGCTTTTTATCCGAGATCTAGCGGAAATCTATCTTTTAAGAAAATAAAATAGCACCCAAAGGTACTATTTTAAAAATTTTTGCCAATCTCTTTTTGAGTAAAGAAATCTAATTATAGTTACTTTGTTTTCTTTTACATCATAAAATGCAAGATAATTTTTTACAGGCAAAATTCTAATTCCGAATTTTGATAAATAATCATCTTTGACTATTGGCTGTCTTTCAGGCATTTTTTCTAAAGATTTAAAAGATAATTTTGCGGATGATATTAAATTTTTAGCACTAATTGGGCTGTTTAAAGTATCTTTTATATATTCAAACGCACTTTTCAGATCATTTTTTGCAGCTTTTGATATTACAACTTTATACATTAAAATTCCTCGCCTACAATTTCTTTTATAGCATCTTCATAAGGCATTATATCTCCGTTTTCAACATCTTTAATGCCTTCGTCAATCAGTCTGTATAATTCATATTTACTACAAAGATTATCGTAACTTTCCATGCTTAAAATAACTGCATCGCCATGTCCGTTTTTAGTAATAAATACAGGATTATTGGTCTTTTTGCAGTAATCAATTATGTTGTTGTAATCATTTCTTAAGTCTGCACTCGGTCTTATAGCCGGCATACATATCAACTCCTAAAAAATATTTATATCAATATTATATACAAATTTGTATATATAATCAACACTAAAATAAAAAAGGTGATTTTTATGGGTACAAGCGGCAATATGTCAACAAGCAATCAATATGTAAAATATACTATTTCAATAAATCAAAATTCTCAAAATGTTTCGAATAATTACTCGAATGTTACTGTAACGGTTAGGTTCTTTAGGACAAATAGTGGATAAACTACGGCTCAGGTACTTGCTACTGTAAAATCAACGGTACAACTTATTCTGCAACAGTTTCTCCGAGCCAAAAAATAACAGATTCGGGTATAAATCTTTTCAGTAAAACGCTTGATATTTATCACAATAACGACGGAGCCAAAAACCTTAGTTGTTCTGCGTGGATTGATATGAATACGCCTCTCACAAGTAGCGAACAATCGTAT
>JAUNCP010000087.1 GCA_030526535.1 Clostridia bacterium | reverse complement strand
AAATCTGCTTTCGCTCTTTCTTATCTTATTTAAATGTATCTTTCGGGCACTGCCTATTTATTGAATTGCTTGATATAAATTTTGCATGTAGTACCATACGAGAATCCAACCCATCACATGTTGACAACGTTAAAATTTTTTCTGTATTATCTAGGTCGGTGTTAAAATTAAAAACGCTTTTCATTTTTAGCGAATTTAAAAAACTTTGATATTTTTTGTTGGATGAGAAATTGGTTTTTAAATACTCTGATAAATTTTTCGTATTGTATACGCTGAATATTCTCCAAAGAGTACATTGGTCTTCAGTATAAATATATATTATGAAGTTATCTTTATTTTTTAGCCAATCTGAGATTATCGTATTTTTTAAAGTTCCGAACATAGTTTGATTTTTCATATTGTGAGCGTAAAGTATATAGTTTTTCTGGTTTGGGTTATTTAAATTATTTCTGTAATCTAAAAACACCCAACCGTTTTTATTTTCTGATTTATCAAAAGAATGGTCTAAGTAAAAACTGTTGTCGGAAGTTTGAACAAACGGATAGTTTATTTTCGTGCCATTAACTTTTATCCAGCCTTTTACGTCAGAATTTATTTTTCTAAGGCTTTCAAAATCTATGTCAAGTAAGCCGGAACCTTGACTGTCGCTAGTATTTGTTTTAGTTTCTACATATTTGTTTATATTTTCGATTTCTGAATTAGTTTTCTGCCAATTGAGTAGGTAAACAACAAGATGAAGCGCAGACCATAATAAAATAGCTACGCAAATAATTGATATTAAATTAAGAATGATATTTTTTGATTTTTTCAATTAATCCACCTCTTAATTTATATTATATCAAAAGCACACGAGCTATCTATCGTGTGCTTAGTTTATGGATTTATATAGAAGATTAGTTTTTAAATATGACTTTGTAATTATCGATAATTATACAAAGTGTAAAACCAATTAATAGAAATGAAATTGATAAAATCACTTTAACCCATGTTTTGTCGAAAATTGTACGTTTTCTCTTTGTGTTAGTGTAATAAAGCGTAATAAAAGGAAAGACCATATATGTTAATAAAAGCAAAATTGTAGAGAAGCTATAGGATGTTACCGATCTCTCAGTATAAATTCTAGCTAATCAGAATACATTAAGAAAAAATTGCACTGTCAGATTGGATATTGCTTTTTTAGTATTGTACTTCTCTGAAAATTTCTTGTTAAATATAAGTAACGACATAACTACCAAGTTTGGTATGAGCGATAAGTATAAAAACACTATATGTAATACACAACCTTTCAAAAATAGTTTGTGTGTATTATACAAAAATAAACAATGATTGTCAATTATTTATAAAAAAATAACGAGACTTAACTCGAAATAAAGCTAAATCTCGTATTTTGGTGCGGTCAGTGGGACTTGAACCCACACGTCTTTCAACACATGCCCCTCAAACATGCCTGTCTACCGGTTCCAGCATGACCGCCTAAGATTCATTTTAGTACATATAATTTTATTTGTCAACTGTTTGATTTTCAAGACAGTGCCCAAAAGATACATTTAGATAAAATAAGAAAGAGCAAATGAAGATTTGAGATGAGGATAAAGAAACTTTGCAAGAGCGAATTTGTTAAATGCGCTCACGAAAATTTTGAAAACAGCGTTCATTGTTTCAATAGATCTGAAAAAGCACTTAGAGCGACGATGTAGGGCGTGTATATAGTGCCTTAAATCAGAGTTTACGCCCTCTACGGTGTATGTCTGACTCTTATCCTTTAGGGAAGTATGTATACCTTCATAGCAAACTTCTGCATAAGCAGAGTAAGCATCAGAGTAATATTTTGAGGCTTTTACTGATTTATCAACTAATTTTTGTATTTTTTCTCGACTTCTATCAAACGCTATTTCATAACCTAATATTTGACGTTTACCCCTACTTACTAATGTCATTACGTAAATTCTGTTTTTTTCTCTCTACAAAACTGTAGAGTTCATCCATTTCTATTAC
>JAUNCP010000086.1 GCA_030526535.1 Clostridia bacterium | reverse complement strand
TGCTTTTTTATTTTGTTATTTTTATTTTTGACTGTTATTCAACTGTTACAGCCTCATGTTATATGGTATTAGTTATCTTAACAGTTTAAAAATTCTTTTTGAAAAAACAGATAAATTTGTTGAACCAAAGAGCAAATATGCGACAATTACGAATCCCATCATAAATGTATTACATCCAGATAAAAGTATAATGTACTACTATAATTGTGGGAAAAAAAATATAGAGTAAACAGTAAAGTTAATAATTATTCTCCGATTATTGAAATAAATATCAATTTTACAGATACGGGTACGGGAAAAAGTGAAATTAAAAGAATAATTTTTACTGGAGATATAGAGAAATCAGGGTTAAATTGGTTTTATAATGACTATTTAAAAAAGAACACAAAACAAGAAGTTAATTTATTTTTAATTTCACATCATGGAAGTGAAAATGGTTGCTATATTAATAAAAGTAAAATGATTTATGATTATTTTGATGTAAAAGACATGTTTTTTTTATCTACTAGAAAAGGTTCATATAATGGAATACCCGATTATACAGTTTTAAATAAACTTGATAAATCAGTCTATAGTACTGATAAAGATGGTCTAATTTTTTACGAATATGATATTATAAATAATATATTGAAAGAGCATTACTTAGATTATAAATAAAATTTGAGATTTTTTTCATTAATTATAAATATGTTTTATTATTTTGAGCGTAACCGCAAAATAATATAGTGGATTTAAAATAACTCTCAAAAAGCACATACTTTCTATGAGGACCCTCAAAAACTCTTGAGAGTAAATGAGGTGAACCTAAAAAACTATCAGTAGAAAGTAGGTGCGATTTTAATGTCTAATGAGATTAAAAAAATTAATGACGAAGTACGAATGAAACAGTGGATGGCAATCATCAATGAATGTAGGTCTAGTGGTATTCCAGCTAAAGAATGGCTAAAGTTGAACAATATTAATCAGGCCTCTTATTATCGCTGGCTTAAAAGGATTCGTGAAACCATAATCGAAAGTTCGGAAAGCCATTCAAACGAGATTGTAGAAATCAGATCCAATAGTTTACCCGCTCCTTCAATTAATCCTGTTATTGCTGTAGTAGTGTCAAAAGGCGATTCTAGAATTGAAATAAGTTCTGATTGTCCAGAGTGGATGATTAAAACGATTTTAGGCAATCTATGTTAGCTGACTTATCAAAAGTAGAACACGTTTATATCGCATGTGGTTACAACGACATGAGGAAATCAATTGATGGACTGGCTATCATTGTTCAGAATCGTTTTCAACTGGATCCGTTTTCTAATTCATTGTTTCTTTTCTGCGGTAGAAGCACTACGAAGATAAAGGCTCTTTACTGGGAAGGTGATGGGTCCGTTCTTCTTTATAAAAGGCTCGAAAATGGTAAGTTCAACTGGCCTCGTTCCAGGGAAGAAGTGATGGAAATATCGGATAAACAGTTTCGCTGGCTCATGGAAGGACTGAGCATAATACAGCCAAAACAGATAAAAATGAGTGATAAAAAACGTGTGATTTAGGGATGATATTAAGGAAAAATCTCGTATATTCTGGTATAATTAATGTAGTTAAAGGGGTGCTTGAGATGGCTGAAAATACTGCTGTGGACTACAAAGAATTATATCTTCAGATGCAGACAGCCGTAGTATCTCTATCTAAAACTTTGGAAGAAGTTCAAAAGGAAAACAAGGATTTAAAGGAAGAAGTAGAATATTTAAAGAGAAAGTTATTCGGGACAAAGAGTGAAAAAGCTAAGACTCTTGGTTTTGAAGGCTAACCAAACTTTTTGGGGGTTGACTCCAAAGTTTTTTGGGGTTTAGTTTTGGGGTCTATCAAAAAAGCATAATTAAAGCAGATGTTACAGTGTATAGTAGCACCTGCTTTTTTTGTCGAATTCCATTTAGTTTTTTTATCGATTATTAATTATTTCTTTCTGTTTTTTCGTAAGCGCAAAATAATTCCATGGATTTAAAAATGTACAGAAAAAGCACATACT
>JAUNCP010000085.1 GCA_030526535.1 Clostridia bacterium | reverse complement strand
TGAAGAACAAAAATCAGAAACCGATGAAGAAAAAAATTCAGAGCCTACTGAAGAGCAAAAATCAAAAAATGATAAAAATAAAGTTAATCCGATAGACATAAAACCATTAATTCCGGAAAACAAAAATAGGCGTTAACAAGCAAATTAATTACTGTTCTTCTGTAAATTAATAAAATATTTACAGGAGAATTTTTTTATCAGTAAATAAATTATTGACTATTTCGTATAATATGTTTAGAATATTATTGAGAATCAAGATACTGGGAGGATTCATCTTATGGAGGAAAATTTATCAGCAGATATTGTTACTTTAATTGATGATGAGGGTATAGAGAGAGAATTCGAAGTTTTGGATTTTATTGAAAATTCTAAAGGGAGATTTTATGCCCTGATGCCTAATTTTGACTTACCGGATGAAAACTTAAATAAAGAAGAAACTTATTTTATCTTTCAAGTTATTGAAGAGAATAACGAAGAACAACTGATAGAAGTATATGATGATGAACTTTTAGATGAATTATCCGAAGAGTTTGAAAAACGTCTTGAAAGTAACTATTAATATTTAAAAAATCAACAAAAATATTATTCTGCTTAATTCGCGGACTGTGTTCATATAACCCTACAATTTTTTATAGGGAGCTCGGTCTCCCGTATCTAATTGCAGACCTCCCGATTGTTTGTCGGATGAAGGGAGCGTGAGGATACGGGGAGAGCACCCACCTGCTTAGGTAGCAGGTTATTTCGAGCACGATACGGTTAAGCGGATTTTTATTGTAAAATATTGATATTTTTTATAAATTCATACAAGTTGTTTAATATCTTTTATTGTGATATAATTCAGTTGAATAAAATGGTAATTTAATTTGGGTGGTGCCGATTTTTTTGAACAGTCTTTTACTTGACATTTCAGTTGTAATGATTTTTTGTATATTCATTATTTTAGGTTTTAGGAGCGGTGTTATAAAGTCATTTTTATCATTTGCAGGTTATATTTTTTCATCGCTAAGTTCAGTATATTGTGCGGATATATCGTCGAAATTTGTGTACTTTAACTTTATAGAACCGGAAATATTAAAAAAAGTGGAAAATCAAATTGTGAGTAAAACGTTTAATTTAGACAAGCTTTTAAATTCTATTCCAAAGCCTATTCTTGAGTTTTTACCAAAAAACGGAATAACACCATCTACAATAAGCCATATTATAAATAATAATACGGTTTCTGTTTCGGCACAGAAAATAGTAAATTCATTTTCACCGATAATTATAGATATTCTTAAATCTTCGTTTACTGCCGTGTTATTTATAGCTTTTGTAATGCTTACAAAATGGATATCAAAATTAATTTTCAGAATATGCAAATTCTCACCTATAAAACATACCAATACCATTTTAGGGGGAATTTTCGGATTATTTAAAGGATACATATCAATATTAGTTTGTATGTGCTGTTTAAGAGCGATTATCACAATTAAGCAAGATGTAGATGTTTCACAAATTTTTTCTGAAGAAAGTATATCAAATACCATGATATTTAATAAAATGTATGAAAACAATCCAATTTATAACTTTTTTATAGGAGTGTCTAATTGAAAATAAAATTATGGAAGGACTTTTATGCGAAATGAAAGATTTATTTTGTGAAAAAGGCAATTTAACAGTTCCAAATATTTTATCGGTTATAAGAATAATACTTATCTTTCCTTTCGTAATATCAATATTGAATGACAATTATATTCACGCAGGAATAATTTTGATTTTATCCGGAATCAGCGATTTATTAGACGGCATAATCGCAAGAAAATTAAATCAAATAACAACTCTCGGAAAAATTCTTGACCCTATGGCTGATAAATTAACACTTATGGCTGTTATGATATGTTTTGGGATAAAATTTCCATGTATATTTCCATTTATGATTATTTTGGTTTTTAAAGAACTATGTATGCTTTTTGGTGGAGCAATACTTATAAAACAAAAGAAAATTCCGACAACCGCAAGATGGTATGGAAAATTCGCCAC
>JAUNCP010000084.1 GCA_030526535.1 Clostridia bacterium | reverse complement strand
ACAGATAGATAATACATCTTTTGAAACCCAAGCAGATAAAATTGAGCTTCATTGTAAATTATATGATATTGAATTAGTAGAAACATTTAAGGACGAAGGTATTTCAGCTAAAGGTCTTGAAAAAAGGGACGACTACAAAAGGATGATGAATTTTGTATCAGATAAAAGAAATAACATAGATATGATACTTGTTTACAAATCAGATAGAATACACAGAAGCCTAAAAAATTTAATGGTAATGATTGATTATCTACAGGAAATCGAAGTCGATTTCATTTCAATTACTGAACAATTCGATACGTCAACACCTCAAGGTTTGCTATTTCTTCAGATGCTTGGTTCGTTTTCAGAGTTTGAAAGAAAACTAACTGCAGAACGTACTAAAAGTGGAAGAATAGCAAATGGTAAAAATAAAATACATCCTGGAGGGCGAGAGCCATTTGGTTACAGGCTCGAAAACAAAACATATAAAGTAAATGAAGAAGAAGCTGAAATAGTTAGACACATCTTTAAATTGCGTAGCAAAGGAGTATCATTGCAATTAATAGGGAACGAGGTAGGAATGAGTAAACAAAGAGTACACTATATTTTACGAAACAAAATGTATATTGGAAAATTTACCTATGACGGAGAAGTTGAACATAATAACATTTCATATAAAGTTGAAAGAATAATAAGCGATTATATATTTAATAAAGTAAACGGTAAAGAAAAAAGGAACGATTAATCGTTCCTTTTTAAATTTAGATAGGGACATACCATTACATTATTAAATAATCGAAATACACACAAGATCTAACATCAAAAAGCAAGGTTTTAGACATAATTAAAAATTAAATATATATATAGTGAATTCCTCTAAAAATAATAATACAAATTCCGATAAAATAAATTAAAGTCCCTTCGGTGTTTTTTAAAAGCTTCGCTTAAAGCCCACCCCGAAGGCACAAAAGAGGAAAGGAAATTTTTTCTATTTTTGAAAGAGGATTGGATTATGAAAAATAAAAAAAATTTCCTCTTGATGCCTTCCTACCCGCCCCAGTTCAAGAACAATCCATCGGAATATATAAAAACCATATCTTCCTCGGATTGTTCTTGCAGCAAAGTTTGGTTTTAAATGTTTACATAATATTACTAATCAATGTCCCTTCGGTGTTTTTAAAGAGCTTCGCTCAATACCCACCCCGAAGGCACAAAAGAGGAAAGGAAATTTTTTCTATTTTTGAAAGAGGATTGGATTATGAAAAATAAAAAAAATTTCCTCTTGATGCCTTCCTACCCGCCCCAGTTCAACGACAATCCATCAGAACGCATAAAAACCATGCCTTCCTCGGATTGCCGTTGATGGTATATAATAATAATATCTGTAATAATTTCCCAAAAAATCTACTTTTTATCGTTCTACCAGTCCTCGCCACAGAATAAAAGTGCAAAAAACGCACCTATATTCTTATGTGGCTTAGACTGGATTTTTTTTATTTTAAATCCAAAAAAGTAAAAAAATAAGTTTCATGTAGAACAATTACATAAAAAAAAATTAATGGTATTTTTGAGCTGCAAGATTATATTTCAATAAATGTAAAAATTTGCTAATGTAGTTATATCAACTGTTCCCTATATCGTTGACAAAAAACAACAAAAAATAGTTACAAAAAATTGATATTCCAACGTTGTCGAAAAAACAGCGTCAAGAAAATTCAAATTTTCTTGACGGTATAGCCCTTGAACACAAATTTTATATAGGTGATTTTTTAACATTAATTACCTGATTTTACATCATTTAAATGTATAAAATGTTGATTTTTCAACGTTTCCCAGTAGGAAATGATTAGGAAAAACTATAACAAAAAATGGTGGGCGAATAATCATTTAGAAAAAAAGTATATTATTCGGTAAATCATGTTTAATTTAGAAAAGAAAGTTATTTATGGAGCTTTTACCAAATTCTGCTCAAATAAAGTGCCGAGGATGGATTTTTTTTCCTTCCTTTTTTCCTCCAATTAAAAAAAACAAGGAGGAAAAAAAGCAA
>JAUNCP010000083.1 GCA_030526535.1 Clostridia bacterium | reverse complement strand
AAATGTTAAATTACAGAGACACACTAAACTGCGAAGAAGAAATAGCGACTCAAGGTCGAACTCATTTTTTCATATTAATATATATCTATTGCTAAAAAAATGAAAACGTATAGGGGCGGACCCTGTGTCCGCCCACAACAAACGAAAGGAGAAAGAAAAATATGAAAATAAGAAATAAGTTAGTGTAAAATTTTTGTTGGCGAATTTATGTTCTTTTTAGAAATTAAAAAAAACATAAATAATTCCATTAAATGTTGATTGCGAATTAACATTTTTTGAAAGGAGTTATTTATGTTTGAAACTATTGTAACAAATAATGAAATAAATTTCAATGAGTTAGAGCAAAAAATATATAAATTTGTTTGTGAGTTGGGCTGTAATTTAATAAGAGAGATCATAGAAAAGTACGATGAAAAGTTACGAAAAGAAAGAGATAAGAAAACTTTTAGACATAGAGGGCTTAAACCAGACTCAATAAAAACAGTTATGGGAGTAGTTGAATTTAGAAGAACAATCTACGAATGCAATAAAGATAATGAAAAAAAGTTTGTATATCTTTTAGATGAAAAACTGCAATTGTCCGAATTTGGTAAAATTTCTGAAAATTTAGCAGACAAAATCTTAAATGTAGCAGTAGAAACGAATTCATACAGAGATGCTTCAGAGCAAATTATGCAAATGTTGAACATTAGTGTAAGCCACGAAACAGTAAGAGATATAGTGCTAAAAGCAGGAGCTAAAATTATTGAAAAAGAAAATGAAGAAATAGTATTAAATAAAACTGAAAAATTAACAGCTGGAACAAAGGAAATACCTGTATTGTTTGAAGAGGCTGATGGCTTATGGATCAATATGCAGGGGAAAGACAGAAAAGAACAAATTGAAAAATATAAATTAAATTGTGAAAAAGAGGGAAAAGAATATAAAGCACCAACTAGTGTAAAATCAGAATTAAAACTACACGTATCATACGAGGGCTGGAAAAAAGATGACAAGAGAAACTCATTAGTAAACAAAATGTATATAGCAGGTTTTATGAGTTCAGCAGAATTAAAACAACGAAGAGATGCTCAAATATATCAAAAATATGATGTTAGCAAAATAAAATTGCGAATATTAAATGGAGATGGAGCATCTTGGATAAATCAATTAGCAACAAAGGAAACAATAGCACAAAGAGATAATTTTCACATTCATCAAGAAATAATAAGAGATATACAAGAAGAAGAAAATAGACGACAACTAGAAAGACTAATTGCAGAAAGAAGATATGATGAAGTACCAGTATATCTTGAATATTTAAGATATGAATCACGGAGGTGAAGTAACTGTAATAGAAAAAATAAACAGATTAGAAAGCTATTTATCAGAGGGGTTACCTAGATATCAAGATGTTTTAGAAAAGCAAAATAGAAAGATGCCAGATGCACCAGAGGGAATAGAATATAGAAATCCACGGAATTATGGAGAGTCAAATATTCACAGTTTTAACAAAAAGATTTAAAAGTGGAAGATTAAGTTTTTCAAAGTTTGGAGCAACTTGCCTCGCTAAAATATGTGCAATAAAAGTACAAGAGGGTGTTGTTGAAGTAGAAACAATAGAAGAAGAAATTAAAATTGATAATTCTATTGATGAATATTTGAAAGAAATAAAAGAATCTTTCAAACAAGCTAAAAAAGCCTTAATAAGACTTAATACAAACGAAAATGAATCTAGTTCAATAGGTATAAGAATAGACTCTAAAAACCCAATTTATGAGCTTTCAAAGTTAACACCATTTAGTGAAATGGAGTATATAATTTAATAAAAAAATAAAAGTAAAAAAAAGTAGTAAAATGTCAATAAAAACATTGACAAAAGTCACAAAAAACTTATATAATATGTTTATATAAACGAAGGAGGAATTATAAATGAATTCAAAAACAACATTAAAGGAAAAAAATGCAAACAATTACTTGACACATACAAGAAATAACAAAGGTATCACTCTAATAGCATTAGTAATAACAATAATCGTATTACTAATACTAGCAGGAGTAA
>JAUNCP010000031.1 GCA_030526535.1 Clostridia bacterium | reverse complement strand
CAACAACTAAATATATTTCATCATCTTTATCAAACAATTCATTAAATATAGATAAAGCACGCGATTTAGCGCCTTTGATATATCGATCGTCATCATCTTCATTGTCGTCTCCCATTTCAAAACGAATACCTGCTGGAAATTTATAAAAAACAGGCGGTTGCAAAGAAATATCTCCAAAATTACTTTTATAAAAACTTTCAAATTCATCTTTAAAACTCATAACTAAACCTCCAAAAACACAAGCCAAATAATCGCCTGCGTTTTTATTATGTATAAATATATGAAATTAAACTAGCTTATTTTCGCCATATCACTGCTATGTACTTTTACAATTTCTGCCATGTTATCGTCTCTCAAAAAGCTATTTCCGGTTTTTAAACTTTGAACAGATTTTAACTTCATACTTAACTGTGTATTTTCTGTTTTGCATTGTTCCAAACTTTTTGAAACACGATAACACTCTTCCGTTATCTCAGTAAGCTTAGCTTGTCCAAAAAGAAACACTGAAACTGACAGAGCAACGGCTGAAAAAATTGAAAACAGACCGGTAAGCAACAATCTCTGTGACTTTAATTTATTTAGCTTTCTTAATTTTTTGGAAGGTAATCTTACTACTTTACCGCGTCTTGGCTTCGGCTCAGCAATTATATCAAAATCATAAACTAAATTTCTATCATACATCTTACTCTCACCATATTTAAATTATTTTTTCACAAACTCTAAGTTTTGCACTCCTACTACGATTATTTCTTTCTAATTCTTCTTTTGACGGCATTATAGCCTTTTTATGTATAACCTTTGCTTTAGGTTTATTTCCACATACACATACAGGAAAATCCGACGGACATGTACAACCTCTTGACCAATTCATCATTCTTTCTTTGACTATTCTATCTTCTAAGGAGTGAAAAGTTATTACAACTAATCTACCACCACTTTTCAATAATTCAAATGACTTATCGAGTCCGACTTCAAGATTTTCAAGCTCTCTATTCACATATATTCTAATAGCTTGAAAGGTTCGTTTTGCAGGATGCCCACCACTTCTGCGAGCGGAACAAGGTATAGCAGATTTAACTATCTCGGCAAGTTCAGTTGTAGTATTAATCGTTCCATGCAAACGCTTATCTGCAATTTTTTGGGCAATCCTTGTTGCAAATCTTTCTTCACCATACCTAAAAATTATATTCTTAAGTTCACTAACATCTAAAAAATTCACAACATCGAATGCCGACATACCCGATTTGCTCATTCGCATATCCAAATATGCATCCTTGTTATAAGAAAATCCTCTTTCAGTAGCATCTAATTGGTAAGAAGAAACGCCCAAATCAAGAACTATTCCATCAACTTTGTTTATTCCTAAATTATGTACTACGTCATCTATATTCGAAAAATTATTATGTACTATATTAACATTACTGAATTCTTTTAATCTATCTTGACAAACCATTATTGCATCGGGGTCTTGGTCAATGCATACAAGTCTACCTTTTTCTGATATCAAAGAAGCTATCCTTGAGGATAATCCTGCTCCTCCGGCTGTACCATCGACATACACTCCATCGATATTTAAAAACTCTAATGTTTCGTCAAGCAAAACTGTTTTATGATTAAAATCCAAATTTTATCTCTCATTTCAACAAAGCAATATCGATTAAACAGTAATTGAAGTAAATTACAAATTTACCAACCACTTCTTATATCTTACCACCATTAATTGTAAAAAATCAACAAAAAAATTATATTTTTTTGAAGTTTGTATGGTTATATATTTTTTATCAACATTTCGGCTGCTTTTTGTGACTATTTCACAATAAAACTTCACCTTTTATGCCTGATTTATAATTTATTGCATTCCCTTCATCTGTATCAATGTGCATTGCAAGAGAAAAATTCGGGTTAATTCTTATTACGACATCATCATAAATAGTTGCCCTTTCTTGGCTATTAATCACAACTTTGGCAATTTGACCATTAGAAGCACCTATTTTTTCAGCGTCTTTTGGTGTCATATGAATATGCCTTTTTGCAACAATAAGTCCTTCTTTAATTTCAAATTCTCCGTTTTGGCCGACTATTTTACAACTTTCGGTTCCGGAAATGTCACCGGACTCTCTTATAAAATGTTTAACGCCCATTTTTATGGTATCCGTAATAGACATTTCGACCTGTGTATTTTTTCTTATAGGACCCAAAACCGCTACATTTTTAAAAGTAAATTTCGGTCCAACTATATCAACTCGTTCTTCACAAAGATATTGTCCGGGCTGAGAAAGTGGTTTTTTAGGTGTAAGTTCGTAATTTTCACCGAACAAACAATCTACCGCTTCTCTGGAAAGATGAGCATGTCTTGCAGAAACTTCTATCATAACTTCCATAAAAATAAGGTACTTGCAACTGCTTAAATATTGTGCAAGCACCTTTTCACCACCTTCGTCTTTAAATTTTATTTTTTATAAATTTTTCATTTATACTAAAAGAATTAATATCGTTGAATGTTATAAACTTAGCATTTATTTTAGAAATTTTTATTTTCAAACTATCTTCATTTGAATATGAAAAAAATGCTTTACCGTCAACCGAAATGTTAACCGTAGAATCTTTTCTAGGAAAATATTTTATTTCTAATTCTTCATCATCTAAAATAACGCTCTTATTAAAAAGTGAATACGCACAAATAGGTGTAATACATAAACATTTCATAGTTTCTTTTATAATCGGTCCGCCCGCTGATAAAGAATACGCACTTGAACCGGTCGGCGTTGAAACAATTATCCCGTCGGAACGATACGAACAAATTTTATTATTTTTAGAATAAATTTCGTAATCTAAAATCTGAGAGTTATCGTTGCGACTTAAAACTATATCATTAAGCGCTAAAAACCTTTTTTCATTAAGAAAAGTTTCTAGCATTATTCTATCGACTATTTTGTAGTTACCTTCGATTAAATCTTTTAATTTATCAATTTGACTTTTTTCGAAAGCAGATATAAAGCCTACTTTTCCGCCATTTATTCCTAAAACCGGTTTACTAAAAACAGCGAACGATTTAGAAATTTTCAAAATCGTTCCATCGCCGCCAAAAGCTATCGCTACATCGCTCTGCTCTATTAACTCATTTGTATCCTCAAAAAAGCAAAGCTTAAATCCGATAAAATAATTTTTATATTTCTTATCCACTAAAACATTTCCGCCTAAATCTAAAACCGTACTAGCGATTGCATGTATATATTTTAAATTTTCTTCTAAATTTACATCTTTAAAAAAAATAGATATATTCATGCAATTCACTCCTTTTGTTTAGATTATTTCAGTTCTTCGTGTGAAGTTTCTATAACATCATCAATGTCAACAGGTTCGTCAATATATGCGTTATCAGATTTTTTTAAAAGCGCCAAATATTCAATATTACCTTCGGGACCTTTTACCGGAGAAAAATCAACGCCTAAAACCGCAAAACCGTTTTCAACACAGAAATTACAAATATTTTCTACTACCTCTTTATGAACTTCTTTATCTCTTACAACACCTTTTTTCCCGACCTTTTCTCTACCGGCTTCAAATTGAGGTTTTATAAGGCAAACTCCCATTGCGCTATCTTTTATAATTTCTCTTACAACCGGCAAAACGAGTTTAAGCGAAATAAAAGATACGTCTACCGAAAAAAAGTCTACTTCATCTTTTATAAGTTCTTTATCAATATAACGAATATTTGTTCTTTCCAAATTCACAACACGGTCGTCGTTCCTTAGCTTCCAATCGAGTTGACCGTAACCAACGTCAATAGAATATACTTTTTTGCTGCCGTTTTGTAGCATACAATCAGTGAACCCACCTGTCGACGCACCTATATCCATACACACTAAATCGTTAAGGTTTATATTAAAACAGTCTATAGCTTTTTCAAGTTTTAACCCGCCACGACTAACGTATTTTAGCTTATTATTTCTAACTTCTACACTACAATTTTCGTCATCATAAGCAGTGCCGGGTTTATCAGATTTTTGATTATCCACAAAAACTAACCCTTCCATAATTAATAATTTGGCTTGTTCTCGGCTTTTAGCCAATCCTTTTTCAAAAACAATAACATCCAGTCGTTTCTTCATCAGAAAGATTACAAATCTTACATCAAATTTATAACCTATTTTTCACCTTACTTTTCATTAAATTTTCAAAATATTAATTAAATCGACTCATTGCTTCGTCAATTTTATCTTGAACTATCATCTCTATCGAATGATAAACGTTTGGCATTAATTTTTCAAGTATCGATATTTCGGAATTGTCAAATTTAGAAAGTACCCAATCTGCTAAATCCCATTTAGGGTTAGGTCTTTCCCCTACTCCTATTTTTATTCTGGAAAAATTTTGCGAACCACAAAACTCAATAATATTTCTCATTCCGTTATGTCCACCGTGAGTACCTTTTCGTCTTATTCTCATTTTGCCGACCGGAATAGAAATATCGTCAAATATAATTAATATTTTTTCCGGCAAAATTTTATAAAAACTCATAACGCCCTGAACAGCTTTACCGCTTAAATTCATAAACGTTTGCGGTTTTAAAAGCAAAACTTTTTTATCACCTATCCCGGCAGTAGCACACAATGAATGAAATTTTTCGGCATTAAATTCTGCGTTCAATTTTTTAGAAATATAATCCAGCGCCATAAATCCAACATTATGACGTGTTTTATCGTACTGTTTACCCGGATTTCCAAGCCCAACTATAACAAAATCTATATTACCCATTTTTTAATTTCTTTCCCTCTAATTTATTCTAAAATCATAGCGGAAATCGGCATGTCTTTATTTATTCGCTTTATTGCCTCAGACAAAATCGGTGCGACATTTAAAACCACAAATTTATCTAACATTTTTTCTTTTGGAATATCAATCGTATTCAAGAAAACAACTTTTTTTATAACGCTATTTTGAAGTTTTTCTACCGCGTTTCCTGACAAAACTCCGTGAGCAACATACGCATAAACTTCTTTTGCTCCGCCTTTTTCCACAATAGCGTTTGCGGCATTACAAAGCGTTCCCGCTGTGTCGATTATATCATCAATTAATATTATTTTCTTGTCTTTTACCTCTCCGATTATATTTAACACCTCAGAAACGTTTGCTCTCGGACGACGCTTATCTATTATTGCGATTGGGCAGCCAAGCCTCATAGAAAATTGCCTTGCTCTGGAAACCGAACCAAAATCCGGAGCTAAAATTACAAATTCATTCGGGTCAAAATCTCCTTTTTCTTTTATGTATGATGTAAAAAGCGGAGCAGATATTATATGGTCTAACGGTATATCGAAAAAACCTTGTATTTGAAGAGTATGCAGTTCTAAAGTTAATATTCTATCAACTCCGGCTGTTGTCAATAAATTTGAAACTAATTTTGCGGAAATAGGTTCTCTGGGTTTTGCTTTTCTGTCTTGTCTTGCGTACCCAAAATAAGGAATAACCGCCGTAATTCTCGCTGCCGACGCTCTTTTTATAGCATCAATCATGATTAAAAGTTCCATAAGGTTTTCATTAACTGGATTACAGGTCGATTGAACTATAAAGCAGTCTGCACCCCTTACGGATTCTTGAATTGAAACGGAAATTTCACCATCGCTAAAATGTTTAACTTCTGCTTTCCCTAATTCACAACCAAGCTCTTTTGCAATTGCGGCTGCTAATTTTGGATTTGAATTTGCAGTAAAAACTTTAAAAATTCTTCCTTGATTTTCCATGAATGCACTTCCCTTATTTTACATTTTGTATATAATTTTAAAAAGCAAAAAGACATCAATGATTCAAGCTAGCCTAAATCATTAACATCTACTAATTTTTCAAATGGTCCTATTTGCTTATTTTCTAAAATAACGCTGTTTTTGCAATAACTATTATTTACAATTGCGTTATCTCCGACAAAAGAATCTATAATTTGAGTTGAAGGCCCTATATTACATTCTTTTCCGATTACAGTTTTTCCACTCAAAACAGTACATGGCAATATCGTTGTACCGGAACCGACTTGCACCCATTTCCCAACGATAACACCATCTTTACATGGTATTTTTATACCATTTTCCAAAAGACTTTCTATAACTTTGTTTCTGGCAATTTCATTTAACTTCTGCAATTGATTGGTATCATTTGCACCCAAAGCAACATCAGAAGAAGACGCTTCAAATGCATCCACTCTAAATCCGTTTTCAATTAAAAGTTCTATAAGTGTAGTTAAATAATACTCATTTTGTGCGGTATCGCTGGTTATTTTACCTATAAATTTAATTAAATCGTCAACTTTAAACCAATAAGCTCCCGAATTTATTTCCTTTATGGAACGCTGAGAAAAGCTTGCGTCTTGCTCTTCGACTATCGCTTCTACGTTATAGTCGGAACTGTTTCTGATAATTCTTCCGTATCCGGTAGGATTATCTAATCTTGACGAAATTATTGTAGCGGAATTATTTGAGTTTTTATGAATTTTATAGGCTTTGCTTATAGTAGCTTTATCAATAAATGGCGCATCGCCGCCAAGTATCAAAACATCTCCGCCTCTATTTTTTTCAAGAAACGGCATAGCGGTCATAACAGCATGAGCCGTACCGTTACGTTCTTTTTGAATTACGCTTTCGAGATTATAATTCAATTTATCAAGATATTCTTTTACTAATTCATGTTTATAACCCGTTACAACACAAATTTTATCAATATTACATCTTACAACGGAATTTATTACCCAACCGACCATAGGCTCAAAAAGAACAGGCGAAAGGACTTTTGGAATACTCGATTTCATCCTTTTTCCTTCACCGGCTGCAAGAATTATACAACATGCCGTTCTCAAATATTTCACTCCTAAATATAAACTTAAACGCTAAAATATTAGTATTATTGTACATTGTTTTTTAAAATATTACAACCCCCGAAAAACATCGGGGGTTTTGTGTTTTATTAATTTATCTGAACAAAATTGATATTACGCCCAATTTTATATATAAACATACTTTTTTGTACTTCACTTAAGTTTCCTTTGTATTTTATAGTATCCAAATTCGGACAATTCGCTAACGCACCTTTGCCTATTTCTAGATTTACATTTACACCATCGTAAAAAATAATTTCTTTTAAACTTCTGCAACTAGAAAAAGCCTCTTCTCCAATTTTTATAATACTACTCGGTATTGTAACTTCTTTTAAACTTCTGCAACCTTTAAAACCTCCATGTTCAATTTTTTTCACACTATTTGGAATTGTAACTTCTTTTAAACTTCTGCAACCACGAAAAGCCGCTTCTCCAATTTCTGTCACTCTACTCGGTATTGTAACTTCTTTTAAACTTCTGCAATCAGAAAAAACCCAACGTTCAATTTCGTTCACACCATTTGGAATTGTTATTTTTTCTAAACTTCCGCAAGCACAAAAAGCCGCTCCTCCAATTTCTGTCACACTACTCGGTATTGTAACTTCTTTTAAACTTGTGCAACCAGAAAAAGCATTTTTTCAATTTTTATCACACTACTCGGTATTGTAACTTCTTTTAAACTTGTGCAACTATAAAAAGCATAAACACCAATTTCTTTCACACCGCTTTGAATTGTAACTTCTTTTAAACTTGTGCAATCAGCAAAAACTTCATGTTCAATTTTGTTCACACTATTTGGAATTGTTATTTTTTCTAAACTTGTGCAATCACGAAAAGCCTCTTCTCCAATTGTTTCCACGCCGCTTTGGATTGTAACCTCTTTTAATTTTGGGTTATGAGAAAAAGCGTACCCTGGTATTTTGCCTTTAATACATATAACGTGATTTTTAATTTTGCCGTCGTTGTAAATCGGGTCTTCGGCGCTGTAAATAAACTGAGTTTCGATGTTTTTATAAAGAAGCCAGCGGTTTAATTTTGAAAGAGGCCTTGTATTATACTTTTTGCCAATATCTTTGACGTCTACAGTTATATTAGCATCGACAAAATGAATTTTTTTAATTTTCCCGTCAGTAAAAATTTTATCTTCTGTACTATAAACATATTGCGTTTCGATGTTTTCGAACGCTTTACGGTTTTCTTTTGTAAGCGGTACGGGATTATACTTAAATTTTTCGGAATTTTCTTTAAAATTGCTGTTTGTAGCTTCAAGGTTCTTCATATCTTGCGCCGAATTCAAATATTTAGAAACTATCACTGCAGAATAGGCATCGAGCTTGCCTTTTTGCGAATTTTGAAGCGTTTTGTGTCTATTGAAAACATCCGAAATCGCTTTTGGTATAGACACGTTAAAAATATTTGCAACACCTTTGTCGTCTATTGCCGAACGTTTGATGTAACCTTTTTTATTTGCTTTTTCGGCTTTAAATTTAAAAATGTTCTGGTAATACTCAGATTTTGTCCAGTTATATTTAGCTTTGCTAAGCTTTTTGTACATATCTTTTATCATAGAATTTGTGCGTGAAAAATGCTTTTTAGAATTTAAGTACTCGGAAAAAATTTCTTTAAACTTTTCGTGCCAATTACGCGGTTCGTCGGTTGTCTTTTCTAAATATTCTTCAAATTTTTTGCAACAGCCCGACAAAGTATGCACCTTTATTTTGTATTCCTGCTGAATTTGCGACTCGTACTCTTTTCTCTCTTCCGGTGACAATTTTCCGACTTCTTCCGGTGTTTTTAAAGCCATAGCTTTTTTAAAACTCACCATAAATCAAAACCTCGCTTCCAAAATTTTGTTTATATTATACAGAATGATGATTTAAAAGTCAAACATAAAAACCCCCGAAAAATAAATCGGAGGTTGAAAATACAATTTTATTTATTACATTCCTTTTACATCGTCTATGTAACTTACAATGTCCTCGACGGTTTTTATGGTTTCGATTACTTCGTCGGTAGCTTCAATTCCAAATTCATCTTCTACAGAAGCCAACAAATCTGCTAAATCAAGCGAATCCGCATCAAGATCTTTAAACAAATTTGTTTCAGGAGTTATTTCCGACTCATCAACATCGAACTGCTCACTTATAATTTTTGCTACCTTTTCAAAAATTTCGTCTTCTTTTTCAAATATCATTATAAAATCCTCCAAAAATGTATTTTTAAATTAATTCAAGTTTACCTACTGACCGGAATTTAAATTTTTTATTACCAAATTTCTCATTTTCAAATAATATAGCCTATATATAGTATTGTCAAGTGAATTTTTAAAATTTTTGCTATAAAATTTCAAAATTATAAACATCTTTAATATATATTACAAAATAAGTCCAAAAGTGTTACTTTTAATTCATTGCCTCCGGAGCTTCTACTTTGAACATATCGAGCACGTCTTTTATTAAAATTCTAATAGTTTCACAGAGATAAAGTCTTGCTCTCGAAAGCTCGACGTCTTCCGAAATAACTTTACACGATGAATAGAACTTATGGAATAATGTTGCAAGAGAAATTACGTATCTTGTTATTTTTGTGGGGTCATAATTGACTGCAGATTTTAAAATTTCTATTGGATACATTGACATGAAAAATATAATATTTTTTTCCGATTCTTCGGTCAAAAGTGATAAATCAGCGTTTTCTATATCATTTAAGTCTATCCCTTTTTCTACCGCTTGTCTAAATATACTGCAAAGTCTTGCGTGTGCATATTTAACATAATAAACAGGGTTTTGCGAATCTTCTTTAACCGCTAAGTCTAAATCGAAATCCATTCCGGAACAAGCTTCGTGTGTATTAAATATAAATCTTGCTGAATCGGCACCGACTTCATCAATTAAATCCGAAAGCTGTATAGCTTTACCTGTACGCTTACTCATACGGACAATCTCACCATTTTTCAAAAGACGAACAAGTTGCACGAGCAAAATCTCCAATTTATTTCCGCCGATATCCAAAGCATCCATAGAGCCTTTCATTCTTGCAACGTGTCCATGATGGTCTGCTCCCCAGATATCTATGCATTTTGAAAATCTACGTGTTACAAATTTATTATAATGATATGCAATATCAGCGGCAAAATAAGTCGGTATTCCATTTTGGCGACGCAATACATCGTCTTTTTCTAAACCAAATTCGGTAGACTTATACCAAACGGACCCGTCTTTTTCGTAAGTATAACCTTTTTTGGTTAAAAGATTTATTATTTTATCAACCTCCCCGTTTTTGTGTAAATCACTTTCGTAAAACCAATTATCATAGATGATTTTATATTTTTCAATGTCTTTTTTCATTCTGGAAATATTTTTCGGAAGAGAAAAGTCGACCAAAGCTTTTTTTCTTTCTTCAAATGGTAAATCTACATATTTATCGGAATATTTACCGAAAAATTCTTTTGCTAAATCTATTATATCTTCGCCTTGATAACATTCTTCCGGCATTTCTAATTCCTTATCGCCGCAAATTTGTCTATATCTAACATCTAACGAAAGCCCGAATTTTTCTATTTGATTTCCTGCATCGTTAACGTAAAATTCCTTAAAAACATCATATCCGGCTTTTTTCAAAATTGATGACAAACAATCTCCCAGTGCTCCCAAACGTGCGTTCCCCATGTGCATCGGTCCGGTAGGATTTGCCGAAACAAACTCAACCATAACTTTTTCTTTTTTGCCATAATCTAAAATTCCGTATTTATTTTTTAATGTTTTTATTTCTTTTAGAGTATTAATAAAAAAATTAGGTTTTAAATAAAAATTTATAAATCCAGGACCTGCAATTTCAATTTTTTCTACATCTATCGAAGTTATGTCTATATTGTCAACTATAGTTTGGGCTATATTTCTTGGCGATGTTCTGAAAATTTTTGACGAAACGAGTGCTACGTTTGTAGTTAAATCCCCATGCCCTTTTTCCGTTGGCACTTCAACTTCAAAATTAAATTCGTTTTCGCCTTTTAAAATATCTTTTTCGATTGCTAATTTTATAGAATTTTTAACAGCTTCTTTTATATTAAAAATTGTTTTTTCTAAGTTATACACCCTTACATCTCCTTTTTTGATTTTCTTTTTGTGGAAACAGTTATCTCAGTAATTCCTAAACTCGAGCCATCCACATCAATAGAATATTTTATATATAGTTTACCGCCGTCTTCATCAAGTTCACATTTTACGTCGTTCGTAAAAATTCCAACGTTAATCATACCATATTCAATATAATACGGACAATAATGACGCTGACCTTTTTGCCAAATTAACTTCGTTTGCCCTCTTGCTCCGTTTTTTATAAGAGTTACTATATTTTCTTTTTCTTCAATTTTTACTATACAAGTTCTGAAAATTTCAGGATTATCATCAGAATATTCTTTATATGTTATATAAATCTTATCTCCGACTCGGCTTATATCACCCGCCGTTTTAATATTTATATTTTCTTTTTCTCCGTCCAAACTACGAACAGAAAGTATTTCAACTATGTATTCCTCTTTAATTTACAATCTCTCCTTACTTTTCATCTTCTATATGAACTTTCTTGACGAAATCAGATATATCTTCCTTCAAAAATAATTTAGCATTAGAAGAAAACTGATTTTCACATCCACTTACAAAAAAATCGCATTTACCTAATTTACTATTTTTTGTATTTAAATTTGTTTTTTGAATATATTCTTTAACAAATTTTGCTGTTTCTTCGCCGGAGTCTATTATTGAAATATCTTTTCCCGACACTTTTTTTATAATATCTTTTATCAAGGGATAATGCGTGCACCCTAAAATTATCGTATCTACATTTTGACTTAAAAGCATATCGACATATTTTTTTACCGCAAAAATAAGTTTCTCGTTGTTTTCATATATGTTACCTGTTTCGATTATCGGAACAAGTTTAGGACAGCCAATCGTAAAAACTTGACAGCTCGAATCAATTTTATTGATTTCGGATTTATACGCACCGCTTTTAGCAGCCGCTTCGGTACACATTACGCCTATTTTTTTATTTTTGGTCGAATTAACAGCAACTTTGCAAGTAGGAGCTATTACTCCGATTACATCTACGCTCGAATTTTTTGGCAAAATATTCAAATATGAACTTACTGTACCGCATGCCGCTACTACTATTTTACATTTTTTAGAAACCAAAAAATTTATATCTTGTTTTGCGTATTCTAAAATCGTTTCTTTCGATTTTACGCCATATGGAACTCTTTTTGTATCGCCAAAATAAATATAATTTTCACTTTTTAAAATATTTTTCAAAGCTTTTAATACACTAAGACCACCTACGCCTGAATCAAAAATCCCGATAGGACTGCAAAAATTGTGTTCGATTAAATCCAAGTTTATTTTTCCTTTCCGATAAAAATTAACTTCTTAATTTAAAGCCAAACATATAAGTTTATCAATAAGCTCGCTGAAATTTATACCACTTTTTTCCATGAGTTTGGGATACATACTGATTTTAGTAAATCCGGGAAATGTATTTATTTCATTCAAAATTACATTTTGCGTATCACTCTCGACAAAAAAATCCACCCTCGAAAGTCCTTTACAGCCCATTACTCTATAAGCTTTTATCGCTTCTTTTTTTACTTTTTCTAAAACTTCATTCGAAACTCTTGCGGGAATAAAAAGTTCAGATGTTCCGTTAATATACTTTGCTTCATAATCATAAAAATCATTAGAAGGTGCAATTTCTCCGGGGACTGACGCTATCGGATTTTCATTCCCTAAAACTGCACATTCGATTTCTTTTCCGACAATTCCTTCTTCGACTAATATTCTGTCATCCTCTTTTGCGGCAATTTCTATTGCAGTTTTTAATTCTTCCTGATTACTTGCTTTGCTTACTCCGACAGATGAACCCGCATTTGATGGCTTTACAAACATAGGATACTTACCTATAACTTTTTCAGTATCGTCCATACATTTTTCAGGGTCTTTTTTAAATTCATATTCATAAAACCAATGGTATTTCGGCTTAGATATTCCATTTGCTGCCAAAACAGTATTTGTAACTATTTTATCCATACAACAACAAGCGCTTAATACATCGCAACCGACAAATGGTATTTTTGCCAACTTAAACAAACCTTGAATCGTTCCGTCTTCCCCGTTTTTCCCGTGTAAAGCCGGTATAACAACATCAAGGTTTATTGTCTCATATTCCCCATTATCGCAAACAACCAACCCTTTTATATCTGAATCCGGAGAAATAAACGCTGACTTATTATTTTCGTCATTTTCCCATTCGCCACTAGGTATTTTAGAAATATCTCCGGAAAATAAAATCCATTTTCCAAGTTTAGTTATACCGATTAAATATAAATTATATTTTTCTTTTGAAATATTTTTTATTATAGATTCAGCCGAAACTCTTGACACATCATGTTCCGACGACACTCGTCCGAAAATTATTCCGACATTTAACTTTGCCATATAAAATCCTCCAAATAACTAAAATTAT
>JAUNCP010000030.1 GCA_030526535.1 Clostridia bacterium | reverse complement strand
TTTTGTATTTTCTCCGTTTTTTGCCTTTTTTATTCGCTCTGGCTTTGTTTTTTTGTGTTTTTTTGGTTTTTTTTTCCGCCTTTTTTCGTGCTTTTTCTCCCTGTTGTCGTTCCTTTGCCCCGCCTCGCGAAAAAGAAAAAAGGCAAAAAACACTCTGAAAAGCAAAAAACCGATGCGTTGCATCGGTTTAGTTAAATAATCTTACATATAAAATTAATCGTCTTTCATCTGCTACAAATATTTCATATTCTCCTTTAAATATTTTTGACATCGCCCAGCTTCTTAAATAATATTTTTGTGAAAGTCTAGCGAACTCGTTAACATCTGTTACAAATTTAATCATATCGTTAAATTCTCCTTTTTATTTTTATTATTGCCATTAAAAAGAAAAATATACATAGTTTTCTAAAATCTATCGGTCGCTATCGGTCGCAGTTAATTTTTATATTTTCCATTAATTCAATGCTTTTCTTAGCTTTTTTTATTAACTTTAATTCCTGATCATATTGATGCTGATTTATTAAACGAACTCTTTTAAATCGTTGTATATTTTTTGAATCTTTTTCAAAAAATATTTTTTTTGCTTCTTCTCTTGATGAAGCATTAATAATATCAAATATTTTCATAGTGTTATTTTTTAAAAAATAATATTTCATTTTTTTACCTCCAAGCGTAGCTTCATTTTTTATTGAACGATAACGGGAAAGATGATAAAATAAAAATGAGATATACAGATTTTATATTAACTATGTGGTATGTAAAATTAATTTAAGAAAATAGTAATAATAATAAATTTTATTACTAAAAAATTTTAATATTAACCTTTTGGTATTAAAACAAGTTTTTATATAAACCTATGTGGTATTTAAATTAATATATCATATAAAATCGTATATCTGAAAAATGTATATCTCAATAAAACTCATGAAAAAAAAGAAGCCCTGGAGCTTCTTTTTTTATTTCATATTTAAACCTTGCTATCATCTAAAATTTTTACATAAACAGCTAATTCAGCTTCATCATCTTGAAACCATTCCCAGTTAAAATACTTGCCTGAATAACCACAACATTCTAAATTATAATCAATTTCTAGTTGCTCAAATTCTTCTAAATTAGTTACAAATATTTCTTCCATGTTTTGTTCCTTCCTAAGCGTAGCTTAATAACCAAAATCAAATAATATATCTATGTATTCTGTTTCTGTCGCTGGAAAATCATGTTCATATAATTCGTTAACAACATTAGATAATAATTCTTCATCAAATTCAGTTAAAGTAACAGCATATAAATCACGGTTTTTATCATAAAGTAAATAATATGTAATATCATTTTCTCTCCAATCATAGAAAAAAGTTTCAGTTTCATCTACTTGTTCAACAACTCCATTTAGTTTCATAATTTCAACCATTTCATCAAATCCTTTCGTTTAACTTTTTATTTTTAGTATTTCCAAATTTTATGTTTTTTATACCTAAATAAGCGAAGCTTCAGGATTATATTAGTTAATGGCAACGGGTATAATAATACTGGAGGTGTAGTAATGAATAATTTTAGAAAAGACTGCGAAGCAGCAATAGAAAAATACAATCAGGTAAAAGAAACTTGCTATTTAAACTTACAAAAAATAGGAGATAGCCAAACGGATACATATTTAAAAGAAATGTATTACAATCTTATAGATGACTGTGACAGATCTATAAACGAAGTTAATGATTTTCTCGATTCCGTGGAAAAATATGTTATAATATAGTTAATAAAATACTTTACAATATGTATACTTAAATATTCAAAATAATACTTGATATAATGTTTACAAAAGGCATACTTTCAAAAATTATTAACTTAAAAAGAGTGATAGGGGTATCACTCTTTTTTTCTTGATAATTCACGATAACGGATATATAATTTAATTAAAGATGTACATCTAAAATTAACAGTAACACATGGTGTATTTAAACAATAATCATACCTAAAGATGTATATCTATATCAGTAAAAAAGAAGCTTCTGGGCTTCTTTTTTTAATTTTATTTTTATTTATTAATAAGCGAAGCTTCAAAAAGATTAGTTTAAGTCCAGAGTTTTCTTCAGAATCAAAAGGCATGGTTAGGATTTTTCTTCCTTTTTTTTTTCTCCTTTTAAATAAAACCAAGGAGGAAAAAGAAAAAGAAATAAAAATCCTATAAGATTATAACTCTTTGCCGCCTAAAGATTAATTTCGCATTAAAAAATTAATTTCGCCGTTTAACTATTTACTCTTAATACAGAAACGAAAGAAGCTTTCTTAAACGATACAATGCTTTAATATCAAGAGATTTAAAAGCCAAATTAAGGTTAGAAAAATTTTTCCCTTTTTTTCCCTCCTTTTAAAAAAAACCAAGGAGGGGAAAAAAAAGAAAAAATTTTTCTGGAAACATTATAAAGTATGACTTCTAAATGTTGTGAGTTAATAAAAATAAAATCCACTAATCTTAATATTTGTAATTTAAACTTGCTTCTAGCGAAGCTACTTCGCCCCTCCGCAGGTGGGGCGGTACTTTGTCCTTTTTACCAAAAAGTGGAAGCCCCCCGAGCAACCCACGAGTTCCAGCACGGAAAGAGAGCGAAAAAGAAAACAGAAAAAAAAGGACAAAAAAAAGAAAAAAGAAAAACACTACCACCACTCGCCAAGGGAAGGGAAAATATGCATTTTTGGTTTTTGAAAATGAATATTTTTCCGACCGCTGGCGAATACTAAGAAGTGTTTTTTTATTTTCCGAAGTAGAGCTTCCGAGCTTTGCTCGAAGAAGCGACTTAGATTTGGTTTTTATAAAGTTCAAAAGCAGTCTTGCCATACACACGAGTAAACCCACTTTCATGTAAAATCCAAGTATTTCCGAATTTTTTAATCTCAACATCAACCTTAAATTTATTTTTACTAATATGTTTTCTAATAGTAGAAGTATCAAGATCATAAATTTTCGCAACTTCGGTTATAGTATATAATCCATCAAAAACATTAGACATTTAAAAACCTCCTTAAAGCTGCGCTTAAAAGCCTATCGGCGAAAATTCACAATATCGTGACATACACGGAATACGGCGTGATTTACACGGTAGCAGATATACAAATGACGTGAATTACCATATAGCGGGATTACATCTCCATAACGCTACCGTGAAGCCTGTAACTGTGAAATTATTTTGCAGGACCATAGATTTTTTCGAGAGCTTCATAATCAAAAACCCACGATTTTCCGTATTTGATACAATCTTTCCATTCGATAAATTTTCCATTCTTGATGTTTTTTCTCAAAGTAGATTCATCTTTACCGAAAACTTTACTAGCATCAGTAAGAGAAATTAAACTTTTAAATTTATCGTTTTCGATATTCTTAAATTTTTCGTTATAATCCATAATAGCAGCTCCTTAAAAAAAAATAAAAGTACCATGGGTACTTTTATTTTATTCTAAGAATATTTCTTAATCCCTTCTAAAATGAAGCGACTAAGTAACTCATATTGTGTATACTTTGATTCGTTACAAAAATTAACGAATTTATCTAAAACATTTTTATATAACTTAAAACTTCTTGTTACTGTTTCACCACTTAAAGCTTCGCCAAGTGAAGCTTCGCTTAAAATAACATCAGTTGGATTTACTTTTTCTAAAACTGCATTTACAACTCTTTCAATATCTTCATCAGTAATTCTTGTTGCTTTTTTATTAGTCATAAATTGCCACTCCTTTTTTTTATATTATTATAACACTTTTTTGTTATATAATGCTATAATAAAAATGTAAACGAGGGAAGGAGTTTTTATGAATGCAAAAGACTATATAAGAAATTTACATTATCCCAATGACGGATTTATAACTATAGCTAAAAATCAGAAAACATGGAAACAGCAGTATTTTGATGATATTAATAAAATTAATATCAGACTAAATACAAAAGATACTTATGTTTCACAAAACAGTTTTATAAATCAAAGTCGTAGATTAATAAATTTAAATCGCTTACATTCAGTCTATATTGACATAGATTGTTACAAAAAAAATCTAACAAAAGAAGAAACTGTACATTTACTAAAAGAGATGTACGGAGAAATTCCACGACCAAACTTTTTAATAGATTCAGGCAGAGGAATATATTACGTTATTTTAATCAACGAAAGCAAAAAAAAGCTTTCGGAATGGCAGACGATAGAAAAATTTCTTTATAGCAAAATGGAATCACTTGGAGCTGACGCAAAATGCTTAGACGCTACGCGTGTTTTAAGAATAATTGATAGTGTAAATTCAAAAAATAACGGAAAGGTAAAAGTACTTGATCAGTACGAGTACGATTATTCTATTAATGAAATTTTAAAAAAATATATTCCAGAGATTCCGAAATATAAAAAGTCCAAAAAAAAGAAAAAAGGACGACCCCGCAAGTTCGTCTCTTTATACAATCTCTATCATTTATATGCTTCTCGAATTGCCGATATCGAGAAACTTTGTGAACTCCGTAATTATAACATGAATGGTTATAGAGAAACAACCCTTTTTCTTTATAGATACTTTAGTAATATATACCATGATGACGAGGAAGATGCTTTATATAATGCGTTAGAATTAAATAAAATGTTTACAGAACCTCTTGACGAAGATGAATTGATAAAAGATACAGAATCGGCATCAAGGTACTACAAAGAGGTCAAGTATATGTATAGTAATGCTAAGTTAATTAGCATATTAGATATTACGGAAGAAGAACAAAAAGAATTATCTACGATAATTTCTACAAAAGAGAAATACAGAAGAAATAATTTGAGAAGATATAACGAAAGAAGAGATAAAGAAGGCAAGACTGCAAAAGAAAGAGAAGTAGCAGATAGATTGGATAAGATAAGAGAATTAAAACAAAAGAAATTTACAAATAAAGAAATAGCTGAAAAGCTTGGAATTACAGAACGTACAGTAAGAAACGAACTGAAAAAATAACTTTCTTTGGTTTGCATTTTGAAAAAATGCGAATCGGAGAAAGTACAAATTTCCGTTTCGGAAATTTAATGTATTGTTAAAAAATTCACAAAAAGCGGAAAAAATGATGCTCTTTGTATTGTATATATAGAATATATATACATATGGTTTTTTAGATTTACAATAGCATTTAATATATAAGCAGATAAATATAAGATTTCGTTTACATAGAAAAAATAAATAAGATTAAAGCAAGTAGGATTCCCCGAACACTACCGAACAGGCAAATCTATTGATAGGTGGTACTTATGAAACAATTAAAAGATGTTAACGGCGAGTTTTTAAATTGGTTTTTAGATTTACTAGATTTAGATATAAGCAGAAAAATTAAGATTATGGAAAATGAGAACTTTAGATTCAAGATAGAGTTTTCAACTCAAATGAATAAAGATAATCGAATTGATCTAAAAGATAAAAAGATACATAAAGAAAATCTGTTTAAGCAAGAAGGCTTTTTGAAGATAAGATATAATCACAGAAGTAATTCTCGAGTTTACTTTAAAAGCATGGTGGATTATCTAACTATGATTTTATTAAACGACAGCTGCATTTTATTTGTTAGATACGATTATGAAAAAAATAAAACTATTTATTTTAGCTTTAATAAAATCGACAGTAAAAATGCGGAAACTTTAATTTCGGATATGATTTTTGTATTTAAATTTATTAGTGAACAATCTGTAATTATAAATTAGTCCTTACATAGTGAAAATATCCCGTGAGAGCAAATCTGCGAGGTTTTACCTCGTAACAGGATAAATTACTTTACAGATAGGGTTGAAATCCTTAGAATCGAAATTTAATTTATAAAAGGGATTTTAAAAAAAACGTAGAAATATATTATTAAAATTTATACTATATTAGTTATATAAAATAAAAAGTTGTCTACTAATTTTCATTTTTTGGAAGAAACGACCAGTTATGGTCGTTTTTTTCATTTTTTGTTTTTACCCCGGCGGAGCCGTCAAAAAGTATTACTACTTTCAAAAAGATTTATTTCGATTTTAAGCAAGCGCGCCAGGAGTGTTGTTCAAACTTAAGAAAATTTTTTCATTTTTTTTTCTTCCTTGCTTTTATTTCAATTATTAGAAAAAAAAATGGTTAAAAATTTTCTTTTCCTCTTTTTCTTAAGATGTTTGAACAACTCTGGCTGGCTACGGGGTTTAACGCGCGGCAATCGAAAAACGATAGCGAAGGGCGAAGCCAGAAGCAAAGAAAAACGGGAGAGCCTGTTAGTCCAAAACTTATCTTGAATAACACAATTTACCTTGAATAATTGCAAAAAAATAACTTGATATGACCAAGCTTCATGAAACAGTAATTTATAATTACATAGACTAAGTTTTAATCCTTGTTTTAATGGAAAGTTGAACTAAATAGCGCAAAGTATCTATTTAGTACTTAATCAAAAGCAAATGATCATATCAAGTATATATACTCTATAAAGTGATTATAATAATAAAAAAAAAGCAGATGCAATAGAGGTTGTAAAAAAACTTTTTACATATATGGATATTGCACCTGATTTAGAATTAGATATTCACGCGATATTAATTTATAACAAATACATTGTAACACAAAAAAGAAGTTCCTGGGAGAACTCCTTTTCTGCGAATTAGTTTAAGTTACATTACAGGTTATTGCTTATTCGGTAGTGTGAGGGATAACCACCGAACAAAAGAATTTAATATTATTTAATATGAGGATACTAATAATAATAATAATAAAACAAATAACACAAATAAAAAACAAAAGTCACGACATCTGATATTGTCAACATAATCAAACACTTAGAAAAAAAAAGAATTTAATGCTTATATATATATATTAGACATAAAGTAATAGATTCCTTTTAAAAAGAATAAGAGGCTCGGCGATTTATCGCCATGAGCCGATTTACAAAAATATAAATTTTATTTTTTCAAGCATTGAATAAAAAATAATCTTTTGATTAAAAATAAACTTAGAAACGAGTAACCAGCTATTAAGCCGAGGGAAAAAATTTCCTTGGGTCGGTGTCGAGCGAATGCGAGCAGGTATGGGTGGTTCATATATAAACAAAAGGGAAATTTTTTCCAATTTCTTTTTCTTCATCTTTCAATTTCAAATTAGAAAAAAAATTGGTAAAAAATTTCCCCTCCTTCGGTTTTTTGAGAGGCTCGGCGATTTATCGCCGTGAGCCGATTTACAAAAATATAAATAAAGATTTTTTCAAGCCTTGAACGAGAAAAAAATTTAAAATTCAAAATGAACTTTAAAACGAAGGACCACCAATTAAACCGAGAGAAAAAATTTCCTTGGCATGGTGTCGAGCGAATGCGAGCAGGTACGGGTGGTTTATATATAAATAAAAGGGAAATTTTTTCTCGTTTTTTTCTATCCTCTATAAATTACAATCAACAAGAAAAAAACTGGAAAAAATTTCCCCTCCATGGTTTTTGCTTTTAAAAAAGAATCTATGGTTTTATGAGCTTACCTTTTTTCATTTTCCCCAGGAGCTGTGCATTTTGTGTATAAGTTCCAGAATAATTTTCAATTCCATTAGCTGCAGCTATTTTTCTACGAGAACTCATGGACGAATCGAAACCAACCTTTTGTAACTCGTCAACGAATGAAGTTGCGGACTGATCACATTGTTTAAAGTAAGAAATGCTGGGTTTAGTACTTCCGTAAATTAACCACGGAATCTTACCATGTTTACTCCACTTACGGGAATGATACCCTTTGACAGTGCCAAGATTGGCACAAGCAGTTATTTGAACGTTGTTATCCCAACGAGGGGAACACTCAATAACAAGTCCGTTCCCGATATAAACACCAATATGACCAGAAAGCCACACGGCCTCACCGACTTGAATATTTTTAAAATTACTACTAACACCGGTACATAGTTGTATAAAACCGTCTGCACTAACATCAGGTACAGTATTTGAAGCATATTTTGCCCCACCATACATATGTTTTTTATCACCGCACCAACCCCAAAGAATTGATTTTATTACGTTAACACAATCGAAACCGAAGTAACCTTTGTTCACGAATTTTTTAAGTATGGCCATGCGATTTACAGTATAGAAACTAGGGTACTGCTTAGACTTAGCAGCTAATAAAGAATTAGTTACGATTTGCCCTATACCGCCATAGACATATACAGTTTTATAGTCTTTTTCGATGCTTTTTAAAATTTTTAAAAAAGCTTCAACAGTCATTAACTTTTTATAACTCATATTATCACCACCTATATAAATATTATTCGAGATTTATAAAAAAAATCCTTAAAAAGAAAACGATTTCCCCCTGTACTTTCTCTTAATTTTATACAATAAAAATTAAGAAGTGGTTTCCACCCATTTTGAAAAAAAAATTTATAAGGAGGAATTTAAAATGGCAGTAGTAGTAACTAAAAACTTATCATCTTTAAAATTATACCTAAACAAAGGTTTAGACGAAAACTCTAAACAAATAACTGGTACTAAAACTTTTAACTATGTTGATGCAGAAGCGACTGACAAAAATGTTTTGGATGTTGCAAATGCAATTGGTGGCTTACAAAAACACGATGTGTTTAACATAGTTAGAGTAGACAATACAACATTATCTGAATAATAAATTAAATTAAATTAAGAAAGGAGTAAAGAAAAATGGAAGAAAGCAAAGTGTTACAAATGATATTTAAAAATTCTGCAGGTAAAAAAATAACTTTATCAATAGAAGATCCTAAAGATGCTTTAACAGAAGCTGAAATAAAAGCAGCTATGGACGTAATAATTCAAAAAAATATATTCAAAAAAAATAACTATGATTTAGTAGAAGCAGTAGAAGCAAAAATAGTTACAACTGGTACTACAGTTTACGATTTAGTAGTATAATAAATAATTTAAGTTAAGTGAAAATTAGTAGGTGATAGTTATGGAAGTTATAGAAACTTTAATTGCTAATGTTGGCTTTCCAGTAGCGGTTTCTATTTATCTTTTAGTAAGATTAGAAAGCAAATTAGAAAGTTTAACTACAAGCATAAATGAGTTATCGAAAAACATCATAGACTTAAAATAGTAATACGACAGGGCTTATTAGTCCTGTCTTTTTATTTTAAAGGAATTCACTATATACAACTAGAATTTATATAACTAAGGAGTGTGATATATTTATGAACGTATCACCAGAGTATGAAATAAAAGATATAATCGGCGAGGAAAAATATATATTGCTGATGAAAATGCATGGAGGAAGCAAATTTTATATAGAAAAATACGAAACACATCAAAGAAATTTGAGAAACGAAAAAATTAAAAGTTTAAGTAATCAGGGTTTGACTAACAGACAATTAGCAGAGCGATTTAATATTTCTATTCAACAGATTAGAAATATTTTAAATAATTAAATATTATATTACCCAACCTCCAGTATAATATTATTACAAAAAAGGAACTCCAAAATTTTTGGAGTTCTTTTTTAATGCTAACAAAAAATAACAGAAATTTAGTACTATCTAATTTAATTATACAGGAAAAAAATACCGTCAAAAAACTTTTATTTCTTTGACTAGAAAATTTGCAAAAAGCACATACTAAATGTGTAAGAAAAATATTTTTTAGGAGGTACATAAACATGATGTACAAAGAAATAAAAGAGTTTTTAAAAGTTAACGAATTAATTAATTTTCAAAAAGTTAAAGAGTGTAAGAAAAAATCAGACAAAGAAATTAAAAATTTAATTGACGAAAATAAATTAGATGAAGCGACATTCTCAATAATGATGAATATAGGAGAAAATATTACAACATCAGATTTATTTGAAATTATGAGAAACTATGGTTTCGCAGAATACACAAGAAATAACAATTCAAGCTTAGTATTCAAATGCACATTTATTTATAATAAAAATTTTAAAATAAGAGTTTCTGCAATAGAATACGAAACAAAACTAGAAAGTATAAATATTTACAAACTAGCTTGATGTAAATACAATTAAATTAAAAATGAAAAGGGGTAGATTTTACTATGAAGTTAAATTTAATAGATGCTATAAGCATAGAAATTGCAATAGAATTTTATTTAAAATGCTTAGACCAAGAAATCAACCAAGCATCAGAATTAACAGAAGAAGATAAGATTCAAAAGGAATCATTTATAACATTAAAAGAAAGCATATCTGAAACATATGCAAAAATTGAAAAATTTTTATCAGAAGTATCTGAAACACAATTTTTAGCAGAATAAAAAGAAAGTAGGCAACTTAAAATGAAAAGGGCAGTTTCATATATGAGAGTATCAACGTTAACTCAAATTGATAATACATCTTTTGAAGTACAAGCAGAGAAAATCGAGCTTCACTGTAAATTACACGATATCGAGCTAGTTAACGTATTTAAAGACGAAGGAATCTCGGCAAAAGGATTTGAAGCGAGAGATGATTATAATAGAATGATAGACTTTGTATCTGATAAGAGTAACGAAATAGATATGATACTTGTATATAAAGCAGATAGAATACACCGCAGCTTAAAAAATCTAATGATAATGATAGATTTCTTACAAGAAATCGAAGTAGATTTTATATCAATAACAGAGCAGTTCGACACCTCAACTGCTCAAGGTTTACTATTTCTCCAAATGTTAGGTTCGTTTTCTGAATTTGAAAGAAAAGTAATAGCAGAGCGTACAAAGTCTGGAAGATTGGCTAACGGAAAAAATCACATTCACCCTGGAGGAAAACCACCACTTGGTTACAAATTAGAAAATAAAACTTATAAAGTTGATGAAAAAGAAGCCCAGGTAATAAGAGAAATCTTCAGATTAAGAAGTAAAGGACTATCGCTTAAGGCGATTGGAAACGAAGTCGGAATGAGTAAACAAAGAGTACATTATATTTTAAAAAATCAAATGTATCGAGGAAAATTTATTTATGACGGAGAAGTTGAACACAACAATATTTCGTACAACGTAGATAGGATAGTTAGTGATTATATATTTAATAAAGTGAACAGATAAAAAAAGAGGAATGAGGCACCAACTCATTCCTTTTTCCGTTTGTTTAAAAGATATTGAAATTTGCTTGGGAATATATTCATTTATTCTCAAGGGGACAGTTCACACGATTTCTCGTAAAAGTTTTAGTTAAAGCAAGAGATTGTAATAAATTTATTTACCTTTACCACAGGCATAATAATTAATTAAACTTTTAGATCTTTTAATCCTTCACAAAAATTACAACAAAAACTGCAGGACCTTCGGTGTTCTTTTAAAGCTTCGCTTATTTAACCCACCCAAGAAAGCAGTCAAAAGGAAAGGAAATTTTTACCAGTTTTGAAAGAGGATTGGATTATGAAAACTGGATAAAAATTTCCTCTTGATGCTTTCACTACCCACCCACTTGATGTGTCCTCTAAATAAAAATCTAAATTAAAAGTTATTGCCCTTTTCAAAGACCTACGGTATTTTTTTAAAGCTTCGCTTATCTGTCCCACCCAGAAGGCAGCAGAGGAAAGGAAATTTTTTCTATTTTTAAAAGAGGATTGGATTATGAAAAATAAAAAAAATTTCCTCTTTATCGCCTTCTCCCCACCCTAATAAACGCCGACAAATCGCAAAGAGCAAAAACCGCTCCTTGCTCTTGTCGCCGTTTCCCAGGAAAGTTTTGTTATCAAAAATAATTTCCGAAATTAAATACTTGCCCCGGGTTTTACGCCCCTCGTCGCAGGGCAAAAGAGCAAAAACCGCTCATATGCCCTCAATGCGACTTGGGGCTTATTTTTTTAAAAACCACTTTTAAAAGCAAGTGCATTAACCCCGAGGAAAAATATTCCATCAAAAAAATATTTTGGTTTTTTGTTTACATAATATTAAGCTTCAAAAAATGTAGAAAAATGCTAATATAGTAATGACCTTAAATCCCGTCAACGTTGACAAAAAACAACAAAAAATATTAACAAACATTTGGTATCACTTATCTTGGAAAAATATGGCGTCAAGGAAATTCAAATTTCTTTGACGGGGAACAGCTCCCATTGAACCCAAAAAGTTCCTGATTTTACATTAAATATACATTGATTTTTGTTAATTTCAGTGATTTTGAGCGATTTCCCAGTAGAGATTTTAATGAAAAATTTATTATTCGGAAATGGGGGGGCGCGCCTTTAAAGAATTAAAGAAAATTTTGGAAGCTAGATTTAAGGCAAGGAGGGAAATTTTCTCCAGCGATTTTTTCTTAAATTTAAATTAAAAGAGGTCGAAAAAATCACTAGAAAAAATTTCCTCCGATTTAACATTTTCTTTTTCGGACAAGCCGAACAAAGAAAATAGCCGACCAAAGTTAAATTTTATACTAGAAATTTTTTCCGCAATTGGCGAGTTCCTACGGCCGAGTAAAAGAAGCTTTCGCTTAGTACCCACCCAAGAAGCATACAGAGGAAAGGAATTTTTTTCCAATTTTGAAAGAGGATTGGAGTATGAAAATTGGAAAAAAAATTCCTCTTGATGCTTCAATCACCCACCCGTTTAAAGTAGGTCACTTCCTGAAAGTCGCTCCCGAAAATAATTATTTTAGAAGCTACGTTAACAGGAGCGACTTTTCAAGCAACTCCAAATTACTTTATGCATAAACTAATTTGAAGCTGCTTCATCTAAAAGACATTCTCTTAAATTAAAACACTCTCATAGATCCAAAAGACAAATTGTAGATGCGCTTATGGTTTCAAAAAACCAAGCTTTATAGACGCTTACTCGCTATCGCTCGGCGCTTTAAATCGGAGTAGGAAAAAATAAAAAAAAACACTATTTAGTATTCGCTCGGTGGGGTCGGCTATTCGTTTTTTTTTCCATAAAGAAAAAAAAAACAAATAGCCTCAACCCACCTTCGCAAGTGGAATTAGTGGTTTTCTTTTCTTTTTTTTTCCGTTTTTTTTCTTTTCTTTTTCGCCTTTCCTTGCGTCGGTGTTCGGTGGGTGGTCGCCGTTTTCCTTGTGTCGGTGTTCGGTGGGTGGCTTTTTCTGTCCTGGGGGTGCTGGTGCTTGTCGCCTTGGCTTCGCCTGGTGGCTTTGGTTTTTTGCGTTTTTTTGCCCCCGTGGTTTTTGTTCCTCGGGGGCTTGGTTTGTGTTTTGTGGTTTGTGGTGCTTGGTTAGTTGCCTTCTCTTTTCTCGTGCGCTTTTCTTCTGTGTTCTTCTGCTCTTTTTCTTTCTCTTGCTTCTTCTTCTTTGTGTCCCTTTTCGCTTTCTCTGTGTGCTTTGGCTTCTCTTTCGTTTGCTTCTGCTTGTCTTTCTCTCTGTTTTGTTTGTCTTCTTGTTGCTCGTGCTGTTGCTTCTGCTTCGTCCGCCGCTCTTTCTTTGGCTTCTCGTTTTGCTTTGTTTTTTTCTTTCTCTGCTTCTTTTCTTCTTCTT
>JAUNCP010000029.1 GCA_030526535.1 Clostridia bacterium | reverse complement strand
GGACGAGTGTCTGAATAGTGTAGAAAATCAAACGTTAAAAGATATAGAAATAATATGTGTAAACGATGGTTCTACCGATAAATCTTTAGAGATTTTAAACGACCACGCAAGTAAAGATTTCCGAATTAAAGTTATAGATAAAGAAAACGGCGGAGTGAGTAAAGCGAGAAATGCCGGTATGAAAATCGCAAAAGGTGAATATATAACCTTTTTAGATTCCGATGATCTGTTATCTCCCATCGCATATGAAAAAATGTATGATTTGGCAAAAGTACATAAACCTGAAGTTGTTAAATGCGAAGTTTTAGATTTTTTTGAAGGCAATCCTATAGAGAGTAATTTAGAAAATTATGACGATTCAAAGGTGAAAGTTTTTAAAGTTGAAACAACAAAAGAACCATATAGCCAGCTTAACTACGATAATGGCGTAGTTTGGAATAAAATTTATAGTAGAAAATTTTTGTTGGATAACGATTTATGGTTTGATGAAAAAGTTGCACTTGCGGAAGATAGCATGTTTAATTGGTTGTGTGGAGCAAGTGTTAAAAAACAAGTAATTACTTACAATATTTTGTATTTTTACAGAATAAATCGTCCCGGATCTATAATGTCAGATAACTATAGAAATTCAAAAAAGAGATTTGATGGTTATAGCGAGTGTATAAAATCACTTGATAAAAACAGAGAAAGATTTAAATTCGATAACAGTGATAAGTGGCTGTGTTCTACTATGATATCGTTGGCTTATAGTCATTTAAAAGATAGCAAAGAAAATTCAGACCCTATGGCACCCTACTATGCAAGTGAATTTTATAAACTTATAGATGAATTTATTAAAAAGTATAGCGTTGAGATGTATAAAGAAAATAATGAAAAAATTGATTATATAAGGGAAATTGCAGGGCTGTAATTCGAAGGGATAGTGACATATTTTGAATTTGAACAAATTTTTCAAAAGCAGATACACAATATTATGTGTTTTTTTAGCGATATATTTTTTTATACTTATGATGTCGCCATTTGTAGTAGATTATTCTGCGGATTGTAAAGCGAAAAACTACGATGTAAAAGTATCAATAATAGTGCCTGTGTATAACACTGAAAAATATTTGCCATCTGCGCTAGATAGTTTAATAAATCAAACTTTGAAGGACATAGAAATAATATGCGTAAACGACGGCTCGAAAGATAATTCTTTGGAAATTTTAAATGAATATAAAGAAAAAGATAGCCGTATAAAAGTTATAAGTCAGCCAAATTCGGGGGTTTGTGTTGCGAGAAATACCGGAATAGAAAATTCAAAAGGCGAATACATAGCGTTTTTTGATTCAGACGATTTAATGGTTCCGTATGCTTATGAAAAAGCTTACGATGATGCGATAAAATATAACGTTGATATAGTTAATATGCAAATGACCAATTTTATCGACGGAGAAGAAATTGATATAAACAGTTTTGTATATGATAATTCCAAAGTGAAAAGAATCGGCAGAATGAAACATCAAAATCCGTTTTATATATTTCCTGATTCAGGATATGTTACTACGAAACTTTATAAACGTTCTTTGATAAATGATAATAATTTTAGGTTTAAAGCGGGAGTTACAAACTACGAGGATGGATTATTTAACTTTTTCGTTCTAACAAAAACCGCTACAGTGGCACATGATGGCAATGTATTCTATTGCTATAGAACAAATAGACCCGGGTCAGCAGTGACGAATTTTAATATAAATAAAATTATGAAAAGCGGATTAGCCGTTGCGAACGAATTAGTAACGAATAGCGAAAAATTCGATTTCAGAAAAAGCAATGAGTGGATAGTCGCAAAATGTTTAGATATAAACTATAACCACATTGTTAAAGACGCTGAGAATACTCCCGAAATACAAAAGGAATACGCAAAAGAATTTTTAAAAATAGTAAATGATAATTACGTTAAAAAATATAATTATAAATATCCGAACTGGATATATGAGCAAATAGAAGATATAAAGAAAATAGCGTATTAATAAAAATGTTCAAAAGGTGGTAGTCTGCTTTATGATAACAAAAGATAAAATTAGGAATTTCAGTATAATTGCGCATATAGATCATGGCAAATCTACACTTGCCGATAGAATATTAGAATTAACCGACTCAGTATCCGCAAGACAAATGGAAGACCAATTGCTTGACAATATGGAGCTTGAAAGAGAACGAGGTATAACTATAAAATCCCACGCAGTAAGCTTGTATTATAAAGCTGATGACGGCGAAGAATATCTTTTTAATTTAATAGATACTCCCGGTCATGTCGATTTCAATTATGAAGTTTCGAGGTCGTTAGCGGCTTGTGAAGGAGCAATTTTAGTTGTAGATGCATCGCAGGGAGTAGAAGCACAAACCCTTGCAAATACTTATTTAGCACTTGATGCGGGACTTGAAATAATACCGGTAATAAACAAAGTCGATTTACCTAGCGCAGACCCGGATAGAGTAAGCAAAGAAATTGAAGATATTATCGGAATTCCTTGTGAAGACGTGCCAAAAGTTTCCGCTAAAACAGGTAAAAATATAAAAGATGTTTTAGAAAGTGTTGTAAAAAATGTTCCGCCTCCTGCAGGGGATTCTGCTAAGCCTTTAAAAGCTTTGATTTTTGACTCGTATTATGATTCATATAAAGGTGTAGTTGTTTACGTCAGAATAGTCGACGGAGTTGTAAAAACGGGCGATAAAATTAAATTTATGGCTGGAAAAGAATCGTTTGTCGTAACGGAATGTGGTATGTCTAAGGCTACCGATTTGGAGCCGACGGGAATTTTAAGTGCGGGAGAAGTAGGATATATAGCGGCTTCAATAAAAAGCGTAAGTTCAGCAAAAGTCGGTGATACAATAACGTTAGAACAAATGCCTGCCGATTCTCCGTTGCCCGGTTACAGAGAAGTCAATCCGATGGTGTTCTGCGGAATTTATCCGCTTGATGGTTCTAAATACGGAGACTTAAAAGACGCACTCGAAAAATTAAAATTAAGCGACGCATCACTTTCGTATGAGCTTGAAACGTCGACAGCGTTAGGATTTGGTTTCAGATGCGGATTTTTAGGTTTACTTCATATGGAGATAATCCAAGAAAGACTGGAAAGAGAATATAACTTAGATATTATAACAACAGCGCCGAGTGTTGTTTATAAAATTTTCCTAACGGACGGAAGCACTATACTTATAGATAATCCAACGAATTACCCGTCAGTTTCGAATATACTTTATTCCGAAGAGCCAATAGCAAATGCGCATATATACGCCCCGTCGAGTTATATCGGAGCGATAATGGAGCTTTGCCAAGACAGACGAGGAACATATGTCGGCATGAATTATATAGACACAGAACGTGTTGACATCCACTATAAATTGCCACTTAACGAGATAGTATATGACTTTTTTGATGTTTTAAAGTCAAAAACTAAGGGTTATGCTTCATTTGACTATGAAATTTGCGGATATGAAAAATCTGATTTAGTTAAACTCGACGTTATGCTGAACGGCGATGTTGTAGATGCACTTTCGTTTATAATTCATAGAGATAAAGCGTATCAAAGAGCCAGAAAAATGGTTGAAAAATTAAAAGAAAAAATCCCGAAACATCTTTTTGAAATACCAATTCAAGCTGCAATAGGCGGAAAAATTATAGCAAGAGAAACCGTTAAAGCAATGAGAAAAGATGTTCTTTCAAAATGCTATGGCGGAGATATAACACGTAAGAAAAAGCTTTTAGAAAAACAAAAAGAAGGTAAAAAACGTATGCGTCAACTTGGAAGCGTAGAAATACCGCAAGACGCATTTATGTCGGTTTTAAAACTCGAAGAAGAATAATTTTTAAAAGAAAGAGGAATAATGTTGAGTAAAAAAAGTTTGGGACTGTATATTCATATACCATTTTGTAAATCAAAATGTCCTTATTGCGATTTTTACTCGGTAACCTCTAAAAATTGCGAAAATAAATATATCGAGGCTGTTTGTAGGGAACTTTTGCATTGGAGTACAAAAGCTAGAAACAGAATAGTTGACACAGTTTATTTTGGTGGAGGAACTCCAAGCTTTTTGAGTACAAAAAGTATAGAAAAAATTCTAAGTTGCGTAAAAGAAAACTATAATTTTGCTCCAAAAGAAGTGACACTGGAGGTAAACCCTGCGGATTATATAAAGGAAGATTTCGAGAGTCTTTATAAAATCGGAGTAAATAGAATATCAATCGGTGCACAATCGCTTGATGACGACGAACTTAAAATTTTAGGCCGTAGACATAACTCGGAAAATATATATGAAACGTATAAAAATGCTAAATTAAGCGGATTTGAAAATATTTCTCTCGATTTAATTTTAGCTTTTCCCACGCAAACGGAAAAAAGCGTGGAAAAATTTATAAATTTTTGTAAAGACGAAAACATTAAACATATTTCGGCGTATTTGTTGAAAATAGAAAAAGGCACAGCATTTTATGAAAATAAAAATGATTTAAAATTTTTAGATGAAGACGCTAGTGCGGATATGTACTTATATTTTTGCGACAAGATGAAAAAATTGGGCTACAATCACTATGAGGTTTCGAATTTTTCAAAAAAGTGTTTCGAAAGTAAACATAACTTAAAATATTGGAATTTAGATGAATATATTGGAATCGGACCATCAGCGCATTCGTTTTTTGACGGAAAAAGATTTTATTACGATAGCAATATTGACAGTTTCATTAGCAATGTAAGCAACGAGGTTTTGAGCGAAAATTTTGATATAGAAACTGAGTATTTTATGCTTCAAATGAGGCTAAATAGCGGGATAAATAGGGAGGATTACAGAAAAAAGTTAGGTAAAAATATGCCGGAGAAATTTTTTGCGGTAGCGAAAAAGTATTCAAAAATAGGGCTGTGCGAAATAAAAAACGGCGAAAATATAAATTTTACGGATAAAGGTTTTTTGGTTTCAAATTATATTATTTCTGAAATTTTGCAAATTTAAAGAAAATTTTATTTTATTTTTCAAAAAACGCTTGACAGCCCCAAATAAGCGTGATATAATACAAAATATAAGAGCTGATAAACAGCGCTTATGGTTGTGAAGATGGCGGCATAGCTCAGTTGGCTAGAGCATTCGGTTCATACCCGAAGTGTCGATGGTTCGAGTCCATCTGTCGCTACCATAAAATTTAATATGGCCCGGTGGTCAAGCGGTTAAGACACCGCCCTTTCACGGCGGTAACACGAGTTCGATTCTCGTCCGGGTCACCAAGATTCCTCTCCGAGTTTGGAGAGGATTTATTTTTCAAAAAGTTAAATTGTAAAAACACACAAAAAATCGTTTTTTTTTTTGCGTTTTGTGGCAAAACGTAGAAAACAAAAATATATGCTTGATTTTTTAAAATAATTATGATACTGTATAAATACAGTTAATCCAAATTCAATAAACAAAAAAGGAGAATAAATTATGAACAATTCAATTGTTAAGTTAGAAGATTGTCAGCTTCATGAAATTTCCGGTGGCGTAAGCATAGACAAAGCAAAAGCTAAACAAGTAGCAAAAAAAGTAGGAGCATATGCAGTAAAAGGAACAAGTTCATTAGTTTTAGGTTCGGGCGCCCTTTTTTTGTCAATTTTTGCAGGTGAAAAATTAGAATGTGTTGGTAAGTTATGTGACTTTTTAAAAGAAAAGCTCGGAGAAGGTCCGGCTGTTTTTATAACCGCTGACGTATGTTGGGGTATTCCTACAGCGTTTGCTGGCGTAGCAGGTTGGAAACTCGGTGAATTAATTTGTAATAAAATTGGTCTTGAAGACTAGAACATAAAATAAAATTTATTATTTAAAGGAGAAAAATATGAATAATTCAATTGTTAAATTAGAAGATAATCAGCTTGACGAAATTTCCGGTGGCGTAAATATAGACAAAGCAAAAGCTAAACAAGTAGCAAAAAAAGTAGGAGCATATGCAGTAAAAGGAACAAGTTCATTGGTTTTAGGCGCCGGTACTTTTTTCTTGTCAGCTTTTGCAGGTAAAAAATTAGAATATGGATACGCTTTATGTGGCTTTTTAAAAGAAAAGCTCGGAGAATTTCCGGCTGTTTTTATAACCGCTGACGTATGTTTGGGCATTCCTACTGCGTTTGCTGGTGTGGCTGGTTGGAACTTCGGCTCATGGCTTTGTAAAAAACTTGGATTAGAGGACTAACTTTTTAATTTCGCTCGTAGCGAGTTCGTCGCAGCGTTCGTTTTCGATGTTTCCCGCATGACCTTTAACCCAGTTAAATGTTATATCGTGCTTTGAAATCAAATTTAATAACACTTCCCATAAGTCGGCGTTTATCGCCGGCTTTTTGTCGCTTTTTTTCCAGTTATTATTTCGCCAAGATTCCGCCCAACCTTTTATTATACTGTCGCAAACATATTTCGAATCGGTAAAAAGTTCGATTTTGCATTTTTCTTTTAAGCATTCAAGCGCTTTAATTACCGCAGTAAGCTCCATTCGATTATTAGTAGTTTGAGCGTCAGCGCCGGAAATTTCTTTTCTGTGAGATTTATAAATTAAAACCGCTCCCCAACCTCCGGGACCCGGATTTTTACTGCAGGCTCCGTCGGTATAAATTTTAATTTCTTTCATATAAATACTGCTCCCATGACATATAATTAGGTTATAAAATAAAAATTTATTTTAAAAAATTTTACGCTTTAGATATTATTGACATATAACTCGATAATAATATATAATGTAAATAATATTTTGTGTACGGATTTATTTATTAATTATTTTTTATACATACGGATTAATTCTATATTTACTTTAATATATAGTCAAACTCAGAAAATTACTGACTTGACTCGATTTGATTTATTAATAAAATTTATGGGAGGAATAGATATGACAAAAAATGAAGAAGAAAAAGTTTTGAAACCTGAATCAATAAAAAAACCGATAAAAAAAGTAATTGAAAATATAAAATCTAAAAAGACATCCGCAAAAAATTTTAATCATAAAAATAAACCTGAAAATACTGTGATTGAATTGCAAAATAAAAAAAAGTTAATGACTACGAAACTACACAAAAGCTATCAAAAAAGAAATACGGCTTCCAGAAATTTGAAATCTATGAAAATCGCTTTTTTAGGCGGTTTGAATCAGATAGGTAAGAACATAACTGTTTTTGAATGTAATAATGATATAATAATCGTAGACTGTGGGATGGCTTTTCCTGACGGAGAAATGCTTGGCATAGATTTCGTTATACCGGATTTTTCATATTTAGAGGCCAATAGGGATAAAATAAGAGGTCTGGTTGTAACTCATGGGCATGAGGATCATATTGGAGCTATACCTTATTTACTGAAAAAAATAAACGTTCCTATTTATGCAACTCCGCTTACAATCGGATTAATTACAGGTAAATTAAAAGAACACAGGTTACTTGGCAGCGCAAATCTTAACACGGTTACAGTCGGAAACAGAGTAAGGCTTGGTTGTATGGACGTTGAATTTATAAATGTAAATCACTCTATACCCGATGCCGCAGGGCTTGCGATTCATTCTCCGGCAGGAACTATTGTGCATACAGGCGACTTTAAAATAGATTGTACTCCGTCCAGAGGAAATATGATAGACCTTGCACGTTTTTCGGAGCTTGGCAAAGAAGGCGTTTTAGCGTTTATGGCGGATTCCACAAACGCAGAACGTCCCGGATACACAATGACAGAGAAAAATTTAGACGAATCGTTTGAAAGATTATTTTTAAAAGCAAAAGATAAACGAATTATAATAGCAACGTTTGCGTCAAATATAGGAAGAATACAGCAGATTATAAATTGTGCAACAAAATACGGCAAAAAAGTGGCATTTTCAGGTCGCAGTATGATTAACTATGTTGCAATAGCTCAACAATTAAATTATTTAGATGTACCAAGCGGAACAATAATCGACATTGATTTAATAACGAAATACTCGAAAAATGAAATTGTTTTGGTAACAACGGGAAGTCAAGGCGAACCGATGTCCGCACTTCACAGAATGGCATTTGCCGAACATAAAAAAGTAGACGTTGGTCCGGAAGATTTTATAATAATTTCCGCAACACCTATTCCCGGTAACGAAAAAACTGTCGGAACAGTCGTTAATGAGCTTATGAAGCTCGGTTGCGAGGTGGTTTATGAGTCAATGTATGAAACACATGTTTCCGGCCATGCTTGCCAAGAAGAACTTAAAATAATGCAAGGGCTTGTAAAGCCTCAATATTTTATACCTGTGCATGGAGAACGCAGACACCTTATAAAACATGCAAAACTCGCTACAAGTATGGGTATGCCGGAAACGAATGTTTATGTCGGCGACAGCGGAGATATTATTGAATTAAATGTAAATTCAATGAAAAAAGTCGGTCAAATTCCTCTTGAATTGATTTTGGTTGACGGTATCGGCGTTGGCGACGTCGGAAGCATAGTGCTTAGAGATCGTAAACATTTGGGAGAAGATGGCTTAATAGTACTTGTTGCGACATTGGATTCTTCGGATAAGCACGTTATTTCCGGACCGGATATAGTTTCGAGAGGTTTTGTATACGTCAGAGAATCCGAACATTTAATGGAAGAAGCGAAAACAATTGCGCTTAATGTTTTAGAGGAATGTGCAGACCATCAAGTGCGTGATTGGGGATATATTAAAACAAAAGTCAGAGATGAGCTATATAGACTATTCCATAACAAAACAAGGAGAAATCCCGTAATTTTGCCTATAATAATGGAAGTTTAAAAATTCATATGATAATTGTAATTTATGAAAAATAAAGAGGAGTTGTTGTCATAAATGTGTGGCATAGTGGGGTATGTTGGTAAAAATAAAGCGGTTCCGTTTCTTTTGCAAGGACTTGAAAAATTGGAATACAGAGGATATGACTCATCAGGAATAGCGGTTTTTACAAATACCGGAATAAAAATAGAAAAAAAACAAGGCAGACTTAAAATTTTAGCCGATGCGATATCTACAAAAGAAGATTTAAATAACGCAAATTTAGGAATCGGTCATACTCGTTGGGCGACTCACGGAGCGCCCTCCGATGTCAATGCACATCCTCATAAAAGCAAAAGCGGTAAAATAGCGGTTGTACATAACGGAATAATAGAAAATTATATAGTTTTAAAAAATGAGCTTATGGAAAAAGGGTTTGAATTCGTTTCAGACACCGACACAGAAGTCGTCGCTCAACTTTTAGACGATATGTATAACGGTGATATGTTTGATACGTTGAAAACCGCAGTTAATCGTTTACAAGGCTCATTTGCGCTCGGAATAGTTTGCGATGATTATCCAAATACACTTTTTGCAGTAAAAAAAGATAGTCCGTTGATAATAGGACTAAACGAAAACGAAAATTATATAGCGTCAGATATACCTGCGGTTTTGTCGAAAACCCAAACAGTATGCCGTTTAAAAGAAAATCAAATAGCGGTTTTAACTTCGGAAAAAGTAGAACTTTTCGACTTTGACGGAAATGCAGTCGAGAAAACTGTTTCCAAAATAGATTGGAATGTAGAAAGTGCACAAAAAAATAATTACGAGCATTTTATGATGAAGGAAATAATGGAGCAACCGGAAGTTTTAAAGGCGACTATTTCGCCTAGAATAAAAGATTTTGACATAAAGTTGGATGATATAGAATTTACAAAAGAATATCTTGAAAATATAGATAAAATATCGATTGTTGCGTGCGGTTCGGCTTATCATGTGGGTTGCGTTGCGAAATATTTTATGGAAGATATTTTAAGAAAACCGGTAGATGTTGACGTTGCGTCAGAATTTAGATACAGGAACCCGATAGTCGGCGAAAATACGCTTGTAATCGTAATAAGTCAGTCGGGCGAAACAGCGGATAGTTTAGCAGCACTCAGAGAAGCTAAATCTCGTGGCGCAAGAGTTTTATCGGTGGTAAATGTTGTAGGAAGTTCGATAGCGAATGAATCTGACGATGTAATATATACTTGGGCAGGTCCGGAAATAGCAGTTGCTACAACAAAAGCGTATAGTACACAGCTTTCGATTTTATACCTGTTAGCACTTTATATGGCTAAAAAGCTGAATAAAATCAGCGAAGAAAAGTATAAAGAAAACATAGAAAATATAAATCGTTTGCCGAGTTTGATAGAAGAAGTTTTAAAAAGCGAAAATAAAATCAAAGAGATAGCGGAAAAATACCTCGATAAAGAAAAAATATTTTTCATAGGTCGTGGATTAGATTATGCAACTTGCATGGAAGGTTCTTTGAAATTAAAAGAAATATCCTATATACATTCTGAAGCTTATGCAGCAGGGGAATTAAAGCACGGAACAATTTCTCTTGTAGATAATGATACATTGGTAATTTCGCTTTTGACTAATGAGAAGCTTTTTGATAAGACCATAAGTAATATAAGAGAAGTAAAATCAAGAGGCGCAAAAATTTTAGCTATTTCTACAGAGGATAAAGTTTCAAAAATAAATGAAATATCTGACGATTCAATAATAATACCGAAATTCTGCGAGATGATGTTGCCGTCGCTTTCTGTTGTGCCGCTTCAATTACTTTCGTATTACGTCGCAAAATTCAGAGGTTGCGATATAGATAAACCTAGAAATTTAGCCAAATCTGTTACGGTTGAATAAAAATTGCTATAAAACAAAAAACAGCGCAAAAGAATAATGCTTTCCGAATTTTTTACTATCGGAAAGCATTATTTGATAAATTCAGCTATTTACCACAATTTTGTGAGTGGTTTTGATTAGAAGTATTGTTCTTAGAGTTTTTGTTGTTCTGAGATTGTTGATTTCTTGAATTTTGTGAGTTTTCTTTTGAGTTGTTATTGCTGTTGTTATTGTTTGAATTATTTCTCATATTTCTCACCTCCACAAAAATTATTATTTCCTCAACAATTGTGTTTATTCAAAATATCGTTACTTTTATTAACTTGCACCGGATTCAGAGCAGTAATATAATTAACATGTTAAATTCATTATTTAAAGGGAGAGAGTTTTGTGCAAAAAATATCGTCGATTGAGATAAAAAATAAATTTTTGTCTTTTTTTAAAAATAATGACCACATGGAAATTTCAGATTCTTCCGTTGTTCCGAAAAATGACCCGACATTATTATTTATAAATTCAGGTATGGCACCGCTCAAAAACTTTTTTACAGGTGTAGAAAAGCCACCATACAAACGTTTATGCGATATTCAACCATGTATAAGAACAATAGATATAGATTCAATAGGTGACAAACATCATTTAACGAGTTTTCAGATGCTCGGAAGCTGGTCGATTAATGATTATTTCAAAGAAAAAGCAATTTCTCTTGCTTTTAAATTTTTAACCGAAGGATTAAATATACCAAAAGAAAAACTGTATGTAACAGTTTTTGCCGGCGATGACGAACTGGGTTTGCCGCTCGACACAGAAGCCTATGATTTTTGGCGAAAAGTAGGTATGCCTGAAAACCATATAATAAAATGCGGTAAAGAAGATAATTTTTGGGGGCCGACAGCGGAAACAGGTCCTTGCGGCCCTTGTACAGAAATATTTTATGATACAGGTGAAGGTGAAGAATATTTGCCCGGCAAAAAATTCGATACAAAAAAGAGATATATCGAAATTTGGAACGCCGGCGTATTTATGCAACTTAATAAAAATGCTGACGGTACATTTAGTAAACTAAGTTTTACAAGCGTAGATACCGGCGCAGGACTTGAAAGACTTTCGATGGTATTAAATGGTTTCTCAACTGTTTATGATACCGACCTTTTGAACCCGATAAAGAAATTTATCGAGAGTAAAATACCGTCAGATAAAAAACTTTTCGAAAAAGATATCCGTATAATGACAGACCATTTGCGTACAACATCGTTGATTTTATCCGAAAAAGTTTCTCCGTCGAACGAGGGAAGAGGCTATATTCCTCGTAAGCTTATCCGTCGTTGCATGATGATAATCGCAAAAAATAAAATCAAAAATTTTGATTTTTCGGAAGTAATAGCGTTTGTTTTAGATAAATATTCCGACTTATTCCCGAGATTTTCCGAAAATAGAAATTTTGTGATAAATGAGATTAAAAAAGAGCAAGTACAATTCGAAAAAATCTTAGAAAATGGTCTTGAAAAACTCGAAAACATTAATAATTCTAAAAAGAAAATAACCGCCGAAATAGCTTTCGATTTAGTCACAACATATGGCTTGCCGTTTGATATAATAAGTTCTTACGCAGAAGAAAATTCGCTCGAGTTAGACGCAGAAGGATTTAAGCAGAAACTTCAGTCGCATAAAGAGAAATCTAAAAATATAGCTGGCGCAAAAGAAAATGAAAGCCTGAAAAATCTTTCTGAACTTTTATCCGATTGTTCAAAGACGAATTTTGTCGGTTATGAGGATTTAGATTGCGAAGCTAAAGTTTTAAAAATTATAAAAAATGGTACAGAAGTTTCCGTTGCAAAAGAATCAGACGAAGTAATAGTAATTCTAGACAAAACGCCGTTTTATGCAGAATCGGGCGGACAATGTGCCGATATAGGAAATATATCGAACGATTATTTTAACGCAGAAATTACTGACGTAAAAAAGATTTGCGACGGAATTTTTGTACACCGGGCAAAAGTAAATTCGGGAAGTTTAAGTGTAAATACCACTGTAAAAGCTTCTGTCAATAAATCTTATAGAAAAGAAATTTCTAATAATCATACGGCTGTTCACTTGCTGCAAAGTGCACTCAGACAACTTTTCGGCAAAAATGTTCATCAAGCCGGTTCGAAAGTCGAATCCAAAAAGCTTAGATTTGACTTTAACTACGATAATTCCATATCAGAAGAAGATATTTTCAAAATCGAAAATATTGTAAATTCTTATATTCGTGAAAATATTCCCGGGAACGTTGAAATTAAGAACATTTCCGACGCTATCGCCGGTGGAGCTACTGCACTTTTCGAAAGTAAGTACGGAGAAAATGTTCGTGTAGTTACGTATGGCAATGTTTCGAGCGAACTTTGCGGCGGTACGCATACAAACGCTACCGGAAATATCGGAATTTTTGTGATTTATTCTTCCGAAAGTATCGGAAAAGGGATAAAAAGAATTACCGCCATAACAGGTCAAGAAGCTTTAACCTATATTCAACACAAACAACAACAATTGGCAGAAATTTCTAAAATTTTAAAATCCAAGCCTGAAAATGTTGTCGAAAAAATAAAGAAATTGACAGAAAATAAACCTCAAAAAGATGTTGTTAGGAATTCGATTAAAGTTGAGGATTTAAAGCTCGTAAATTCTGGTTTTGACTGTAAATTCGGCTATATTACTGTTGATAAATTCGATAAAAAAGTTATAGGTGAAATTTCTAAAATTGCCGAAAAAATTGAAGGTATAGCGGTTTGCGTTTCAAAAGACGGCAAAATTGTCGTTGCGGTCGGCGATAAATGCTCCGCAAATCACTTTGCAAATGATATTCTCAAGAATATTTTGGACAATATTGGCGGAAAAGGCGGCGGAAATAAAAAAGTTGCAACAGGCGGTGCAGACAAGAATTTTGGAGCGATTATAGAGTATATAGAGAAAATTCATTAGTAATTTATAACAAAACACAGCGATAAATTCGCTGTGTTTTGTGCAAGTATACAAAAGAGAAAAAGTTTCAAAAAAAGGTGTTGACAAAATAGAGTGATAGATGATAATATAAAAGAGCGCTGAGGCGCAAGGGACCTTGAAAATTAAACAATGCGAGATATGAAAATATCTTAAGACCC
>JAUNCP010000082.1 GCA_030526535.1 Clostridia bacterium | reverse complement strand
CTGGATATAAAAGAATTTTCTGAAATAATAAAAATATCTCAAAATTTCTATATTTAGTTATGAATCGGAAGTGAATAAGTTGAATAATAAAAAAGTGTTATTGTTAATTTTAGATGGTTTCGGTATAGGTGAAAATAATGACTCAAATGCAATTTATATTGCAAACACTCCTAATTTAGATAGAATTTTCAAAAATAATCCAACCACAAAACTAAAAGCTTCCGGATTGGATGTTGGATTACCTGATGGTCAAATGGGTAATTCAGAAGTTGGACACACCAATATAGGTTCCGGAAGAATTGTTTATCAAGATTTAACTTACATAAATAAATGTATAGCAACCGGTGAATTTTATGAAAATGAAGATTTAATCGATACTATAAATTATGCGAAAAAAAATAATTCTACGTTACATATAATGGGGCTTTTATCCGACGGCGGTATACATAGTCATATAAACCATTTTTATGCAACTTTAGAACTTGCCAAAAAATTAAATTTAAAAAATATAGGAATACATATTTGGACAGACGGAAGAGATACCCCACCGAAATCAGCAATTAAATATATAAACAATTTGGAAAATTTCGTAAAAAAAATAAATTTAGGAAAAATACAAACGGTTTGCGGAAGATATTACTCTATGGATAGAGACAAAAATTGGGATAGAACTAATGCCGCATTTGAATGTATGGCATTTGCTAAAGGGAAGATTTTTAAATCAGCAAAAGAAGCAATAGAAAATTCGTATCAAAATAATATAACGGATGAGTTTTTAAAGCCGTGTGTGATTGAAGGTTTCAACGGAATTCAAAAAAATGATGCCGTTATTTGCTTAAATTTTAGACCTGATAGAGCTCGCCAAATCACTCGGAAATTTACAGAAGAAAGTAGCATAGTAAAAAAATATTGCTGTTTTTCTCAGTACGGCGAAACTTTTACCAATGTAAGCATAGCTTTTAAGCCAAGAAAAATAAGCAATACTTTAGGAGAAATAGTATCGAATAACGGTTTATCGCAACTAAGAATAGCCGAAACCGAAAAATATGCACATGTTACGTTTTTTTTTAACGGCGGTCAAGAAAAGCCATATAAAAATGAAAAAAGAATAATCATAGATTCGCCTCAAGTTAAAACATATGATCTAAAACCTGAAATGAGTGCTTATGAAATAACCGATAAATTAATTGAAAAAATGAATAATGAAAATTATGATTTTACCGTTATTAATTTTGCAAATCCTGATATGGTCGGACATACCGGAAATTTTGAAGCTACCGTAAAAGCAATAGAAACAGTGGATTTATGTATTAAAAAAATATTGGACGAGACCAAAAAAATTGAAAATTTAGTCACAATTATAACCGCCGACCACGGAAATGCTGAAAAAATGAAAGATAAAGATTGCGAACCTTTCACTTCGCATACATCTAATTTAGTTCCGTTTGTGATTTTAAATTATAACTGTAGGATAAAAAAAGAAGGGCGACTTTGTGATATCGCCCCAACCATTTTAGAAATTTTAAATTTACCTTGCCCTCCCGAATTTACAGGAAATAGTTTGATTTTATAGAACTGGTTTTTCTTGCTGTCTATCGTTTATATAACTTTGTAAAGTTTTTTCATCATATGATGTTTCTTCTTGCAATCCATCTTTACCAATTTTTTTGAAAAAATTAATTATATTTTGGGCTTTTGGACTATTTCCAGCTAATTTCAAAGCTTCTTCAATTATTTCTTTAGGCTTTTCATTAAAATATTTTATGGTTGCCTCTTCGCCGCTCTTTATTTTGTTGTTCCAATTTTCACCAAATATAATTTTTTGACTACCACCCTGGAACTGATAGTGGTTGCCCCAAAATTCATTTAAATTTTGAATATCATTATTTTTATCATTTTTAGAATTTTTATCAATAACTTCTTTTATAAAATACCCGGTTGCTATTAAAAATGTTTTTAAATCCTTCTTAGAAATTTCGTTGCTTTTGTCATCATCGTCTAAGCTACTACGTCTTCCATAGCTATCCTCATAATCCAACGTCGGGAGTTGGTATTCTTTAAAGAAATTATTTAATTCTTTTCCATATGTTTTTAATTTTTCTATATGATTCTGAGCTTTATTAATATATTCGTTTAAACTTTTA
>JAUNCP010000028.1:3807-14582 GCA_030526535.1 Clostridia bacterium | reverse complement strand
ATTAGGAATAAAAATGGTAAAATAAATTGCTGTGTAGAGTTTTACACAACAATTTTATTAATTTTAAGGAGGTGTAATATGCCAACATTTAACCAATTGGTTCGTAAGGGAAGAAAAAGCCAAGAAAGAAAAGCTAAGGCTCCTGCACTTTTAAAGGGTTGGAACTCTAAAAAAAGAGAAGCAATTGATCAAAATTCTCCTCAAAAAAGAGGTGTGTGTACAGCTGTAAAAACTGCTACACCGAAAAAACCTAACTCGGCTCTTAGAAAAATCGCAAGAGTACGTCTTTCAAATGGTTTTGAAGTAACTTCTTACATACCGGGAATTGGACATAACCTTCAAGAACACAGTGTTGTTCTTATCAGAGGTGGCCGTGTTAAGGACTTACCTGGTGTACGTTATCATATTATAAGAGGTACGCTGGATGCTCAAGGCGTTGCAAAACGTATGCAAGCCCGTTCAAAATATGGTGCGAAGCGTCCAAAAGCCGGTGCAGCAAAGAAGTAAAAAAATTTGATTAGTACAAGTTTGCATTAAAAATTCAATGCAGAAGTGTTTTATATATATAGATACCTCTGTGTTGGCAAACGGGAGCTAAATTACTTTCGAGTACCGAAGATATCATTTTTGTGAAGGAGGGAAGACACGTGCCAAGAAGAGGTGCAGTCCCAAAACGTGATGTTTTACAAGATCCGCTTTATAATTCAAAGCTTGTAACTCGTCTTATTAACAATATTATGGTGGATGGCAAAAGAGGAGTAGCACAAAGAATAGTTTACAAATCTTTTGATATAATCCGTACAAAAACAGGACGTGAACCGCTTGAAGTTTTCGAAGAGGCAATGGAAAACATTATGCCAAACCTCGAAGTTAAAGCGAGAAGAGTTGGCGGTGCAACATATCAAGTACCTATTGAAGTAAGAGCTGATAGACGCCAAACATTAGGGCTCAGATGGCTTACAAATTACTCTAGACTTCGTTCAGAAAAAACAATGATTGAAAGATTAGCAGGAGAAATTTTAGACGCTATCAACAGTACCGGTGCATCTGTTAAAAAACGTGAAGATACTCACAAAATGGCAGAAGCTAACAAAGCATTTGCACATTACAGATGGTAATTTTAAATTTTTAAGTTGTTTAAGAATTTTAAATTAGACACATAATAAATAAGAAAAAATATTAAAACGAAAAGGAGGATATTATGCCAAGAAAAGTATCGCTTGAAATGACTCGTAATATAGGAATAATGGCACACATAGATGCCGGAAAAACTACTACAACCGAGCGTATATTGTTTTATACGGGAATAAGTCATAAAATCGGTGAAGTTCACGACGGCGCCGCCACTATGGACTGGATGGTACAAGAACAAGAACGTGGAATTACAATTACTTCTGCGGCAACAACTTGTTTCTGGCAAAATCATCGTATAAATATCATAGATACTCCCGGCCACGTTGACTTTACAGTTGAAGTTGAGCGTTCACTCAGAGTTCTCGATGGTTCTGTTACAGTACTATGTGCAAAGGGCGGTGTAGAACCACAATCCGAAACAGTTTGGCGTCAAGCAGATAAGTATGGTGTTCCGAGAATGGCTTATGTCAATAAAATGGACATCATGGGCGCAGATTTTTACAACGTTGTAAAAATGATGAAAGAACGCTTAAAATGTAATGCCGTTCCGATTCAGCTTCCTATCGGCTCAGAAGATACATTTAAAGGTATCATCGACTTAGTCGAAATGAAAGCTTATGTTTATTATGATGACCTCGGAAAAGATATAAGAGTAGAAGAAATTCCGGAAGATATGAAAGAATTAGCCGAAAAATATCATGCCGAAATGCTCGAACATATTGCTGAGTCAGACGATGAAGTAATGGAAAAATATCTCGAGGGCGAGGAAATAACAGTTGAAGAAATGAAGAAGTGCATAAGAAAGGCAACTATTGCAAATACAATGGTTCCGGTAACTTGTGGTACTTCATATAGAAACAAAGGTGTTCAAAAATTATTGGATGCAATTGTTGACTATATGCCTTCACCGGTTGATGTTCCTGCAATTAAAGGTGTAAATCCTGAAACAGAAGAAGAAACAGAACGTCCATCATCTGACGAAGAACCATTTGCGGCACTTGCATTCAAAATTGCAACAGACCCGTTTGTCGGAAAGCTTTGCTTCTTCAGAGTTTACTCAGGAACAATCGAAGCCGGCTCAACAGTTTATAACTCCACTAAGGATAATAACGAAAGACTCGGACGTATTCTTCAAATGCATTCGAATCATAGACAAGATATCGAAAAAGTTTACGCAGGTGATATTGCGGCAGCGGTAGGACTTAAAAATACTACAACGGGTGACACACTTTGCGACGAAAAACATCCGGTAATTCTTGAATCTATGGAATTTCCTGACCCGGTTATAAGGGTTGCGATTGAACCTAAAACAAAAGCCGGTCAAGAAAAAATGGGTTTAGGCCTTGCAAAACTCGCAGAAGAAGACCCGACATTTAAAGCATATACAGATGAAGAAACCGGTCAAACAATAATCGCCGGAATGGGAGAACTTCACTTAGAAATCATCGTAGATAGACTTTTACGTGAATTCAAAGTAGAAGCAAACGTTGGTAAACCTCAAGTTGCATATAAAGAAACAATCCGCAAAGGAGCAGATGTTGAAGAAAAATATGCACGTCAATCCGGTGGTCGTGGACAATATGGACACGTTAAGATTAAAGTTGAGCCAAACCCGACAAAGGGTTATGAGTTTGTAAACCAAATAGTCGGTGGTGCAATTCCGAAGGAGTATATTCCGGCTGTTGACAACGGTATTCAAGGCGCAATGCTTTCGGGTGTTTTAGCGGGATATAACGTAGTTGACGTAAAAGTTACACTTTATGATGGTTCATATCATGAAGTCGACTCTTCTGAAATGGCATTTAAGATTGCAGGTTCAATGGCGTTTAAATCAGCTATGAAGAAAGCAGACCCGGTTCTTTTAGAACCTATAATGAAAGTTACGGTTATAGTTCCGGAAGAATACATGGGTGACGTCATAGGTGATATAAATTCACGTCGTGGAATGATTCAAGGCATGGAAGCAATTTCCGGTGCACAAAGAATCAATGCACAAGTACCGCTTTCAGAAATGTTTGGATACGCAACAGATATGCGTTCCAGAACTCAAGGAAGAGGACAATACACAATGGAACCAAGCCATTATGCAGAAGTTCCGAAATCGGTTTCTGAGCAAATTATTGCCAGCAGAAAAAAAGATTAGAATTAACTTGTTGATTTACAGTTTAATAACTGATAGAATTTACCATAGGCTTTAGAAAAGCACTATTTGAAATTTAAAGGGGGAAATTTACAATGGCAAAGGAAAAATTCGAAAGAAATAAGCCACATGTAAACATTGGTACAATCGGTCACGTTGACCACGGTAAAACAACTCTTACCGCAGCAATCACAAAGGTTCTTAACCTCGGCGGAGACGCAGAATTTGTAGATTATGCAAATATCGATAAAGCTCCGGAAGAAAGAGAACGCGGAATTACAATTAATACCGCACACGTTGAATATCAAACAGAATCACGTCACTATGCTCACGTTGACTGCCCAGGCCACGCTGACTATGTTAAAAACATGATCACCGGTGCTGCACAAATGGATGGAGCAATACTCGTAGTTTCAGCAGCAGACGGCCCAATGCCACAAACAAGAGAACACATCTTACTTGCACGTCAAGTAGGCGTTCCAAGCATTGTAGTATTTATGAACAAAGTTGACCAAGTAGACGACGAAGAACTTCTCGACTTAGTCGAAATGGAAATTCGTGACCTTTTGACCGAATACGGTTTCCCGGGTGACGACACTCCAATTATTCGTGGTTCAGCACTTAAAGTTCTTGAATCAGGTTCAAAAGATGCTTCTGCAGAAGAATATAAATGCATTCATGAATTAATGAAAGCAGTTGACGAATTCGTTCCAACACCTGAAAGAAAATCAGATCAACCGTTCTTAATGCCTGTTGAAGACGTATTTACAATCACAGGTCGTGGAACAGTTGCAACAGGTAGAGTAGAACGTGGACAACTCAAAATGAGTGAAGAAGTTGAACTCGTAGGTTTAACCGAAGAGCGCAGAAAAGTTGTTGTAACAGGTATTGAAATGTTCAGAAAACTTCTTGATTACGCTGAAGCAGGAGATAACGTAGGTGTACTTCTCCGTGGCGTACAAAGAGAAGATATTCAACGTGGTCAAGTTCTTGCAAAACCCGGAACAATCAATCCACACACAAAATTCAGAGGTCAAGTATATGTCCTTACTAAGGACGAAGGTGGACGTCATACTCCATTCTTTAATAACTATCGTCCACAATTCTATTTCAGAACAACAGATGTTACCGGTGTAATTTCACTCCCTGAAGGAACAGAAATGTGCATGCCTGGAGATAACGTTGTTATGGACGTTGAACTTATTACACCAATCGCAATCGAAGAAGGATTACGTTTCGCAATCCGTGAAGGCGGACGTACAGTAGGTTCAGGTGTTGTAACCGAAATTCTTGGCTAATATTAGCTGATATAAATTATAAAAGCAGTGTTCAATGCGAATACTGCTTTTTGGTTTTCAAAAAACATACAAAACAAAAACCGCATAAAGCTTCTAAACTTTATGCGATAATATGGTGGGCCATCTAGGACTCGAACCTAGGACCGACCGGTTATGAGCCGGTTGCTCTAACCAACTGAGCTAATGGCCCTCAGAGTAACTTATCTGATTATTATTCTAAAAGTTTACTTGATTAAAGTCAAGTACTTTTAGTTTAAAAAAATAAATTTTTATATAAATCTAATTTTAAATAAACTATTGTTTAGTTTATACAAAACAAAACGGCTCTTATATATAATTTGTAATTTATTTATATGTTGACTTTTATTTTAAATGTAGTATTATATAATAAAGAAAGTTTGTAGGATAGGTATATAAATATTTTGTTTGGAGGAATTTTGTATGCTTAATATGCAAAAAAATTCAAAATATGTATTGTTTATTCTTGTTTTATCTGTGTTTTTTTCGAGTATGGTTGTTGGTGCCGAGAAATTAGATTTAAAAAATATGAGCATAGAAAATTCCGAAATTAGTACGCTTGATAAAGAAACGAATGTTAATGTTGAATCTAAAATTGAGGATTTTGAAATTAATAAAGACGGTGTTTTGACTTGTTATTTTGGTAACGCCAAAAAAGTTATTGTTCCAGATACAGTTAAAGCTATAAGCTCCGGTGTGTTTTGGGAGCATTGTGAAATAGAAGAGATAGTTTTTTCAAGTGAATTGACTGTAATAGAAGATTTTGCTTTTTACGGCTGCGAAAACATAAAGTACGTAGAATTAAACGGAAAAATCCAAAAAGTAGGTAGAGCTGTATTTTATAATTGTAAAAATTTAAAAAGAGTTTTTATAGGAAAGAATGTTTCAGAAATCGGTGAATGTGCATTATTTGGATGTGACAGCGTATCTGAACTTGTTGTTGATAAAGAAAATAAAGTTTATTCGAGTTATAATTCCATGCTTTTAAGTAAAGATAAGACTGAACTGATTTATTGTCCTGCAACGGTAGAAGGTGTAGTTAAGTTATACGAAAATCTTGAAAAAATAGCAACAAATGCTTTCTTTAATTGTACTAAGATAACAAAAGTTGTTTCTAACGATAAACTTAAATATATAGATGAATATGCTTTTTATAATTGTTGCAACTTAGTTGAATTTACGTTTGGAAAGGAAATAAAAAAGGTACGTTCTAAAGCTTTTGAATGTTGCTGTTTGTTGAAAGAAGTAGTATTTCCCGATACGGTTACATATGTCGGAGCATCTGTTTTGGCCGGCGGAGCGGAAAACATTAAGGTAACATTTTTAAACCAAAACACAGTTATTGGCGAAAGTGACGACGATAAAATATTTTCTCGTGACCAAATTGTTACGATATACGGATACGAGAATTCTACAGCTCAATTTTATGCCGAAAAGAATAAATGCAATTTTGTTATTGTTAAATAAAGATATTTTTTATAATTTTATTGAATATTTTTTGGAAAGAATATAGTGTTCTGAGGCAAGATTTCCACTTGACATGCCACTTCGATTTGTAATAAAATTGATGTGGTATTTTTATTGTGTGTTTGTTTAAAAATTGACTATTAACATATAGATATTTTATATATTAGAACAGTTTTGAAAGCATGAAAATGACCGTATTTCAATTTGGTTTTTTATAGTAATATTCCATATCGTTAAAGTTGTGAAAATACCGGTAACTTTATTAATTTAAAGTTGCTTTGTTCTGCTGTATCATAAAAAATTTATAAACGGAGGCATTTGTAAAATTGAATATACTCAGTATTTGTTTAATAGTAATTTGTTCTATCGCTATGTTTTTTATCGGCATATACTACAAAACCAAAAAAATTCAAAGGTCGCTTTCTACTGCTCAAGATGAAGCCGAAAAAATAATTTTAAACGCAAAAGAAATTGCCGAAACTTGTAAAAAAGAGGCAATAATCGAAGGAAAAGACGAAATACATAAGCTAAGAAATGAGTGTGAAAAAGAAATATCTGAAAGGCGTCATGATATACAACGTCAAGAGAGAAGAATTTTACAAAAAGAGGAAAATATAGATAAAAAGCTTGAACATTTAGAAGAAAAAGAAGAGGCGCTGTTAAAAAAGCAAGAAGATATAGAACGTAAGAATTCCGAAATAGATATAATACGGAAAAATCAGTTCGATATGTTAGAAAAAATTTCAGGTTTTTCTGTAAATCAAGCCAAAAGTTTTTTGCTCGAAAGTTTACAAGATGAACTTATTCATGAAAAAGCTTTAAAGATAACTCTCTTTGAGCAACAATTGAAAGAAGAATGCGATAAAAAAGCAAAGAATATATTATCTATGGCAGTTCAAAGATGTGCTTCCGATTATATAGTTGAATCTACAATATCGGTCGTTCCGCTTCCGAACGAAGAAATGAAGGGCAGAATAATAGGTAGAGAAGGTCGAAATATAAGAGCTATCGAAAGTTCTACCGGTGTTGATTTAATAATCGATGATACGCCGGAGAGCATAACACTTTCGGCATTCGACCCGGTGAGGCGTGAAATAGCACGTGTTGCAGTAGAAAAATTAATTTTAGACGGAAGAATTCATCCCGCTAAAATTGAAGAAATAGTAGAAAAGTCGAAATTGGAAGTAGAAGCAGAAATAAAAGAAGAAGGTCAACGTGCAGTAATCAGTACAGGTATTAACGGAATGAATCCTGAGCTTATTAAAATTTTAGGTAAGTTGAAATATAGAACAAGTTATGGACAGAATGTTCTAAATCATTCCATAGAAGTTGCCAATCTATGTGGGATAATGGCTTCAGAGCTTGGACTTGATGTTATTTTGGCGAAAAGAATTGGGTTGCTTCACGATATAGGAAAAGCGTTGGATCACGAGATGGAAGGTTCTCATATCGAACTTGGAATAAACGTTGCCAGAAAATATAGAGAAAGCGAATTGGTTATACATGCAATTCATTCACATCACGGTGATGTTGAACCAAAAACTCCATATGAATTTATTCTCCAAGCGGCAGATACTGCTTCTGCGGCACGTCCCGGCGCAAGAAGAGAGAATATTGAAAATTATATCAAAAGATTGGAAAAATTAGAAAATATCGTATCGTCATTTGCCGGAGTAAAAAGTTGCTATGCAATTCAAGCGGGAAGAGAAGTCCGTGTAATGCTCAATCCTGAAATAGTTGACGACGAAAATATGATACCTTTGGCAAGAAATATTTGTAATAAAATTGAAAACGAACTTGACTATCCGGGTCAGATAAAGGTTAATTTAATAAGAGAAAGCAGAGCATCGGATTTTGCAAAATGATAGTTTAACGGAGATTTTTATATATGAAAATTTTAACTATTGGTGATATTGTCGGTAAGAGTGGCGTTGAATTTTTAAAAAATAACTTAAAAGAATTTAAATCTGTTCACAAAATTGATTTTGTTGTTGCGAACGGCGAGAATTCTGCGGAGGGAAATGGTATTTTACCGGATTGTGCAAAAAAGATTTTCGAAAGTGGCGTGGATGTTATAACCAATGGAAATCATACATTCAGACGCAGAGAAATTTTTCCGTTTCTAAATGAAAATCATAAAATATTGCGACCATATAATTATCCTTCAAAATCAACTCCCGGTTTTGGATTTTGTAAAGTAAAGGTCAATAACATAAATGTTGCTGTAATAAATCTTTTGGGCGTTGCTTATTTAGAAAGTATAAATTTACCACTCGATTCTTTAGATGAAGCATTGCGATTTTGTGTGGATTGTCCTATAAAAATTGTAGATTTTCACGCCGAAGCAACTGCAGAAAAGCGAGCGTTAGGTTATTATGTTGATGGAAAAGTGTCTGTTGTTTTCGGCACGCATACCCACGTTCAAACATCTGATGAGGAAATTTTACCGTTAGGAACAGGGTATATAACCGATGTCGGGATGACCGGTCCGATTTGTTCTGTTTTGGGAGTAAAAAAAGAGATTTCGATAAAACGAATGAAAAACAGAATGCCGGTTAGATTCGAAAATGCAACAGGACCTTGCAAAATGGAATGTGCTGTTTTTGAAGTTGATGATAAATCAGGAAAAACAGTAGCAATAGAGCGTTTTAGATTGAAATAATGATTTAATTAAATTTGCAATTTGAGTAAAATTAATTTAAAATATAAATCGTATTATTTCGGAAAAAAAATACGAAGAATCAAGGAGTGTGTTTAAATTGATAAATGGGTTATGTCTAAAGAATGCAGTTATATCGGGAGCAAACAACATAATAAAACATAAAAATCGAGTGAATGAATTAAATATTTTTCCGGTTCCTGATGGCGACACAGGTACAAATATGTCTATGACGATTTCGTCAGCTGTCGAAGCTTTAAAAAATGTAGGCGATAATGCTACTGTTGGAGAAGTTATCTCAGCTTTTGTTCCGGCTCTTTTGCGTGGAGCTAGAGGAAATTCGGGAGTAATATTGTCTATTATTTTCAGGGGATTTAATCAGCTTTTTTCTAGTCAAGTATCCTTGAATGGCTCCGATGTTGCTGATGCTTTAGAAATAGGTGTAAAACTTGCATATGGAGCAGTTACAAAACCAACCGAGGGAACAATGTTGACAGTTGGGCGTGTCGCTTCTGAATATGCTAAAAAAGCGGCCAAACTCAATAATGACTTGGTTTACGTTTGGTCTGAAGCTTGTAAAGGTGCCGAAGAAGCGTTGAAAACCACTCCTGATTTATTACCTGTTTTGAAAAAGGCCGGTGTTGTAGATGCCGGAGGTAAAGGGCTATGCTTAATTTTTGAAGGAATGCTTTCGGTATTCAAAAACGGAAAAATGATAGAAGCTGGTTCGAATGAAGTTATTGATATGGATAATGATGATGTTTTCAGGAACGCTGCTGCAGAATTCGACCAAGATATAACATTTACATATTGCACAGAGTTTATAGTTAAACGTAATAAGCTTTGCAAATTGCGTCCGCTTAAACTCAGAATGAAACTCCAAAAAATCGGCGATTGTGTTGTTGTTGTTGATGACGAAGAAATAATAAAAGTTCATGTTCATACAGAAAATCCGGGCAAAGCTTTGGAAGAAGGATTAAAATACGGACAATTTTTAACAGTAAAAGTTGAAAATATGAAAGAGCAACATCGTTTAGCAGGTGAAAAGAAAAAAGAAAATGAATTAAAGAAAAATTCGGAAGTTTTCGAAAAGAAAGAACCTGAAGAAGAAGTCGGATATGTTGCTGTGGCAGCAGGCGAGGGATTAATAGCACTATTTAAAGATTTAGGTTGCGAAAACGTTATCAGCGGCGGACAAACGATGAATCCAAGCACAGAAAAAATCGTCGAGGCAATACTTGCAACACCTGCAAAAACTGTATACGTTTTCCCGAATAATAAAAATATAATAATGTCGGCGCAACAAGCGGTTGGATTAGTCAAAGACCGTACAGTTGTTATTGTTCCAACAAAAACAGTAGCACAAGGAATTTCCGCAATTTTAGCATATAATCCTGATAGTTCTATTTCGGAAAATATGGAAACAATGACAGAGGCAGCGTCAAAAGTGAAAACAGGACAAATAACATTTGCGGCAAGAAATTCCGAATTTGGCGGATTTAAAATATCAGAAGGCGAAATATTAGCGCTTAGCGACGGTAAACTTGTTTTAACAGAAAAGAATCCAATTGAAGCTGTAAAAAAATTAGTAAGTATGATGGTTTCAAAAGAAACAGAATTTATAACATTAATATACGGCGATAGTATTACAGAAGAAAAAGCCGAAGAAGCTAAAAAAGCGATAGAAGGTTCGCTAAAGAGAGAAATCGAAATAAATCTTATAAAAGGTGATCAACCGATTTATCATTTCATAGTTTCGGTTGAATAGCGTTTATAAAAATTTAATCTAAAAAAATAACGGAGGTGCCAATTATGGCATCTTTATTTAAAACAGAAATAAAAAATTTAAAAGGCGTTGGCCCAAAAACAGAAAAATGTTTGAATAATTTAGGCGTTAATACTATTGGCGATATTATTAATTTTTATCCTCGTAGTTATGAAAATTGGGCTACTCAAAAAACTTTGGAAGAAGCACTTGGTGAAAAAAATTCGTGTGTAAAACTCAGAGTTTTTTCTGATGTTGAAAGCGGTAGATGTAAAGGTGGAAAGTATTTATATA
>JAUNCP010000028.1:0-3797 GCA_030526535.1 Clostridia bacterium | reverse complement strand
GGAGTTCCTGTGGATTTGGTTTTTTTTAATAATAAATACACTCCGTATAGTTTGAAAAGAGACACCGAATATATTTTCAAAGGAAACGTTGAGCGGAAAGATTTTGGCGGTTTACAAATTATTTTTCCGAAAGTTAAAAGTTTAGATAGTGAATTGGGTTTGTGTCCTATTTATCATCAAACAAATGGGATAACTTCGGTTAAAATAAGTACTCTTATAAAAAACGCCGTTAGTTTGTTGCCAAGTAACATTCCGGAAACTATTCCGAAAAGTTTTTTAGAAGAATATAACTTGTGTTCATTCGATTTTGCAATTAGAAATATCCATTTTCCAAAGAATTATAGGGATTTAAAAGTTTCAAAGAATAGAATCATATTCGAAGAATTTCTTGTCTATCAAATTAGTATGGAGCTTATAAAATCAAATGCAAGAAAAAGTACGAATGTTATAGTAAACAAAGATTATTCCGAAGATTTTCAAAAACTTCTTCCGTTTGAACTAACGTCGGCACAGAAAAAATCTATTCTACAGTGTATAAGTGATATAAGAAGCGGATTTTCAATGAATCGTCTTTTGCAGGGCGATGTAGGTTCAGGCAAAACAGCCGTTGCCGCTTCGCTTTGTTATACTTTAGTCAAAAATGGTTATCAAGCATCGATTATGGCACCGACGGAAATATTGGCTTTGCAACATTATAATACTTTTTTGAAGTTTTTCAGCGGTACGGATATAAAAATCGGAGTTTTGCATGGCTCAATGAAACAGAAAGAAAAACGTCAAACGCTTTTAGATATATCCGAGGGAAATGTCGATATAGTAGTTGGGACACATTCTATAATTTCAGATAATGTAAATTTCAAAAATCTTGGACTAATAATAACAGATGAACAGCATAGATTTGGAGTTAAACAGAGAGAAACGTTCGTATTAAAGGGCGATAATCCTCACGTTTTAGTAATGTCCGCAACTCCGATTCCTCGTACGTTAGCTATGATTTTGTACGGAGATTTGGACATTTCGGTTCTTGACGAGCCACTTCCCGGAAGACAAATAATAGATACGTTTAATATTGGTGAAAACAAACGAGAACGTGCGTGGAAGTTTATTCAAAAAATAATTAACGAAGGCGGACAAGCGTATGTTGTTTGTGCGAGTATAGAAGAAAATGAAAATGATATAGTTGACGTTACCAGCTATCGAGATAAGATGATAAACTGGGGATTTAAACCTGACGAAGTTGAAATTTTACACGGAAAAATGAAGTCGGTTGATAAAACCGAAATAATGAATAGGTTTTTAGAGGGGGAAACAAAAGTTTTAGTTTCTACAACGGTTATAGAAGTCGGAATAGACGTACCGAATGCGTGCTTAATTCTGATAGAAAACGCAGAAAGATTTGGAATATCGCAACTTCATCAGCTTAGAGGTAGAGTTGGGCGAGGAAATAAAAAATCTTATTGCATATTAATTTCGGATTCACAAAGTAAAGACTCGAAATTTAGATTTGACGCTATGACGAGTTCGAATGACGGATTTTATTTGTCGGAAGAAGATTTAAAACTTAGGGGTCCGGGAGATTTCTTCGGCGTAAATCAGCACGGTATACCTAATATAGGAATACAAACATCGTACGAAGATATCAACCTTATGTCGAATGCGCAGGAGTGTGCGAGAAAGATTATAGAATTAGACCCCAACCTTGAAAATCCAAGTTTTAAATATATAAAAAGGAAAATAAATAATATTTTCAAAAATAGAGAAACCAGCGAATCGAAAGATATAATTTTCTAGAAAAAAGAAAGAGGTTATAAAGTTTGACTTGCGTAGGAATAGATATGATTGAAATTCCCAGAATAAAAAAGTGTATGAAAAATAAAAACTTTTTAAAATATATACTTGGCGAAGATGAATATAAACAATTAGAAAACCGTAATTTTCCGGAGCAAAGTGTGGCGGCTAATTTTTGCGTTAAAGAAGCTTTTGCAAAAGCTGTCGGAAAAGGGATGTTTTATTTAGGAATAAAGAACATACAAGCTCTTCGGGATTCTTTAGGTAAACCATATTTAAAAATAAGCGGAAAAGCGAAAAAAATTGCGGATATTAAAAATCTAAAATTTTCCGTAAGTATAACTCATACAAAGGAATACGCCTCAGCGGTAGTTGTGGGTTTTGATTCTTAGAAAAGGTGATTTTTGTGAAAGATTATGAATATTTATCTCTTGTAAATTTTGACACAGTGAAAAATAAAATTCCCAAAAGGCTTCCTACTGCTAATAAAGGCGATTTCGGAAGACTGCTTTGTGTTTGCGGAAGTAAAAATATGCCGGGTTCAGCGTATTTCTGTACAGCGGCCGCAGTTAGATGTGGAGTAGGAATCTGTGAATTGTTTAGCGTGGATAAAGTTTGCGAAAGCGTAGCGGCTAAAATTTCAGAACCTATTTATCATTATGCAGAACAAAATTATAGCGGTTCGATTTCATTTAGTAATATCGAAAACATTATAAAATGCGCTAAAAAATCCAGTGCAGTTTTAATTGGTTCGGGAATGAATTGGAACGAAGATACAAAAAATATTATTTTTGAATTGATTTCCAAGGTTTCCGTGCCTGTTATAATTGATGCCGATGGAATAAATGTTTTGTCTGAGAATATAGATGTATTGAAGGAGTCGAAATGTGAAATCGTATTAACTCCACATATAAAGGAAATGTCTAGGCTAATTAATAAAAGCGTAGAATATGTTCGTGCAAATAAAAATTCTTGCGCAGAAGAACTTTCAAAAAAATACGGCATAGTTACTGTTTTAAAGGACCATAAAACTATAATTTCCGATGTTAATGGGAATCTATACTTAAATACGACAGGAAATAGCGGTATGGCTAAAGGCGGAAGCGGAGACGTTCTTTCCGGAATGATAGGTTCATTTTTAGCGCAAGGATATTCTGCGATAGATGCGGCAATATGTGCGGTGTATATACATGGAATGAGTGGTGATGAATGTAGTCAAAAATTTTCGGATATAGCAATGACTCCTGGCGACTTGATAAATAATTTACCTTCTGTATTTTTAAAATTTAAATAGCGGGTGGGCGAAATATTGAGGAAAAAATTTCTAATATCAACAATTAGCATAATTTTAGCTTTTTTTGTGTCAGGATGTAGTAAGAAAAATTTAGAAAAATTGCCGAATATAGTTAGTAGTTTTGAAAATGCCGATGTAGAAATTTCACAAAATGATGATAATTATAAATGTAATTTTTCTCGTTTTGCGGATGGGAGTATGAAAGTTGTTTTCAGGAATCCGGAAAATATAAATGGGCTGACGATTGAAATTAAAGACGGAAAATATAAAACAAGTATGGGCGAGTTATCAGGCGAATTTACAGGAAATCCGCTTTGTGAAAACGCTGCGATTTTACAAATTATAAAAATCTTTGATTCATTAAATAATGTTAATGAAGAAAGTCATAAAATAGAAATTGATAAAAATGATAATACTGCAATTGAATCAAAAAATGAAAAATATGATTATAAAATTAATCTGGATTCAGATGGAAAAATTATACATATATGTATTCCAAAAATGAATTTAAGTGCAAATTTCGAGTACTAATTTAAAAAATATATACATAATTAAAATTATATATTTTTTATTTTTGTGCAAGTATACAAAAGAGAAAAAGTTTAGAAAAAAGGTGTTGACAAGAGGGAGAGGTAAATGATAATATAAAAGAGCGCTGAAGCGCAAGGGACCTTGAAAATTAAACAATGCGAGATATGAAAATATCTTAAGACCC
>JAUNCP010000081.1 GCA_030526535.1 Clostridia bacterium | reverse complement strand
TACTATCTTTGCTTCATCATCAATTACTTCAATTTTCCCGTTATTAAGTTCATATCCAAGCATTTTGAAATTAGTAGAAATGCCTTGTTTAAATTTATCCCTAATTCTCCATTTGCAGTTTTCACTAACAGATAAACTTTCTTCTTGAGCAAAAGAAGAGAGGAGGGTAAGCATAAGCTCGCCATCCTCTGATAAACTGTGGATATTTTCTTTTTCGAAATATACGTCAATTCCTAAATTTTTGAGATTTCTAATAGTTTCAAGTACTGTTAATGTGTTTCTTGCAAATCGTGATACAGATTTTGTAATTATTAAATCGATTTTACCTTGCTTGCAGTCTTCAAGTAATCGTTTAAATTCAGGCCTTGAATCCTTAGTTCCGGTTTTAGCTTCATCAGCATAAACGCCAATATACTCCCAGTTTGGATTATCTTGGATTAATTTGCTGTAGTAGCTTACTTGAGCAGATAAAGAGTGGAGCATAGAATCTTTTTCACTCGAAACCCTGGCATATGCAGCTACTTTTTTCTTTTGGGGTAGTTTGTCTATTAATGGAATAACCTTTACAATTTCTCTTTTCATTTTTTTAGTTCCTTTCTTTTTCTATACTAAAAAGCGGTATTTTAGTAGTTACATATTACCTCTTGTAAAGCACTGTATCAAGCCATTTTACCGATATATAGCGCCGAAAATAGGGGAGTACTTTTCAAGAAATTTGGTATTAATTTTGTTGTATTCGCTTTTAGTTATTAATCCAAGTTTTAGAATAGATCTAATTATGCTCATTCTGGATTGATATTCTTTTTCAGCTTCAAATTGCTCGGGTGTCATTGATAAAATTTCCTTTCTTGGGTCTAAATCTATCGTCTATGTAGCATTTGTGGCTACAGTATTTTCTGTCTTTGTTGTCGAAACTTTTAAACTTTTTATCACAATTTTTGCAAATATGAATTTTTAAATATGACCTGTTATTTTCTAAATTTTTTCTCCACCATTTGTATCTGCAAGAATCTGAGCAAAATTTTTTAAGATTTGATTTTGAGTATTTTTCTAATGTAACACCACAATTTTTACATATATTACTGTTTTCTTCGTTTTTTAGTTTTAGTCTGCTGAAAAATGATTTGACTGCACTTTTGGAAATAGATAGGGTAGAAGCTATATCGGAATAACTTCTACCTTGGTTTTTAAGAAATATTAGATTTTCTTTTTGAATTTCATTCAATGTTTATCACACCCTATTTTTAATTATATAAACACCAATTGGTAAAAATTGACATTCTTGTATATGCTATGTAGAATAAAGAGTGGCAACGATAAACAGACTACACTTTCTTCAAATTATATCGTTGCCCTCTAACCACCGAAATATCAACTGCCATTTTCACACCTTGGCAGTTGTTTTGTTTAAGTATACTACACAAAACGAAATATGGTGTTATGTTATTTATATAAAGAAAGCATATTTATTAAGTCGTAAATATAGTTTGATCCTCTTGAAAAAAGTATTCCTGTTAGAATAGAGCCGATGTACGGAACTTTGCTTTCAATATTTAGAAGTTTAAGTAAATCCATTTCATATGAAACCGCAATTATTACTCCTAAAATCAAACTAAGTATTACTTGATAATGTGGCTCTCCTGCAACAAAAAATCCATTTATGTAGGTTATTATGCTTTCAATAAGCATGCAAATTGTAAATAGTTTCGAAAATTCTTTGTTCATAAATTTTTTTATCTCCTTTATCTCAGTATTTTCAGTGTTTGGTTCGGATAAATCGTGTCAGACGAAAGATTATTTAAGTCCTTTATTTCTTTGTATTTATTGCCATTCCCAAGATACTTTTCAGAAATTTTCCAAAGAGAGTCTCCTTTTTTTACTGTATAACTTAAATAACTTTTGTTTTGAGAACTACTTGTTTTACTAGATCCGTTTAATCCTTTTGATTTAATAATTTCAGGATAATTTTTGTAAGAAATATTAAGATCAACATTTCCGCTTATTCCTTCTACCTTTCCGCAACTTGAGTATTGCCATATTCCGCAGGAATAAGAAGGTTTATCATTACTCCACTGTGCAAGCCAAAGATCATATTTTTGAAGTAATTCATCCTTAAAAAGATAGTTTTTTAACCAGTTCAAGTTGCAATAAAACATCGCATAATATCCGGCTTTTTCAATTTCATTACAAAATGCCTTTACAATATCCGTTCTTTGCCGGTTACTAAGCTTTAACTGCTCTTTGTCTTCTATGTCATTAACTATAGGGTAATCAAGCTGTTTTCCCTTTATATTTTTAAGACAAAATTTT
>JAUNCP010000080.1 GCA_030526535.1 Clostridia bacterium | reverse complement strand
GTAAAAATAATCGAATCAAAATAATAAAAATCCCCGCTACAAAATAGTAGTGGGGAAAATTTTATGTTTAGACAAGATTTTTAACTTTTTCTGAGCTTTTCGTTTTCACAGCAGGTTTTTTATTGATAATTTTCTTAACGCCTTTGTATATTCCGTAGCCACCTGCTAAAACTGTACCACACGCTAAAGTAATACCAGTAGCTGGTAATAATATTGAATGACCCGACTCATCCTTACCAGAAACAGAACCATCTTTAATACTTCTACGCGCACTTCCGATTATTCCAAATAGAGTACATTCATAAAATTTCGAAAAAGAAATATCAGGATGTCCACGTCCCCATTTATTGTCAATCTTATAGTATTTTTCTGTGCTACACGTAAACAGATTTATTGCTTTTTGGCGTTGTTGATATTCTTCCTCTGACGGCAACTTATCTCTTCCGTAACTAACAAAGTCGATAGAATCATACCAACTCGGGAAAAAAATCCAAAGTCTTTTGTACTGCAGTTTGTTAATAAATTTCGTTAATGGTGTTTTTAAGGACAATAAATTTTCTATATTTTCAAATCGTGCTAAATCTTTAGTTTGCACGATAGCTTCAAGTTCGCTATCGGAAATATCGTATAAAATAATAGCCTCGCTACATTTTTCTAATAAATTTCTGCTTTTGCTACCATAAGTTGTATCTACATTTGTCATTACGTGAAAGTCAATGTGATAATTTGTATCATCACTTTCGTCATATACTACCGTACTATAGTCATTATCATTTTTTTCTCCCGTAAAAAACACTCTTCGTTCTACTGCATTAAAAGTGCCCTTTTCGCGACACATTAGCCTGACCATTTCATTACCTTTCTCTTTGTCTTTGCACAAAACTGCGACATATACTTGATAATCCGTTGTAGCAAAGGTGTTGCTAACCCCTAATGTCGCAATTAACATTAAACCGCTTAAAATAACAGAAGTTAATTTTTTGAATAAACTCATATAATACCTCCAAATTTATTCGATATCATAATTATATCAAAACTATTTTTTAATGTCAATACTTTTGTTATTAAAAATTATGTAAATAAAAAACTTGCAAAATATTTTTTATTTGCAAGCTTTGTGATTAAGTTTTATTCTTTCGTATTTTCTTCCTCGAACTCAAATTCACGCTGATATTTTTTGAAACCAAAGAATATTTTGAAACAGCAAAAGAGAATAGGGACAAATCACATTCCGAAGCACAAGAAAGGATTAAAGATTTATCGTCCAGTTCAGAAATAAATGCAGATATAAAAGACGAGATAACTAAGCAAATCGAATCGCTTGCGCAGAACATTGAAAAGGAAGTAAATATTGAAAATTTAGTAAAAGCAAAAGGCTTTGAAGATTGCGTAGTTTCAATTCAAAACGGCGAGTGTAGTATAGTGGTAAGTCCGGGAAAGCTTGATGAAAACTCCGCTGTTGTTATAAGAGACATTGCGTGTGGCCAATCCGGAGTTGCGTACGATAAAGTAAAAATAATCGAATCAAAATAATAAAAATCCCCGCTACAAAATAGTAGTGGGGGATTTGCTTATAATATAACACAACAACCTTTTTTCTTTTTTATTTCATCTTCCTTTGGTATCAAATGTTCTTTTTCATTTACTAGATTTTCTGTCGAAAGAACAATTGCAACTTCATCTTTTTTGTCAGAAGGCAGAATCATACTATTGTTTTCATTAATTTCAATTTTTGTTTCTTCTTTATATTGTTCAATTACTTCGTTGTTATTTTGCGATTCTGTTTTTGGTGTGTCTATATATATCTGTACTTGTTCTTGTAATTTTGAATCATTTGTTTCTTCAACTTTATGATTAATGTTTTTATCTAATTGATTTTTTATATTTGGTTTAATATCTTTAGATGATCGACCTGTAATATTTATATTATCATTTTTATTTTCATCAAATTTGAGTGGAGGTATACTAATATTTGATTTTTTGTTTTTTTTATGATTTATAGGCTTTACGCCGGCTCCGGCAAGAGCAACCTTTGTTGGTGTATAAAAACTACGTTTGTAATTTTTTTCGTCAATTTTACTACTTGCAGGCATTTCTTCAGAAGAAAATTCTGTAGAACTATTTATGGTTTTGTCATAGCTTTCTGATGTAGAATCAACACTTCCGTTTACTTTCCTATTTACATATCTTCTAATTTCATCTAAGTTTTCAGATAAATTAGGAATGTATTTGCGACCGTGTTCAGCTAAAAATTTAGTTAAAGATTTGTTTTTTCCGAAACTGGCAACTCTAATACCTTTGTTATTTTTTAAATTTAATATACTTAT
>JAUNCP010000027.1:12922-15315 GCA_030526535.1 Clostridia bacterium | reverse complement strand
ATTTGTGGTATAATACCGCCAAATATATTTTTATGATTTAGCAAAGAAATAAATTTTTTGTTTAAAGTAATTTTATTTTTTGCAAAAGGTGAGTTTATATTTTTTCCGTCACGAGTTATCGGTATAGGCAAAATTATATTGTTCGATTTTTTTATAATATCATCTAAATTTATATTTTCATCGTTAAAGTTTTCGTGGCTTGATAATTCTTCAAATCCGTAAATGTATACTTTGTTTTTGTCATTTCTAAGACTTTCGGCAAGATAATACTGTCTTAAATCGCCACCTATTATCGCAAATGTGTTTTTTGAAACCATATTAGACTCCTTTTGCTTTTTATAAATTATATTATGATTTATATTTTAACGCTGTGAATTTTTTCGAAAAAGAGGGTACGTGAATTTTTATGGAAAATTTTCTTGAAATGAGTAGTGGGCAATTAAAAGCCACGCTCGATGATTTAACCTTAAAGTATAATCACTTTAAAAATATGAATTTAAATCTTGATATGTCAAGAGGCAAGCCTTGTTCTGAACAACTTGATATTTCTAACGAAATGCTTGATGTTATCACCGGTAAATCTGATTTTATTGCAAAAAACAATATTGACGTTAGAAATTATGGTACATTTGATGGAATAACGGAATTAAAAGAATTTATTTCTGAGTTGACGGATATAAAAAAAGACAACTTTATCATAGGTGGCAATTCCAGTCTTAGTATGATGTTTGATGCGATAACATATTTTATGACGCATGGCACAAATGGTCAAAAGCCTTGGATTCATCAAGAGAAAATCAAATTTCTTTGTCCGTCGCCCGGATATGATCGGCATTTTTCTATTTGTGAATATTACGGAATCGAAATGATACCTGTTAAAATGCAAGAAAATGGTCCGGATATGGATTTTATAGAAGATGCCGTATCTTCAGATTTTCATATAAAAGGAATTTGGTGTGTTCCTAAATATTCAAATCCGCAAGGAATTGTTTATTCTGATGAGGTAGTAAAGAGATTTGCGAATTTAAAACCGATTGCACCTGATTTTAGAATTTTTTGGGACAATGCATATTTTGTACATGATTTATCCGATGAGTCGGTGCATATTTTGAATATTGCAAAAGAATGTGAACGATCAAAAAATTTAGAATTACCGATTATTTTCTATTCCACTTCTAAAATAACTTTTCCGGGAGATGGAATAGCTTTTATGGCGTGTTTTGGGGAAAATTTAAAAAATTTTAAAGAAATGTATTCTGTAAAAACGGTAGGATTTGATAAATTAAATCAATTAAGACATTTCAGGTTTTTAAAAGACAAACATAATTTGTATAATCATATGAAAAAACATAGAGATATATTGAAACCGAAATTTGATATGGTTATAAATTCATTTGAAAAACATTTTTCGAAAAATCCTATAATTAAATGGAACAGTCCGATTGGCGGATATTTTGTCAGTGTAGATACAATGCCGAATTGTGCTAAATTAACTGTTGAATTATGCAGGAATTTAGGTGTAAAGCTAACTGACGCTGGAGCTACTTTCCCATATGGATTGGATGAGATGGATACTAATATAAGGGTAGCGCCGACGTATCCTTGCAAGGAAGATTTGCAAACTGCCATTGATGTATTTTGTTTATGTGCAAAAATCGCATTTTTAAAAAATAAATTCAAAAAGGAAGGACATTGATTAAAAAATGTTTAAAATTAAGAAAAATAAACCTATTTTATTTCTTGTGGGTATTTTTTCAATATTTATTACGAAAGCAAATGCTAATATTCAGTGCTTTAAAGTTCCTCAAAATAAAAGTTTATTACTGTCAGCTTCTAATAAATATTCTCCCGATTTAAAATGGGAAACAGCTGATAAATCCATAGCAAGTGTTGATGATAAGGGGATTGTTACAGGTGTTTCTCAGGGAAAAACAGAAGTAAAAGTAATAAATTTAAAAAATAATTTAAATGAAATATCTTATATTGTTGAAGTAACAGAACAGGAGCCTATACGAACTTTTGGGCTTTCTTCTAATTTAGTTGTTGCCAATGGAATTTTTCAAGCTAAATTATTTACCCCTAAAAATGTGGATGCGGTGAAATTTTTGGTAACAGGAAAAAATTACAGAAAAGAATTCTTTATAGATAAAAAGGGAGAGAAAATAAAAAATAATCTGTTTTGGAAGAAAGATATAAAAATTCAATCAGAAGGAGTTTACCATATAGAAGCTTATTCTAAAATAAATGGGAAGTGGAAAACTTGTGACGAAGGAAAATGCGATTTAAAAGTTGTAAAGAAATACGATACAAATGGTACATTTTTAGGAGAGAAAAGGATAAGTGAAAATTGCGAAAATTTTATAAAATCTTTTGAGGGATTTGTACCGAATGTC
>JAUNCP010000027.1:11569-12912 GCA_030526535.1 Clostridia bacterium | reverse complement strand
CTATAAAGATGTAGCAGGATATCTGACTATTGGATATGGAAAATTAATTTTGCCGTACGATTTGTTTTATGATAATATTAGCAAAGAAGAGGGAAACTTAATATTTTTGAAAGGTTTAAATGATAAATTTTCAAAGCCACTAAATAAATTTCTTATGGATAATAAAATAAAATGCGGTCAAAATCAATTTGATGCACTTTTGAGTTTTACATATAATTTGGGAATTGGTTGGCTTAGTTCGGAAAATAAGATAAAGACAACTATACTTGATTCACGAATAATAAATAAAGTTATTTTTGGAAAGGTAAAATCTTCCAATGGAATTTATTTAAGAAAAACTACTGATGTGAATTTAAAGCCAATTGGAAGAGTTAGGTATGGAGATACTGTTACAATTTTATCCGAAGAAAAAGAAAATGGAAAATGGTATAAAGTTTCTACAGCGTCAGGTAAAATAGGTTTTTGTTGTAAAGATTATTTAGATTTAAAATCAGTAAATAATAGCGAAATTGATTTAGATAAAATAGATAAAAATGAATTTATAAATTATTTTTCAAAATATCATCATGCAGGCGGAGAATGTTATTGGGGACTACTTAAGCGTAGATTTAGTGAACTGGATATATTTTTTGATGGAAAATATGCAAAAGATATAGGACAATATAAAGTAAGCGATTTTAAATACGAAGTACCGGAATGTATAAAAAATAAAATTTTAAATAAATAGAACAATTTTTGATAAAATAAAAATTACATAAAATATTTTTATAAACATAACTATTTAAAAGGAGTTTTTATGGCACTTAGAAATATATTTTTTGAGGGGAATCCTATTTTACAAAAAAAATGCAGAAAAGTAGAAAAATTCGATAAATCATTGGGAATACTTATAGATGATATGTTTGAAACCATGAAACATTCAAACGGAGTAGGATTAGCAGCACCGCAAGTCGGAATATTGAAAAGGGTTGCGGTTATAAATATTGGAGATGGGAATATAGAACTTGTTAATCCTATAATAATTGCATTTAGTGGAGAGCAAAGAGAGGAAGAAGGATGTTTATCTTGTCCGGGGCAATATGGTATAACTTTGCGTCCTAAATTTGTTAAAGTCAAAGCACAAGATAGATTTGGGAACGAAGTTTTCTATACTGGGCAGATGCTTAAAGCCAGAGCTTTTTGTCATGAAATAGATCATTTAGATGGTATATTGTTTAAATCACATATTATTGAATAAGAATAGAAATTCGTCGGATATTTCCCGACGAATTTTTACTTTTAAATATATCACATTTATATATCGTATGAATAACATTTTATAAAAGATATTATAGCTACAATTA
>JAUNCP010000027.1:0-11559 GCA_030526535.1 Clostridia bacterium | reverse complement strand
CAAAAAAGAATGCCATTAATCCTATCAAAATAGCTATTGGAATATTTTGTATAACAAGATTTATTGAAAGTGCTATTATGGAAATTATTATTGTACCGATTGAACCGGTCAATAAACATTTTATATTTTCTCTTAAGCAACATTTTGATTTTAAACAAGAGTCACCGCAAGACGTTAGAAAAAGAACACCGAGAATATATGCTAATATAAATGTAGCTATTCCAAATGCGATCCAAATACCGGTAATAATGAATGGTATGCTTACCGAATAAAATAATAATCCTAAAATAACTCCAAATATTATTCCTGAAACTGCGCTTCGTAGCTGACATCCCGGACAAACGCAGTGTTTGTCGTTATTATTTGTCTTCATTTTTTATCAACTCCCACTACTATGTTATTCAACAAGTGTGAAAGTTGTTAATTTATCTTTTTTTGGAAATTATTGACCCAATTTCTAATATAATATCAGTTTTATTTTCTGTGCCTCCGCTGATCGATTTAAGATCTTCATCGGAAATAATATTAACATTTCTGGACTTAAGAATGTTCTCTATATATAAAAGTATTGTATATATTTTGTAATTTGTAAGTCTTCTCCCGGTTTTTTTACAAAAAAATTCTCGTATTTCTTTGACTATTGAGTCTTCGTTAATGAGCGTAGAAGCGAACTTATTTTTATTTAAAAGTTCTTGTATTTTGTCTCTATTTTCTCCAAATTCAACTTTTATAGACATTTTTTTGCATAGTTCCTCAAATTCTACACTATTCATGATTTTTCACCTCTTGTATTTAATGAAATTGTCATAATAAAAAATTTTTAATTAGAATACACTTATATATTTTAATCAGAATCAGATGTTATTTCAAGCAAAAAACATTAAATTTATTTACTATTTTGAGTAATACTGTATAAAAATATTGATTTATGCCGTGGGTTTGAAAATAGGAATCAAAATTTATTTACAAAAAAGAAAATTATTATATTTTATGTACTAAATTATTGACCTATAAATCAATTTATTATATTATAAGTACAAATACTAAATTTCAGGAGGGGTTTTTATGGCAGATGAAATACACAAATTAAATAGTTTAAAAAAAGAACTTGACAATCAAGTAGAACTTGTGAAAAAAGGTCCGGTAGTGCCCAAGTATGTTTTTAAAATAGCAAAACAGTGTTTTTTGGATATTAAAAATGAGACAGAAGCAGTAAATAAAAAATTGCGCTTTGGGTTTGCGAGTAAAGCCAAAGAAACTCATGATGGTGATTTTGATACGATATGCAAAACATCAATAGAAAAATTTTTTAAAATTTCTAAAAGTTTTATAGAGTTTCAACGTGAAAATTATAAACGTAAAAATGATATTAAAAAAGTCAAGGAACTTATAAATAAAATCAAAAATAAAATGAATGATTTGCTTAATTCCGGGACAATAACTTCAGAAAAAGTTATTAATATTGAAGAATTAGATTCATCAAATAAAGGAGAATTAATTTTTTTAGATGAAGTAAAACAATCGTATAAAGAAGCAGAAAAATCACTATCGGATTTTAAGAAAAAACACGGTAAAACTAGTTTAACGATAAGACCGACATCTATGACAAATTTTAAAAATCAAATTTCCGATTCATATAAAGAAATATTGGGAAAAAAGTTAAAAACGATGAAAGAAATTTCGATATATTATAATACAAAATTCGAAAACGCCAATAAACAAGGAGCAAGCACCGACGATGACAATAGCGAAATAGGAAAATTAATAAATGATTTAGATAAAAATACCAAATCAATATGTAGTATCAAAGATATGTATAAAGAAATAATAATAGATTCATACAGTTTACCTATTATCAAAGATTTTTATGAAAAATGCGAAACCGATACGTATAAAGAGTTATTTGAAGGCGTTTTCAATGGCAAAAAAGAAAAATTACAAAAAGCTATTGGTTATACGAATAAAAAAATAGACGATCTTTTTAAAGAAGTCTCTGGGACAAGATATGCAAGCTTAAAAAAAATTAACCAAAATATAGATAAAATTTTATCTAAATTCAACGATAAAATTATGGCAATATCAAAAATATTGACAAATAATAAAGAATTTGGCAAAAAATTATCGGAATTTTGTTCGTACAGTTCAAAAAATACTTATGAAAAAGAAAAAGAGATAAAAAAACTTTACAAGGATATAAAGCAAGATAGTTTTTGCTTAGCGCTTTATGACAAATCTAAAATAAATAATGAATCTATGAAACAAAGATCACAAATTAAGACGCTTGGAAATATTAGGGAATATATAGAAGGATGTATAAAGACGACTAGAAAATATATAGATGCATTTCAAAATTCAGGTTCAGGACATTCTAAATTGTTAGAATGTATTGATAAATTAAATAAAATTAACATTGAGGCGATAAATGCAGATATAAAAAAACTATCTGATGATAATAGTTCTGGCGTAGGTATTCAAAATAATGTTTTTGATGAATCATCATTTGAAAATGTTAAAAATAAATATGAAGATATAAAGAAAATTCTCGATGAAATATATTCAGAATATTACAAAGTGGAAGAGAAACTGGATAGTTTTAAAAATTACAATAGTTTCAAAAATAAAATTTTTCGTACATTCAAGAAAGCAGCACAAAGTACTGTTGCATTTATAAATATTTCTTTAAGCTTGGGAAGAATTTTCGCAGGAGATTATTCCGCTGCAGGTGCGTTATTAAATAATGCAAGAAATTTATATGATATTTTAAAAGGATAATTTTCAAGTTTATTTGATTTTTGCACTAATTTGTTGTATAATTAAATTTATTAAGTAAGCTAAATGGTTGCGTGAAGTGCGTAAGCACACACGAGGAAAGTCCGAACTCCATAGAGCAGGTTAACGGTTAACAACCGCCGAGGGCGACCTTAGGGACAGTGCAACAGAAACAAACCGCCAATTTTTTGGTAAGGGTGGAAAGGCGAGGTAAGAGCTCACCGGCACGCAAGAAACTGTGTGGCCATGTAAACCCTAACCGGAGCAACACCTATTTGGTAAAAGATGCGTTTGCTCGGCGCAAAAAGGGTGGCAACGAGCTACTGCGGCAACGCTTAGCCAAGATAGATAACCATTTTAAACAGAATTCGGCTTATCGGTTTACTTATTTGAATCGTAATCACTTTTTGTCGTGATTACGATTTTTTAGAAAAATTACTATATGGTCGGTTTATAAAAATATAAAATAACTATATAGTGTTTAGATAAAAGTACATATGAAAAATATTTTTCGACAAAAAATCCAAATATAATTAATTATTTGTATATTTCCACAAAATATTTAAAACTATATGATTTTATATTGACATTTTTCGAGAAACACAGTATAAAAATATTAGGGTTTATTATAATACACAATATAATTGTTATTATAATGAAAACTATTTAAAATTTTTAAAAACAATATGGAGGAAAAGGTATGCAAAAAAATTTATGGAAATTGTTATTGATAAGTTCATTTTGTACAGTAGGTTTAGGTTTTAATAATGGAGAAAAAGTTAACGCAATGCAACAAAATCCTTTTGGACACAATGTAGGTGCTGTTGAAATAGCAGGAGAAGACGTTTTCGCTAATAATGGTGTGGCTTTAATTAATGCTGCAATTAACGGTGATATGAACAATGTTAGAGTTTTGGTAGAAAATGGAGCTGATGTTAATGCTAGAGATAAGAGATATCGTTCAGCTTTGATGTTTGCTACTCGCAATGGAAATTTGGAAATGGTTAAATTTTTGGTGGATAATGGAGCCGATGTTAATGCTGTAGATAATGGATGTCGTGCGGCTTTAATGTATGCTGTGTGGGATGGTCATTGGGAAATAGTTAAATTTTTGGTAGAAAATGGAGCAAAAGTTAATAATCTGATTGATGACGTTTTTCATGACATTTTTGGTGAAACATTTTTAACGCATGCTGTTCGTGAAGGTCATTTGGAAATTGTTAAATTTTTGGTGGAAAATGGAGAATACGTCGACACTAGAGATAATTATGGAGAGACAGCTTTAATGATTGCTACATGGGGTGGTCATTTGGAAATCGTTAAATTTTTGGTGGAAAAAAGAGCAAATGTCAATGCCCAAAATGGTAATAGTAATACAGCTTTAATGAATGCTGTGATACATGGTAATTTGAAAATTGTTAAATTTTTAGTAGAAAATGGAGCTGATGTCAAGCTTCGAAACAATGACGGTTGCACAGCTTTAATGTTTGCTGATTTGGGTGGCTATTCGGAAATTGTTAAATATTTAGTAGAAAAAGGAGCAAATGCTAATGCTAAAAATCGCTTGATTTTTGGTAACGGTGATTTGGAATTTGATAAAAATAAGTAAGAATAATCAGAAAATAAAACAGCTCTTTACGGGGCTGTTTTTTTATATTTGAACATTATCTATTGAAATTAACATGTACAAAGTGATATAATTGCAGTAATTGTATATTAAAAGCAAAGCGTATTGCTATTTTATTAAAAGGAGTCGAGAGTTTATGATATATGAAAATGAGTATCGTAGTGAATATTGCGGTGAAGTTAGTCAAGAGTATGTGGGCAGGAAAATAAAAGTAGCAGGTTGGGTAGAAAACATTCGTGACCACGGCGGAGTAACTTTTGTGGACCTTAGAGACCACTATGGAAATGTACAAATCGTTATAAACGATGGTAAAAGACATTTCAAAAGAGTCGGTAATTTCAGTTTGTGGCGAGGTTCTCAGAAGAACAGAAGAAAATATAAATCCAAAATTAAAAACAGGACATATAGAAATAAAATGCAAAAAGCTTAATGTTTTGAGCAAACCCCATGTTCTTTTGCCGTTTGAAATTACAAGTTCTACCGACACGAAGGAAGAATTAAGGCTTAAATATCGTTTTTTGGATTTAAGAAACAAAGAAGTTCACGACAAAATTCAACTTCGCTCGGAAATTTTACATTTTTTAAGAAACAAAATGCACGAATTAGGTTTTACGGAAATCCAAACTCCGATTTTATCGGCTTCATCTCCGGAAGGCGCAAGAGATTATCTTATACCCAGCAGAAAACATCACGGAAAATTTTATGCGCTTCCGCAAGCTCCGCAAATTTTCAAACAACTTTTAATGGTCTCGGGTTTTGATAGGTATTTTCAAATTGCTCCTTGTTTTAGAGATGAAGACTCAAGAGCAGATCGTTCTCCGGGAGAATTTTATCAACTCGACTACGAACTATCTTTTGCAACGCAAGAAGATGTTTTCAGAGTAACCGAAGATGTAATCTACGATACATTTACTAAATTTTCCGATAAAAAGGTTTCAAGCAAGCCGTTTAAGCGCATAACTTATGCCGACGCTATGTTGAAATACGGTAGCGATAAACCTGATTTAAGAAATCCTCTCGAAATTGTAGATATAAGCGATATATTCGAAAATTCAGGATTTGCTGCTTTTGAAGGTAAAACTGTAAGAGCTATAACTGTTCCGAATTGTTCTTCTCAGCCACGTAAATTCTTTGACAAAATGCAGGATTTTGCACTTTCGATAGGAATGAAGGGTCTTGGATACATTAAAGTTACGGAAGAAAATGAATTTACAGGACCTATAAATAAATTTATTCCTGACGAAAAACGTCAAGAATTAATTGAGCGTGCAAATATTAATCCCGGAAGCGTTGTTTACTTTATAGCTGACAGTTTACAATCCGCACCAAAATTTGCAGGAGCTATTAGAACTGAGCTCGGAAAGAGACTTAACTTGATTGATGAGAGCAGATTTGATTTTTGCTTTATAGTTGATTTTCCGATGTACGAACAAGACGAAGAAACAGGAGACATTATATTTACTCACAATCCGTTCTCAATGCCTCAAGGCGGAATGGACGCATTGCTTAACAAAAATCCATTAGATATACTCGCATATCAATATGACCTCGTATGCAACGGTATAGAATTGTCGTCAGGTGCTGTAAGAAATCACGACCCAGAGATAATGGTTAAAGCTTTTGAAATTGCCGGATATTCCGAGGATACAATAAAAGAAAAATTCGGAGCGCTATACAATGCGTTTAAGTTCGGTGCACCTCCTCATGCTGGAATGGCACCTGGTGTCGACAGAATGATAATGCTACTTACAAACGAAGAAAATATTCGTGAAATTATTGCATTCCCAATGAACAGTAATGCTCAAGACGTGATGCTTGGTTCACCGAACGAAGTTTCAGAAGAGCAGCTTCGTGAGGTTCATATAAAAATCAGAGAACAACATATTTAACGGAGGATTTTTTATGATAACTAGGGAAGAAATGGAAAACATAGCAAATCTTTCTAAGCTTTATTTAAGTGAAGATGATTTTGAAAAAATGTCCAAAGAGATGGACGGAATAATAAATTTTGTCAATCAGATAAACACTTTGAATGACCAATATAATTTGGAAAACAATAGTAATTCGAACGCCGACATTAATAAAAATGTTTTGAGAGAAGATGAAATAGTAGATTCTTTCCCAAGAAACGAGATTTTAAAGAATGTTGACGGCGGAAAAGACGGATTTTTCTATGTAAAAAAATTCATGTAAAAATTTTATTAATTGCGTAACAGGAGGCTTTTTAATAATGTGTTCTAACTCAGGCGGAATTATTAAAAAAATTAGTAGCTCTTTAGAAAAAAAGGAATTTTCGTGTACGGAAATTACAGAGAAATATATAGACAACATTAACAAAAGCGATTTAAATGCTTTTGTTAATGTTTGCGAAGAAGAAGCTTTAAATATCGCAAAAAAAATTGACGAAAAAATAAATTCAGGTGAAAAGTTATCTTTGCTAGAAGGAATTCCGATGTCGGTAAAAGATAATATATCGACAAACGGAATAGAAACGACTTGCGCTTCAAATATTTTAAAAGGTTATAAACCGATATACGATGCTACTGTTTGGAGTAAATTGAAAGAAAATGGCGCAGTACTACTCGGAAAAACAAATATGGACGAGTTTGCGATGGGTTCTGCGTGTGAAACTTCTTGCTATGGCAGAGCAAAAAATCCTCACAATAAAGATTATGTCACAGGCGGAAGTTCCGGAGGAGCAGCAGCTTCGGTCGCAGGAAATTTATCGGCATATTCGATAGGTTCGGATACAGGTGGGTCAGTGCGCCAACCTGCAAGCTTTTGTGGTGTTGTAGGATTAAAACCAACATACGGCTCTGTTTCGAGATATGGTTTAATCGCTTATGGATCTAGTTTGGACCAGATTGGCCCAATAGCAAAAACTTCTGAGGATGCATCCATAGTTTTTGATTGCATGTGTGGATATGATAGTCACGATTCGACTTCTGCAAAAGTAGACTACAAAAATACTTTTGAGCATTTAAACGATGATATAAAAGGCTTCAAAATAGGCATTCCAAATCAGTATTACGACGGTATTGATTCAGAAATAAAATCTTCTTTGGAAGAAGCAATGAAAAAATATGAATCTATGGGTGCTAGCATTGAATATTTTGATTTTCCGGAAGTAAAATCAGCTTTGCCGGTCTATTATATTTTGGCTTGTGCGGAAGCGACTTCTAATTTATCCAGATATGACGGAATACGTTATGGATATAGAACCGAAAAATATAGTGATATAAATGAAATGATATGTAAGACCAGAAGTCGTGGGTTTGGCGATGAGGTTAAACGTAGAATTTTACTCGGTAACTATGTTTTGAGTTCGGGATATTATGATGCTTACTACAAGAAAGCTCAGAGCTTAAGAAGTGTTATAATTAATGCATTTGACGAGACATTTAGTAAATATGATGCTATATTGACTCCTACTTCACCGGTTTCTGCTTTTGAAGCGAATAGAAAATATAGTAGTCCGGAGGAGATATATCTTGCAGATATATGTACAGTACCTGTAAACATAGCCGGAGTGCCTGCAATTTCATTGCCATGTGGATTCGATTCCAAAAATTTACCTATCGGAATGCAATTGATTGGACCAAAATTCAGTGAATATAAAATTTTGAATTTAGCACATCAATATGAAGTTTTCACACAATATGAAAACAATAAGTGTTTGCAAATGGGGGTTATACTATGAATTATGAACTTGTTGTTGGACTGGAAACGCATGTGGAACTTTTAACAAAAACTAAGATTTTTTGTAGTTGTAAAAATTCCTTTGGCGATGAACCAAATACAAATTGTTGCCCTGTTTGTATAGGACTTCCCGGAACACTTCCAAAACTAAATAGAGAAGTTGTGAATTTTGCGATAAAAGCCGGACTTGCATTAAATTGTACGATTAATTTAAATTCCAGAATGGATAGAAAAAATTATGTGTACCCCGATTTATCGAAAGCATATCAAATTTCACAATTTTATTCTCCAATTTGCACAAATGGATATTTAGAACTCTCGAGCGGTAAAAAAATAAGAATCCATCAAATTCATATGGAAGAGGACGCCGGAAAGCTTGTTCATAAAGCTGGCGATGTATATGTTGACTATAATCGTGGAGGAGTACCGCTACTAGAAATAGTTACGGAACCCGATATAAGTTCTTCCGAAGAAGCAAGAGAATATATCGAAAAACTTCAAATGATAATGAGATATATAGGCGTTTCTGATTGTAAAATGCAAGAAGGTTCAATGCGTTGTGACGTAAATGTTTCGATAAGACCTGCAGGTTCCAGAACTTTTGGAACAAGAACAGAAATAAAAAATATGAATTCCGTAACTTTTATGACAAAAGCTATAGATTATGAATTTAAAAGACATATCGCAATAATCGAAAGCGGTGAAAAAGTTGTTCAACAAACTTTGAGATATATCGAAGAAACAAATTCAACTCAAAGTATGCGTAGCAAAGAAGATGCACAAGATTACAGATATTTTCCGGATCCGGATTTGGTAAACGTTTCTTTAGAAAAGTCTTATGTAAATAGAATACAGGATGAACTCCCTGAACTTCCTGAAAGTAGGTTTAAAAAATATACAGAGGTTTTTGGTATACCCGAAAATGACGCAATGTTGATTGTCAAGTATAAGAATGTTTCTGATTTTTTTGAACAGTCTTCTATAAATTTAAAAAATCCAAAAATGATTTCGAATTTTATAATCGGACAAATTTTCAGAAATATTGAAACGGAATCAGATAGAGAAAAATTTGACATTTTAACTACGCCTAACCAGTTAAATAAGTTGGCAATCCTTATTGAAGAAGGAAAGCTTAATATGAATCTAGCAAAGAAAACGCTTACTAAAATGCTTGAAACCGGAAAAGGTATAGAAGAATTTGTATCCGAAAGCGATATGAAGGGCTTATCTGACGAAGAAATAGAAAAATTATGTGATGACGCTATAAAATCCAACGAAAGCGCTGTGAAAGATTATTTAGACGGAAAAGAAAAGGCATTGAAGGCGATTTTGGGATTTGTAATGCGTCAAACTCGTGGAAAAGGTGATCCTTTGAAAATAGAACAAAAGATAATAGAAAAGATAAATTGTTTATTTGTATAAAAAATATTGACTTTTTAGTAAAAATCTTATATAATTATAGCTGAAACATCTGAAAAATATTTTGTTTCAGCTGTATTTTTATTTAGGAGGGGTTTAACATGGAAAAAATCGGTAATGAAAATTTAGAAAAGATTTCAGGCGGAAAAGCTGATTCAGAAAAATCGCCGAGCAGTAATATTGATGTTACTAAATTAAGACAGGGTAGCGAAATGACTTGCTGGCGTTGCGGAAAGAAGTTTCGACTTGGTGATGCAGAAATATTTCATACAGAGTGTAATCAATGTAGAAGCGGAGGAATTATAGAGTCTTTTAATAAAATGAAAGGAAAATAAGGCAATGACAGAAATTAATAATGAAAATTTAGAAAAAATTTCAGGCGGAAAAGCAGAAGTCGCTAACGGAAGAGCAAGACATTTTATTTATACATGCCCGATTTATGACACGTTTTGAGCCAATCTGTTCGGACTGTAAAAGTAAGTAAGATAATGATAAACTTGCTGAGTTATGGAAAAATTCTACTGTAAAAAATTGTATGGTAGAGATAAAAGATAATAAATCTGATACCACAGAAAGTAAATAATATTAATTTGCATAAATTTTTCGGATAATGTATAATGCAAAGTGATTTGTATAAAGTTATACAAGTCACTCGATTTTTTTAGTTTGATCCTTATTTTAATGATTGGAGGAAAATTATGTTATCAGCAGGAGATTTTAGAAATTGCTCTACATTTGAGCTTGATGGAAATGTAGTTACCATAGTAGAATTTCAACATGTTAAACCGGGGAAAGGTGCCGCATTTGTCAGAGCTAAAATAAAAAACGTTATGAGTGGTGCAGTAACTGAACGTACGTTTAATCCGAGCGAGAAGTTTCAGGAAGCATTTATAGAAAGACGTGACATGCAATATCTTTACAGTGATGGCGATTTATACTATTTTATGGACGATGAAACCTATGAACAAATACCTATAAACGCATCGGTCTTGAATGATAATTTTAAATTTGTGAAAGAAAATATGGTGTGTAAAGTTCTTTCTTACAAAGGAAATGTATTTGGTGTTGAACCTCCATTATTTGTCGAACTTATGATATCTCAAACGGATGTTGGATTTAAAGGTGATACAGCTACAAATGCCACTAAACCTGCAACGCTCGAAACCGGGGCTGAAATAAAAATTCCGCTGTTTGTTGAAGAGGGAGAAAAAATAAGGATTGATACACGTACAGGAGAATACATTGAACGTGTTTAAGATATTATAGAAATAGGAGGATAATAAGGACATATGAACATTAAAGAAAAAGCAGCTTATATCAAAGGATTGATTTCAGGACTTGAACTGGAAGATACAAAAGAAAATAAAATTTTAAATGCTATAGTAGATTGGATGGATGATATTTCGATTTCTATTTCAAATTTAGACGAAGATGTAAATGATATTTGCGATCAGCTTGACATTTTAGATGAAGATTTAGCAGATGTTGAAGAAGAAGTGTTTGAAGATGAATGCGGATGTAATTGCGGAGACAAATGCGATTGTAAAGATTGTGATTGCGAATGTGATTGTGATGATGAATGCGGTTGCGGATGTAATGACGATGCCTATTATGAAATAGAATGTCCTTCATGTGGCGAAAAAATTTGTCTTTCAGAAGATGCTTTATTAGAAGAGAAAATGGATTGTCCTAATTGTGGTGAACTTTTGGAGTTTGACATTCCTGAGTGTTGCGAATGCAAATGCGAAGATGATTGTGAAGACAATTGCGATTGTGAATGTCATCGTGGTGAATAAGAAGCCATAATAAATATTTTTAGAATATAAATTCTCTCAGAAAAAATAATCTGGGAGAATTTTTTTGACATTGAGTACAATTCATTTTATGCAGAATTGATAAATTTTCTGCAAATTATATTGATATATATGTAAATATATATATCATATTAAAAAAGTTTTACTTTTTAATTACAGTGTGATACAATCGAATCATAATAAATATATAAAACCTAAAAATTTTTTACGAAAGTTGAGTGAGTTTATGTT
>JAUNCP010000079.1 GCA_030526535.1 Clostridia bacterium | reverse complement strand
GGTATAAATTGGGGGTTTATAGGATTATTTCAATTTGACATTGTAGCTTGGATTTTCGGAGGCCAAGATTCTTCAATAAGTAGAGTAATCTATTCTATAATAGGTTTAGCGGCTTTGTGGGCAATTTCATTATTATTTGTACATTTTGATGAACCTAAAATCCCGGAAATGCCGGAAAATGACGTGCCGGATATCGGAATAAGTTAAAACTGCTATTTATGTACGTAAAAATAAAATATAGCATAACATGATACTGAGGTGATTCGAATGTTATGCTATATTATTTTTGGATTTTTTACAATTTTAGGAATTGTTGACACAATAAAATTTATATTATTTAAAATTTTCAAAATTTCAAAAAATGAACCTATAAAATTAAATTCCGATAATATTGAATATTTTTTAAGAGCATTATCATGTCAAAACTTATGGTGCGAAAAAATATCGAAACCTAGCTTAATCATAGAAAAAGACAGCAATACAGATGAAATAAAAAAAATATTACACATTTTTTCGAAAAATCATCCTTACCTGAGTAATTTAAATAAATAAAATCAGTCAAATGATTTGTCGTTATCTAAATTTTGTATTTCCGATTTAGTAACCGGCATATTCAAAAATCTGTATGAAAACAATATATATCCATCATATCCCAATTTTTTCAATATTTTAGATTCAGATGCAAGAATATTGTTTTGTTTACATTTCCATGTGTTTGCATCAAAATTCGTCCCGATTTTATAAAGAGCCAATCCACCATAAAGTTTGATATTTTTATTTTTATGTATATCTTTCCAATTTTTAGCTATTTTTTCAAAAGGAGCAACTTTAAAATTCAAACTCCAATATATTTGCGGAGTTAAGTAATCAACGTACCCTTTTTCGCTAAGCCATCTTTTTACGTCCGCTCCGATTTTATAGCAATTATTTATATTCCCTGCCGGAGAAATTCCAAACTGAACATTCGGCTTGATTTTTTTTATTTCACTGTAAGTTTTTCGAATAAACATATTGACGTTATTTTTTCTCCAAACCAATTCGCTCATATGATTATTCGGATTTTCTTTGCAATGTTCTTCGTACGCAATATCTTTTCCGTTTTCGGGATAAAAATAATCGTCGAAATGTATTCCGTCTACGCTATAATTTTTTACTATTTCTTTAACGCCTTCTATAATTAAATTTCTAACTTTTTCGTACGCCGGATTAAAACATATTCCCGAACTATGATTTATAAAATGCTTATCTTTATCGAATTTATAATAAGGATTGTTTTTAGATAAAGCCTTTGGGTTTTCTTTAAGTTTTACCCTGAATGGGTTTATCCATGCGTGAAACTTCATTCCGTTTTTATGCGTTTCTTCAATCATATATTTTAGCGGGTCAAATTTAGGGTCTTTTCCTTGTTCACCTGTAAGAATATGCGACCACGGGAAAATATTTGATTTATATAGAGAATCGCTAAACGCTCTCACTTGAACTATTAAAGTATTTATTTTATGTTTCTTTGAATCTTCTATTATCTTACTAAATTTATCTTTAAATGCCTTTTCGGTATTTTTTTCGGAACTTATATTAAATTCTAAATAAGAAACCCAAACTGCTCTCATGGATTCTTCATGAGAAATATCTTTTTGATTATGAACATTATTAGGAACTTTTTTGGTGTTTTCTATTCCTTTACAAATAGAAAACACAATACCCATAAAAGCTATGATTAATAAAATCGGCTTCAAACTTTGTATTTTTTTAAATATAAACATTTTATAAAAAACCTTTCTATTTAAGAGCTAGTATAGCTTCTTCTGCATTTTGATTTTTAAATATGCAGGTGCCCGAAACACATATATCAATAGGATAACGTTTTGCTAAATTTATAGTTTCGAAGTTTACCCCACCGTCAATTTCTATTAATAAATTTGGATTTTTAGACATGTTCTTTATAAAAAGAGATTTTTCAAGTTGTTCAGGCATAAACTTTTGACCTCCGAATCCAGGTTCGACTGTCATTATCAGCGCTAAATCTATGTAATCTAAATATTTAATTATCTCTTTTTCATCGGTTTTGGGTTTTATAGCAATACCGACCTTTTTTCCATACTTTTTAATTTCTTTAATTGTCGCTAAAACATCGGAATTTGACTCGATATGAAACGTTATTATATCTGCGCCGGCATCTGCAAAATTTTTTATGTATTTTATCGGATTACTTATCATTAAATGCAAGTCAAAAATAAGATTCGTTTTATCTCTTAGCGATTTTACCACATCTTCCCCAAAAGAAATATTCGGAACAAAATGTCCGTCCATTATGTCTAAATGTACCATATCGGCAGTTT
>JAUNCP010000026.1 GCA_030526535.1 Clostridia bacterium | reverse complement strand
AATTTTGATAAAAAAATAATGGTAAGTTCAGATATTGAAATAACTTTAAAACATGCTGAAGTTATTGTAATTTCAATTAATGCACAATCTTTACGAAATTTTTGTGAAATTTTAAGGAATCAATTCAAAAAAAGTCTAATCGGGAAAACTTTTGTCTTATGCATGAAAGGAATCGAGGAGTCGAGCGGTAAAAGATTGTCGGAAATTTTAAAAGAAACATTCGATTTTGATATAAATGTAGCGGTTTGGGTAGGCCCCGGCCACGTACAAGATTTTTCTCTCGGGATTCCAAATTGCATGGTTATAGACTCAGAATCAGAAAGCACAAAAGATTTTTTGATAAACAACTTTTCAAGCTCGCTTATAAGATTTTATTATGGAACAGACATGATTGGCAGTGAAATCGGTGCAGCTGCAAAAAACGTAATGGGAATAGCTGCGGGAATTTTAGATGCAATGGGATATGAATCGCTAAAAGGAGCTTTGATGTCACGTGGTACACATGAAATTGCAAGACTGATAAAAGCTATGGGCGGAAATGAAATTTCAGCTTATGGGTTAGCTCATTTGGGAGATTATCAAGCAACATTATTTTCGCAATACAGCAATAATCGTAAATTCGGCGAAAGCTTGGTTAAACGCAATGGCTATTCAAAGCTTGCCGAAGGCGTTTCAACTTCTTTTGCAATAGTTAAATTGGGCAAAAAATATAACGTCGATCTTCCGATATGCTCGGCAGTTAACGACGCTATATCCGGTAAAATTTTGCCGGAAAGTGCTATAAAAAAATTATTTTTACGAAGAACAAAACGTGAATTCTAAGTTCTGTTTTTCATTTTTAAATATTCATTTTTATTAACCTCATATACATTTTCATAAATTTTCTTTTTGAATCTTTCAAAATCAGTTATACTTATTAAGATAGGATAACTCATAATATTTAGGCGCATAGGTTTTGTGTTTTCTCTCAGAGGCATTTGAAAATATTCATATTCACAAAATTTAAAACCTAATTTTTCGTAAAAACTACGTCTTTTATTTGAAATTTCATCAACCGGCGGTTCGATTTCTAAAATTATCGGAACATCAAAAGATTCTATAAATTTACGCATAATTTTCGAGCCTATTCCCCCGCCCCTACATTTTGAACTTACCGCAATGTGCTCTATAAAACAAAAGTCTTTAAAATCCCAATAAGCTAGAAATGCAATAACTTTATCGGCGTCATTTTTTTCGGTAATGATTTTATATTCTTTTTTTTCGAATAATTTTTTCTGATTTTCATAAGTCCTATATTCAGATTCCGGAAAAGCTTCTTCCATTAAATCATATATCTCGTCGAAATTTTCTATCATTTATTTTCCTCCTTAAAAAATTTTCAGTTTACTCATATAATGCTATCACATATGGTAGCAAAAATCATATTTGTAAAAATTTAATCATAAATAGTAAATTTTTATTCAAAAATTAATGCATATTCACAAAATATATGGTATAATGAGTTATATTATATCTAATAATAAAATTTTTTCATATAGCAAAGCTATAACATTTTTTAGATTGCGAAAGATATATGGATTTTTTTGTATATTTAAGATATAATGAAAAGCAAAGATATTTTCGTAGTTCAATACTTTTAATATCAGTCAAAGTATATCATCAATTTATTAATTTTAGGGGTGATTGAAAATGAGTTTTTTAAATACTCTATTTGGTAATTATAGCAAAAGGGAATTAAAACGTATTAAACCAATAAGTGAAGCAGTCTTATCGCTGGAAGAAAAATATTTAAATATGTCGGATGAAGAATTGTCTTCGCAAACTATTGTTTTAAAAGAACGTTTAAAAAACGGCGAAACATTAGACAATATTTTGCCTGATGCATTCGCAGTTTGTAGAGAAGCTTCCGACAGAGTTTTAGGTTTAAGACATTTTCCGGTTCAAATTATCGGCGGAATCGTTTTACATCAAGGAAGAATAAGTGAAATGATGACAGGTGAAGGTAAAACTCTTGTCGCAACTTTGCCTGCGTACTTAAATGCACTAACAGGAAAGGGAGTGCATATTGTCACAGTAAACGATTACTTGGCAAAACGTGACTCCGAACAAATGGGAAGACTGTTTGATTTTTTGGGATTAACAACAGGTCTTATTACAAACGATTGCAGTAAGTCACAACGTGCAAAGGCTTACGCTTGCGACATAACTTACGGAACCAACAACGAATTCGGATTCGACTATTTGCGTGATAACATGGTTACACATAAATCGGCAAAAGTACAACGTGGACATAATTTTGCAATCGTCGACGAAGTTGACTCAATATTAATCGATGAAGCAAGAACTCCTCTTATAATCTCAGGAGAAGGCGACAAGTCTACCGAGATGTATGCCATTGCAGATAAATTCGCAAAAACATTAAGAATGTTGAAAGTCGCCGAAATCGATTCAAAAGAAGATAACGAAGAATTATTCGAAGACCACGATTATGTTGTAGATGAAAAAGCAAAAACAGCCACATTAACAAAATCCGGTGTAGAAAAAGCAGAAGAGTATTTCAATATTGAAAATTTGACAGATCCCGAACATATTACACTTCAACATCATATAAACCAAGCAATAAAAGCCAACGGCGTTATGACAAAAGATGTAGATTATGTTGTGCGTGACGGCGAAGTTTTAATCGTCGATGAATTTACCGGACGTATTATGATTGGCAGAAGATATAACGAGGGTCTACATCAAGCTTTGGAAGCAAAAGAAGGCGTGAAAATCGAAAAAGAATCTAAAACTTTGGCTTCTGTAACATTCCAAAATTATTTCAGATTATATACAAAGCTTTCCGGAATGACCGGTACTGCCATGACGGAAGAACAAGAATTCCGTGAAATTTACAAACTCGACATAGTTGAAATTCCAACAAATAAACCAAAAATCAGAGAAGACCTTCCGGACGTTGTTTATATGACGCAAGAGGCTAAATATAGAGCAATTGTTGCTGATATAGAAGAGAACCACGCAAAAGGTCAACCGATTTTAGTCGGTACGGTTTCTATCGGAAAATCTGAAATTTTAAGTAGAATGCTTAAAGAAAAAGGCATCCCTCATGAAGTATTGAACGCTAAATACCACGAAAAAGAAGCTCAAATCATTGCACAAGCCGGTAAAAAAGGCGCTATTACAATAGCAACAAATATGGCCGGACGTGGTACTGATATAATGCTCGGCGGTAATGCTGAATACATGGCAAAAGCTGAACTTAAAAAATTGGGATATGACGATGAAGTAATCGCCGAAGCCAATAGCTTTTCTATTACCGAAGACGAAAAAATTCAAGAAGCAAGACGTAAATACATCGAGCTTCATGAGAAATTTAAAGAGCAAATTAAAGGCTCGGCAGATGAAGTTCGTGACTGCGGAGGATTATATGTAATAGGAACAGAGCGTCACGAAACTCGAAGAATCGACAACCAGTTAAGAGGTCGTTCAGGACGTCAAGGTGATCCGGGAAAAAGCAGATTTTATCTTTCGCTCGAAGATGACCTTATGCGTTTGTTCGGCGGAGACCGCTTAAAAGCTTGGATGTCAAGATTAAACGTCGAGGAAGATAGCCCACTCGAAGCAAATATGCTCACAAAATCAATAGAGTCGGCACAAAAGAAAATCGAAGGCAGAAACTTTGCAATTCGTAAAAATGTTCTTCAATACGACGATGTACTTAATCGCCAACGTGAAATTATATACAATCAGCGTGATATGGTTCTTAACGGCGAAGATTTACGTGAACAAATTATGACAATGATGGATGAATCGGTCGAAAAAGTTGTTTCCAGATATTTATCAAAAGATATTCCGAAAGAAAATTGGAATTTAGAAGGCTTGAAAGTTTACTATATGGATTGGATACTCACTCCGGAAGATTTAGTTTCAACCGAAGAACAACCTATCGAAATGAAAGCAAATGAAATAGTAGAGTTCATTAAAAATCGTTGCCATGAAATATACATGAAACACGAAGAAATTTTAGGTTCATCAGCAAGCAGAGATTTAGAAAGAGCAGTTCTTCTTACAAACGTAGACGAACAATGGATGGATCATATTGATGCGATGGAAGATTTAAAACGTGGTATAAACTTGCGTGCTTACGGTCAACGTGATCCGGTTGTCGAATATCGTTTAGAAGGATTTGATATGTTCGACGCAATGATAAATTCAATTCGTGAAAACACTGTGAAAACGCTACTTAGTTTTAAACTTAACATGCAAAAATTTGCACCGAACATCTTAAGATTTCCACAATAACATATAATTTTGTTAAAAATCCCCACACCTTAAATTTAAAGGTGTGGGGATTTCATCTTTAAGCAAATTTTTTGTCGAATTGTGATATTTTGAATATTATTCTTATAAATAATTTCATAAATATAACGATTTTTGTGATTATATATTGACTTTTTAATTAAATTATTATAATATATAAATACAATAATTATTGTAAAAAACTATATTATAAAGGAGATTTTTAACTATGGGTAAATCTATGAGAAAATTCAAAAAATTAGCAGTTTTGGCTATCACAATTCCTACTCTTTTAATCAGCACCAACATTTCTTTTGCTATGCAAAATATACGTAACGCTAACGGTCCAGGAAGTTTTTCAACCATTGACCGCTTTTTTAAAATAAATTTAAGCAACACGAAATACAGTTTAGAAAATCTACGCAAAATATACAAGCACAATTATAATATTATTCTCAGTTTGAACTATATTCGTTCGTTCATTACTTTATATACCAAAGACGGTTTCAAAAAAGTATTTAACAGCGAAGAAGTCCAAGAACAAATGAAAAAAGAAGCAGGAGAACGATTTACAAAAATAACAACCAATGATGAATCTGAAATTCTTAAAGTAGCTGTAAATGTAATTTTATACATATTAGATAAAAATATTTCAGAACTGTATAGCCAACAACAACAAAAAGATTGTTGGGCATCAATTAAATATGTTGTCAATGAACTAGATACCAGTAAAATTACAAAATACTTCGTAAATTCAAAACAAGAGGATCCACTCTATCAATTTCTGCTTCGTGGTAAACACACAATTGGCAATAAGGGCAAAGGATTCGCTGTAAAACTTATAAAAAAATTACAAGAACAACTTAATAGCGAAGAATATAAATGTAAATATAATGGCGGAAACTATAGTTTTGGCGAATTTGTATTCAAAAACGCTATAAAAGTTTGTACTAGAGATGGCAGTCTTCCAAATTTTAATACATATTCTTCTGACAAGGTTTATGCTCCTATTACTTCGCAAGAACAAGAACAATACAAATTCGATACAGTTGATAATTCTCCAATCGAGCAAGAAAACATGGAAACGCAGAATACTCTTAATCCACAAAGACAAACGATACACATTCCATTAAACCAATTATATTTAGATGGTCAAGGTCGTGTTTTGTTTAATCCAAATGTACCATACGATAACACATCTGGTTTTATAACCATACTAAACGATTTCATATATAATAATATACAAGATATTTATATTGTTAATGGTTTACGTCACGATGAAAACGGTTACATATATAACTATAACGAAAATGAATGTTTTACATATGCTAACGGCCAACCGGTTCAACTTCCTTTGCCACAACAACAGTTTGAAGCTATTCCATCAGAACAATACCATTACAATACAGTTGATAATTCGCCATTTGAGCAAGAAAACATGGAAACGCAGAATGCTCTTAATCCACAAGAACAATCGATATGCTGCATTCCATTAAACCAATTATCTTTAGATGGTCAAGGTAATGTTTTGTATAATCCAACTGTACCATGCGATGACACATCTGTTATTATAGAAATACCAAAAATTTTTTTCGCACGTAATTGTATGGAAAAGATTTATGTTATAGGTTTATTTCACGATGGAAACGGTTGCTTATTTACAGGAACTGAACCTCTTACATATATCAACGGTCAACCGGTTAAACTTCCTTTGCAACAACAACAGTTTGAAGCTATTCCATCAGAACAATACCATTACAATAGTGAACTATGCAACGATGAAGATGGTTTTATACCCATGCTAAACGATTTCACAACTACTAATATACAAAATAATTGTTAATAATTTATTTCACGATGAAAACGGTTACATATGTAACAAAAATGAATATTTTACATATGCTAACGGCCAACCAATTCAACTTCCTTTGCCACAACAATTAGAAACTATTACACAAGGACAAAACAAACACGTTGAAGATAGCAAAAGTCCTAAACCACCTAAATCAACTCAAACAAACGAAACTAAAAGAAGAAAATGCAAAAACCCAGACTGTCCAACATATGGAAAGGGAGAAAAACGCGCTAAACCATATGGACAACCATATACTCGCAGAACAGACGGCATACAAATGCAACAATATAAGTGCAAAAAATGTAAGAAAACTTTTGTACAACCAATATTTACACAACCAATAAACAAAAATGCAGAAGAACAAGCAGGAATAGAAACCCAGCCTAATTAACAGGCTGGATTTTTATTTTTAGAATAAATCTTTTATTCTGTCGAAGAATGACTTTCTTTTCTGATAATTTTTTTCTGTAATTGACTTCTCAAATTTTGAAAGCATTTCTTTTTGTTCTTGTGTTAAATTTCTTGGAACTTCTATATGAACTTTTACGAATTCATCCCCGATACCTCTGCCGTGAAGTTTGGGTATTCCTTTTCCTTTCAATCTAAACACATCGCCATTTTGCGTTCCTTCATGAATATGATACTGAACTTTTCCGTCAATTGTAGGTACAGTAATTTCCGCACCCAAAGCTGCTTGTGTATAAGTTATGGGGACTTCACACCAAACATCGTCATCTCTTCTTTCGAAAATCTGATGTGGCAATACATTTATATAAACATGTAAATCTCCGGACCCACCGCCGTTTTTACCTACGTTTCCTCTGCCGGACACATTCAAAATTTGTTTACTGCTGACTCCCGCCGGAACATTAATTTCGATATGTTTACGAACACGCACTTTACCTTTTCCGGAACATTTTTTACATGGCGTTTCAATAATCTTTCCATTACCTGAACATGATGTACAAACTCTTGTGGTTTGCATAACGCCAAACGGTGTTCTTTGACTGATAACAACCTGCCCTGTTCCTCCACATGTTGAACAGGTTTTTGGAGATGTACCTTTTTTTGCTCCGCTGCCTTTACAATCATCGCAATTATCTATATTTTCATAAGAAATATTCTTCTTACAACCTTTAGCTGCTTCTAAAAACGAAATATTAAGCGTTACTTCTACGTCGCTTCCTCGTCTCGGAGCATTCGTATTTTGTCGGCTTCTTCCGCCTCCAAATCCTCCGAAAAAGCTTCCGAAAATATCCCCTAAATCTATATCCGCTCCAAACGGACTGTCGACATAAAATCCACCATACCCTCCGCCACTGCTATAATTAGGGTCGGTTCCGGCGTGACCGAATTGGTCATACCTGGCTTTTTTGGTCTTATCAGACAAAACATCATATGCTTCGTTAACTTCTTTAAAATTATGTTCTGCGGTTTTATCCCCAGGATTTAAATCCGGATGATATTTTTTCGCAAGTTTTCGATACGCTTTTTTTATTTCATCGTCCGATGCAGATTTACTTACGCCCAAAACCTCGTAATAATCTCGTTTTTCTGACAAATCTATTTTCACCTCTATCTAAAATAATCCCCTGCCCCTTTGGCAGATGGCAGAGGATTTCTAAAATTATTTATTTTCCGGGTCTACTTCTTTATAATCTGCGTTATAAACATTTTCTTGGCCATTTCCGGGATTTTGAGCATTCTGCTCTTGTCCGGGAGTTCCTTGTGGAGCGGCTTGCTGATAAAGTTTTGTTGATACATCGTACATATTCTTTTGGAGTTCTTCCATGTCTTTTTTGATTTTTTCAATATCAGAACCCTTTAATGTCTCACGAAGTGCTGAAACTTTTGTGTTAAGGCTTTCTTTATCAGCTTCTTCTAACTTACCTTCGCTATCTTTTATTAATTTTTCTACTGCATAACAAAGATTTTCCGCTTCGTTTTTAGTGTCGACTTCTTCACGACGTTTTTTATCTTCCTCTGCATAACGTTCGGCTTCCTGTACTGCTTTTTCTATATCTTCTTTGCTCATATTGCTTCCGGAGCTTATAGTTATGTGTTGTTCTTTATTTGTCGCTTTATCTGTTGCTGTAACATTTACGATACCATTTGCGTCAATGTCGAATGTAACTTCGATTTGTGGGATTCCACGAGGTGCAGGAGCAATTCCGTCAAGTCTGAATAATCCCAATTGTTTATTATCTCTTGCAAATTCACGCTCACCTTGAAGAACATTGACTTCTACTTGTGTTTGACCATCTGCTGCGGTTGAGAATACTTGACTTTTCTTTGTAGGAATTGTTGTGTTTCTATCAATTATCTTAGTCATTACTCCGCCCATTGTTTCTATACCTAGTGAAAGTGGTGTAACGTCTAAAAGTAATAAGCCTTTTACGTCTCCGCCTAAAACGCCGCCTTGAATTGCCGCACCGATTGCAACACATTCGTCCGGGTTTATTCCCTTGAATGGTTCTTTGCCGATTAATTTTTTAACAGCTTCTTGAACTGCCGGAATTCTCGAAGAACCACCAACCATAAGGACTTTATCGATTTGAGAAATTTCAAGACCCGAATCTTTAAGCGCTTGTCTTACAGGGCCCATTGTATTTTCTACTAAATCGGCTGTAAGCTCGTTGAATTTTGCTCTTGAAAGTGTTAAATCTAAATGTTTTGGTCCGTTTGCGTCGGCTGTAATAAATGGTAAATTAATAGCTGCCGAAGTCATTCCCGAAAGTTCGATTTTAGCTTTTTCTGCTGCTTCTTTTAAGCGTTGCATTGCCATTTTATCGGATTTAAGATCGATTCCGTTTTCCGCTTTAAAAGAAGATACCATCCAATCGACTATTCTTTGGTCGAAATCATCTCCGCCTAAACGGTTATTTCCTGCCGTTGCAAGAACTTCTTGTACTCCGTCGCCCATTTCTATTATTGAAACGTCGAATGTTCCGCCACCTAAATCATAAACTAAAACTTTTTGGTCGTTTTCTTTATCTATTCCGTAAGAAAGAGCTGCCGCAGTTGGTTCATTTATAATTCTTTTTACTTCTAAACCTGCAATCTTACCTGCGTCTTTTGTTGCTTGACGTTGTGCGTCTGTAAAATATGCCGGAACCGTGATTACTGCTTCGGTTACTTTATCTCCAAGATAACTTTCTGCGTCTGTTTTTAATTTTTGTAAAATCATTGCCGAAATTTCTTGCGGAGTGTATGATTTTCCGTCAATTGTAACTTTATAATTTGTTCCCATTTCTCTTTTGATTGAAATAACAGTTCTGTCCGGATTGGTTATTGCTTGACGTTTTGCGACTTGACCGACCATTCTTTCACCTGTTTTGGAAATTGCAACAACAGACGGAGTTGTTCTTGCTCCTTCTGCGTTTGGAATTACTACCGGTTCGCCACCTTCTATAACCGATACGCATGAGTTTGTTGTACCTAAGTCAATACCTATAATTTTTGCCATGATAAAATTCCTCCTAAAAATTTAAAATTTAATTTGTAACTTCGACCATTGCGTGTCTTATTACTTTTTGATTTATTTTATAGCCTTTCTGAAATACTTCAGAAATGAAATTTTGCTTTTCGCCATCATTTTCTTTGTGAGATATTGCATTATGAATATTTGGGTCAAAATCTTCGCCTATATTTCCGAAAGATTCTACATTCAAATTTTCAAAAGATTTATTAAGCTGTTCTTTTAAAAGTTCTATTCCCTTTTTATATTCCTCGCCGAAATTTTTCGCAGATTTAACTGCTGCGTCGATACTATCGGCCAGAGGCAAAATATTCATAATTGTAAAACATAATGCGTCCGAGTAAATTGACTCTTTTTCTTTTTCGGAACGCTTACGAAAATTATCATATTCCGCCGCTGTTCTTAAAAACATTTCCTTAGTCTTGGAAAGCTCGGATTTTACGTTTTCAAGCTCTTTTGTAGATTTATCATTACTTTCTTCTTTTTGAACTTCTTTTTCTTTACAATCACAATTTTTTTTGCAGCTTTCTTTTTCTTTGCTCACTAATTTTTCCCCTTTCTCTTGAAAAATATTATTTTTCAAGCATTCTTTCCAAAAGTACACCGACAAGCGCCGAAATATATTGTAACTGCGAAGCAATTTTAGAATAATTCATTCTCGTCGGCCCTATTACCGCTATAACGCCTGATTTGTCACCTATGCTGTATCGTGTAGAAGCGACACTGGCATTTTGTAGCTCAGTATAAATATTTTCTTCTCCTATCGAAAATTTTATTCCATATTCAGTTAAATTAAGCACATCCAATAGCTTTTCTTTATTCTCTATAAAGTTAAAAATATTTATAACTGTTTCCGGATCAATATCAGGTATCGAAAGAAGATTCTTTTGGCCTTTTATTTTAATCGCAACCTCGCACGCTTCTTCAGAAGCTTTTATAAGAACTCCTATAACCGGCATAAGTAAAAACGATAATTCTTTGTTTCCGTCAACAAGAAAATTCATAAATTCCGGCGTAATCACATCCAAGGATTTACCTCTGAATTTTTGATTAAGTATCTCACTAAACATATGCAAGATATCAGAATTCAAATCGTATTCACACCTAAAAAGCTTGTTTTTTATCATCCCGCTTGATGTTATAATAACAATCATGGCACTATGTCTGCTGACTTGTACGAACTTTATATCTCGCACTTTGGATTTACCATCCGGCGGCGCAGTTATAACACAAGCCAATCCCGTTATATCGGAAAGCACCGAAACTGTACTTTTAAATAAGCTTTCGGGGTCGGTTGACGAGGTACTTAAAATTCCATTGATCAAATTTCGCTCTTCAACAGGTAATGGTTTCTTTTCCATCAGTTTGTTAATGTACATTCTATAGCCTTGACACGACGGCACTCTGCCCGATGAAATATGCGGCTGATACAAATAACCTAAACTAACCAGACCGGCCATTTCGTTTCGAATAGTTGCGGGAGAAAATGAAAAATTAAGGTCTTCACATACAACTTTTGACCCGACAGGTTCACCGGTAAGAACATACTTTTCGATTATATCAACAAAAATTTTAAGCTTGCGACTAAGCGGTTCCAGATTTTTTCACCTCTGTTTCTGCTTTAGCACTCAAAGACCACGAGTGCTAACAAATAAATTCTATCACTAAAAATTTCGTATGTCAACACCTAAAATAAAAAAATTTTTATTTTTTTGAAAAAGGAGAACAATTTATGATAATAATGTCTATTGACTTAGGAAAAGTTCGCACAGGTATAGCCGTTTGTGATAAAAACGAAATACTCGCTTTTCCACTTTGCACAATAACGGAAAAAGATGAAAACATACTTCTCGAAAAAATATTTCAAAAAGCATTGGAAGTCAAAGCGGAAAAAATTATAATCGGGCTTCCGAAAAATATGGACGGAACTCTCGGAGAAAGTGCAAAAAGAGCTTTAAAATTCGGAGAAAGCTTAAAATCAAAAATAAATATTCCCATAGAGTTTTGGGACGAAAGACAGACAACAGTAATTGCACATAATTATTTAAACGAAACCAATATTCGTGGTAAAAAAAGAAAAAGTATAATCGACTCACTCAGCGCGTCAATTATACTTGAAGATTATCTAAAATATATTAAGAAAGACAGAAAATAAATGGTATAAAAAGCCGCAAAAATACATTCGAAGAGCTGAAACAAGTGTACGAATCGTATAAAAATTAACTAAGGGTTTCGCAACAACAATCATCAATTTTTAAAATATAATTTTACACCCCCAACTTTCAATAAAGTGAGGGTGTAATTTATTTTATATTATCGTTTTATCGAATGTACACGTTTAAGTTCGGGGGTGTAATCATAAATATGATAAATATTCATTACCTTATCAAAGCTTTCAGATACTTTATCAAAATTTTCTTGGCTGTCAACTTTATTATATGTTTCACAAAAACTTATAAATTCCTCAAAAATTTTCTTATTAACTGTACTAATCTTATCTCTTTTCGTTGTATCAGATTTCCAAAGCTTATTAACTGTACCTAAAATATTATTCCACAAACATTGTACTTCATAACGTGCATTTTTGTCTTTTTGCGAAATATTTTTAAACAAAACTTTTAATTGTTCTTCTTGACCTTTTTTAAATTTATTCCATAGCGGACTCACTCCATCTGAATTACCGGCGCTACCTATGGAAAACACATTAAATTTACTTTTTATAAAATCAAGCGTATTGGTTCCGATTTTAGATGAGGCTCGTTTTTCTTTACCGGATATTCCTACTTTGGCATATCCGTCTAAATTTACTTTTGTGTCTAAATCATAACAGTCGATACGTTTTACAAGCTTTAACACCCATTCATCGCTTAATTTTATAATTCTGTCAGTTTGACCGGGTAATGATTCCGGTAAGCTGGTTTTCGAAGTTTTAGGCACTTTTGATAAGAAAAATGTAAGTGTAACATATTTATCTGTTGCCAATCTATCGGCAATATGGACACATGCATCTATTCCGATATCCTTCACTATACTGTCAAAATCTTTTTCCAAAAGTACCAAAGCTTCTTTTATTGCAGTTGATGTATCATTATCAGCTTTTTCAGATAATTTTTTAATTAATTTTCTAAACTGTTGACGTATACTATATGCTCCCAAAAGTTTATCTCCGAACATCGGTAACCGAGTTTGAATATCTATTTCTTCGGAATCATCAAAATTAGCATCGCCAACACTCTTACTGTAAGTAATATCTATCGAAGTTCTTCCCACGACAGGAACATCAAAATATATTTTACCTCCTGCGGAAGTTATTAATTCGTTTCGTTTTGTTCCATATTTCGCACGTTGCTTTGAACGATTTTTAGAAAAAATTTGCAATTTAGAAAGGCGCTCAATTTCAACATAAAGTTTTTTGAAGACATTTATTTCTTCCTCTGTATGTGCATAATCTCTTAAATATGAAGCTATGCATATAGCGGATTTTAAAATATCCAACCGACCTTTGTTGAGGTTTTTTATCGCAGAACTTCCGAACCATTCTTTTTCTAATTTATTTTTGGATTCTCTTGCTGATTTTTTATCCCCTTTGTTAGCTGAATCGTTTGATAAAATAGATAAATTCGTATTATATACCCTTATATCTCCAAGTAAATTTGAAACAAAAATTGAAAGAACATCGGATTTTTTTACGTTATCCTCTGTAACTATACGTTTAAGATAACTATCTATGTACGATTTTATTTCTAAATATTTTTTGTTTTCCCCCTGTTGAAGAAATTCTAAAATTTTTTCTGAATCTTCTCCGTATTCCGATGCGGAACAATCATCATTCAAAAGCGAAAGATATGAATTGTATGCTGTTTTATCAACACTTTCAACACTTGTGGATACATTCATTCCGAGCGATGCAAAGCAATCGGCAACAGCATTGAAATCCAATGAATTTTTAGACGAAACATGCTTCTCGGCTTTATTGGAAACAGTTACGCTCGGATATTCCAAAACAACATTTTGAGGTATAATCTCGGCTGTTTTTAAATACCATTCTATTGCAACCTGCATATCTGAAATTAATTTTTTCTCGCTTTTTTGCATTTGTTTTCGTGATTTCAAAATTTCTCTTATTTCCGGAGAACGAAGATAAATTGTACTTATTTTACCATCTTTTGCATATGTATCCAAAAACTGTTCAAGAGAATAGAAAACAAGTGTGTGAGTTATATCAAAATTATAACCGACATTTGCCGAAAGATGGTCTTGGTATCCCGCTCCCAACGTTACGCCAAATTTTCCGCTATTGTCAATTTTATAAAATGATTTTTCGCTTGTGCCCTCTTTATTTTCCGCACCGACGTTTACGCCTAAAACCAATCCGCTATATGTACCGGCTGTTGACGCCTCTAAAGCTCTTGAAGAACTATCCGAGCCCATAATATTTTCAACATTTTCTCTTTTGGATTCTAAAATTTCAGATGCAATCTGTCTGGATATCAAAGTCTGATAAGCGTTTTTCATAGCACAAACAAATACATAAAAGCTGTTTTTGCCAGAAAAATTGCTATCAATTTCCATAAGTTTTTTTATACTTGTAAGACGTTTCAATATTTCAAATTTTTTATCTTTATCCGCAACGTCTTCTCTGCAGGCATATTTTGAAGTACTCTCAATACATTCTTTTAACAACATATTTTCCACGACAATATTATTTATAGAAGCTTTATTGTCGATAAAGTCGGTTGTATTATTATCAACAACAAAATCAAGTCCCTCTTTTAAAGCCACATTCAGGTTATTACCATTAAGAAGGTCTAATTTTACTACACTAGATGAAGTGTTAATATCATTGCTTTTGAAAGTAAAGCCTTTTTCCGATAACTTCTTTAAATTATTAACTGCACTAAGCTTTTTATTATTTTCACAGGTCGTATCATCTATATTTTTACTAGGTTCCGAATCAGTTTTTGATTCTTCGCTTTGTGCATAAGCAAAACTTTGAAAAAGTGATGTAAAAACCATAGTTCCGCAAACGAAACGTGTTAAAGATTTTTTTAATGACATAAATAATCCCTCCCGAAAAAATTATTTTTAATGTTCGTAATAAATGCACACTGCATTGCCGAATCTATTATTGATTCGGCAATCGGCTATTTTAAAAAAAATTTAAATCAATTGTCACTTATACTCATTAACGACCGTAAAGACTGCATACCGCCTCACCGAATCCTTTTTCCAATTCGGTTGCAACCTTTTTAGTATTTCCTTTTGGAATATAATCTAAATTTTCTTTTTGAGAATCAGAGTTCAAATCATCTGATTTTTTATCATACAATGCATTTTTTTCTATCATGGCAACCATATCTTTCACTTTACTTGATTTTTCATTGGAGGAAGTTTCAAATCCAAAAACAAAAGCTCCTCCGAAAATAAATAAAGTAAACAAAAATAAAAAACTTTTAATAACAATTTTTTATATTTCAATGTTTTTATCCCCCAAAATATTAAAAGCACAAAAGCTAATCATATAAACTTTTTAAAATCTATATTTTTGCTTTTGTGCTTGGTATTTTTAAACACTACCTATTTAACTGCAAAACTAACAAGTTTAGAATGCATTCTGCAAACTTCTATCCTGTAATCATAGTTACCTTTATACTTACCCATTAGATCCATAGTACAAATTACAGCTTCTTCTATTTTTTTTACTAAATCTCTCATTTCGGCGTTATCTCCAAAACCGTCTTTATATAAAGATTTATATCCATCAAACGCCGAATTAAAATCTTCAACATACTTCCACACTGTATTTTTTGTTCTGGCATAA
>JAUNCP010000078.1 GCA_030526535.1 Clostridia bacterium | reverse complement strand
CTAGTTCTTTTCTTTTATTCAGCATATCGTCTTTTGAAAAGTACGCATAAATAGCAATTTTAATTTTATTGTTTTCGTCTACAAAAATTCCGACATTACTGCTTCCGAACACAAAAAATTCTGGATAATCATTTTCAACAGCACGCAATATTTTATATCTTATATTAGTGTTTAAATTTTTTGAAAACTCTTCCCTACTTTTTTCGGTGGAAATTTTTAAATCATAATTTTTGTTTTGTGAATTATCTAAATTGTTTACACAGCAAACGATAGCGTCATATATTAACTTTTCATTTTTATCCAGTGTATTGTACCCAGATTTTACTCTTAATCTATTGTTTTCAAATTTACTGTCTTCTTCTTCACTTATATTTTCATAAACGGATGTTTTTATTGGATTTTCTGATATAAATTTTATTAAATCCGAATCATTATTTTGTAATGTAATTTCATATTTATATATAGACTCAGATATAGATTCATTCGAGCTAATTTGAGAATTCGCACTGTCATTTTCCGTCGTAGTAGTATTATTAGACATTGAACAACCTGAAATAGCTGTTAATCCCAAACTTAATGACAAAGAAAATAACCATGCCCATATTTTTTTATTTTTTAAATTCATCATGTATAAATCTCCTTGTTTTTTTATTTAATTATATTATACCATAATTTTATATAAAAATCAAATACCTTTTGAAAATTTGTAAATAAATTTTAATTGTAAAAAAACCCACGATAATTCATCGTAGGTAAAAATTTGTTTAAATTTGGTACTAAAATTTTATAAAATCATATTTCTTGAAAAATTCTTTCAATTCACCGGTTATCTGTTTTAAAGCGCCGATGTTATAGCTTTCAGCGTATATCACTATTACCGGATCATGAATACTTCTTCTTAAGATTGCCCATGCATTATGGTGCTTGGAATTCAAAGAAATTCTTACACCTTCTATATTTTCATTATCAACTGTAAATATTTTTTTTGAATTAGCATAATTTTTAAATTCTGAAAGAACTTTTTCGGCTAGTTCTTCCCAGTATTCTCCGGTTATCGAAACCCGCAGAGATGCAGTTTCTTTTGGAGAAACTAAATTTTTAGTTAAATAGCTTAATTTTACATTTTGATTTTTTAAATTTACTAATTTAGCAACCACTTTTGCTGCTAAAAACGCACCGTCATCAATAAAATTGTTTTCTTTAAACGCAGCGTGACCTGACGATTCGATTGCAAGAGGGCAATTTGTTCCCTTTTTATTTATTATTTTTGCCATTTCTATAACGTTGTGATACCCACGTTTATATCTAAACTGATTTCCGCCAATATTTTCTATAAACACTTTAAGATTATCTGAAGTTACTGAATCTGTAACAATAATCCCGTTTTTATTATTCTCTAATGCTATATATGAAATTAAAGCTATAAATCTATCTTTTGTTATTTCTTTCCCACATTCATCTACAAATGCAACTCTGTCCACATCTGTATCAAATATTATTCCTATATCAGCATTAGCTTTTTTTGTTGCGTCAACTATACATTCGATCGCATTTTTATCTTCAGGATTTGGAATATGATTCGGAAAATTCCCATCCGGATTTAAAAATATACTACCTGTAGTGTCCGCTCCAAGAGGTTTTAGAACATTTTCTACGAAAAATCCCCCTGCTCCATTTCCTGCATCTACAACAATTTTCAATCCTTCCAGTGGCCTCGAAGAAAATTCACCGGTTTCTTTAATTATAATATTTTTTAATTTTTCTTCATAATATTTCATTATATTTGTTGTTCTAACGTTTCCGGAATCGGAATTAGCAACAACTTCTTCATTTTGAGCTATTTCCAGAATTTCTTCGATATCGTTATCTGATAATCCGCCATCAATTGTGAAAAATTTTAATCCATTTTTATTTTTCGGATGATGACTCGCAGTTATTTCTATGGCTCCTGTACAATCTAAAATGGATATGGCGGTCATCATCGCGGGTGTTGGCATAAGTGAACAATCATAAACGTTTACACCTATATTTCTTAAAGAATTTATAGATGCGTTTTTTATACGATTTGCGGATATTCTTGAATCATGACCTATTGCAATTGTTATTAATTTATATTCTAAATTATTTTTTTTACTCAACCACTTAGCAAAAGCTATGCATATTTTCTCTATAACATCATTTGTTAAGTCAAAATTACTGTGGTTTTTATCCTCTATTGCAGTTCCACGAATATCCGAACCACTTTTTAATTTGCTCCAAAAATCATTAAGCATATCAGATTTCATTCCTTATTCTTAAAATTTATTATTTTTATTGATTTTTATAACAAAAATATATCTCATTATATCA
>JAUNCP010000025.1 GCA_030526535.1 Clostridia bacterium | reverse complement strand
AAATTTAATAGGTTGTGCTGATTATAAAATTCCTCAAGTTTTAAGAGCGTTAGGAATAACGGAATACGACAAAGAGTTATCTTACATGGTAGATAATAAAAAAGAAATCGAAATTTCTTCTAAATATGAAGTTGAAATCCGAGCAAGTCAGATATTTGTTTTAGGGTATATAAAAAATAGACTCAATAGTTTTAAATCAGTAGATATTAATGATTTTTTATTTAATTACTCTAAAAAATTAAAAAATATTGTAAAGCCATACCATTTGTGTAGAAACAAAAACTACTAAAGGTGAATACTTGAGGAGGATTTATGGAAAAAAGCAAAGTAAATATAAACTGGGAAATAACGACTTATGGAAAACTTCCTAGAAAGGCTTATAAATAAAGAGATTTAAGATTATTTCTTTTTACATTTTATAGGTAAAAAATGATAAAATTTTAAAGAAAATAAGGGTAATAACGACATATGGAAAACTTTGTATAAAAAAAGAAGTAGGTGATAATATGAAAAAAATATATATAATTGGACCTGTTGGTAGTGGAAAGACAACTTTTTCAAAAAAACTATCAAAGAAATATAATATTAATAGATATGAACTTGATAAAGTTTCTTGGGATGATGACAATGGTAATATAAAAAGAACAGATGAAGAAGCATTAAAGTTATTTGATGAAATTTTAGAAAATGATTCTTGGATAATTGAGGATGTTGGCAGAAATAAATTTAAAAAAGGGAGAGAACAAGCAGACATAATATATTATATTAAACTTTGTAGACTAAAATCATACTATAGAGTAACTAAAAGATGGTTAAAGCAAAGACTAGGAGTAGAAGCATATAATCATCCACCAACTTTTAAACAATTGTTATATTTTATTTCAACAGTTAATTCTTATTATAAAAATGGAAAAAACAAACTTAAAGAAATGAAAGAATTTCAAGATAAAATGATATTTTTAAATAATAAAAAGATAAAAAATATTTTAAATAAATAATGCATGATATTTTATATAAAATAAAGGAAGTGATAAATAATGGACATGTATCAAAAAAGAGAGATGAGAAAAAATAAAAAGATGGATGAAAATACAAAAGGTTTACCATCGACGAGCATCAATTGGTTTCCGGGACATATGGCGAAAGCTCAGAGAAAATTAAAAGAGTCGCTCGGAAATGTCGATGTTGTTATAGAATTACTAGACGCCAGAATACCGCTTAGCAGTCGAAATCCTGACATTGACAAAATACTTTCGGACAAGCCTAGAATAATAGTTTTAAATAAATCTGATTTATCAGACGAAAAAATTTCTTTGAGTTGGAAAAAGTATTTCGAAAATATAGGTCAAGACTGCATTTTATTCAGCATTAAAGATAGCAAAAGCACAAATGTGTTTATGAACAAAGTTCTTCAGAAAATGAGCTATAAATTAAAAAACTGGGAAGCAAAAGGTGCCGTCGGACAAAAATTAAGGTTAATGATTGTTGGTATACCAAATGTCGGTAAGTCTTCGTTTATAAACAGAATTTGCAAAAATTCAAAAGCCAAAGTTGAAAACAGACCCGGCGTTACTCGTAGTAACCAATGGTTTACATGCGGAGATAAAATTCAAATTTTGGATACACCTGGTGTTTTGTGGCCGAAATTTCAAGATAATACGACTGCGCTCGACTTAGCTTTTACGGGCGCTATAAAAGATCAGATTTTAGACGTTGAGGATTTAAGTGTTAGATTTATAGAAAAAATCAGAAACAGATATATGGATAATTTGTGCAAGCGATTCAAACTAGATAAATCTAAAATTGAAAATTTATCTTCTTTTGAAATTTTAGAATCTATCGGAAGAAAAAGAGGAGCGCTAATATCCGGCGCAGAAGTAGACACCACTCGAATTGCTAATATAATTTTAGAAGAATTCCGTAGCGGAAAGTTAGGAAAAATAACGCTTGAAGCACCAAATGTCGAGCAAGGAGAATAAAAAGTGGCAGAAAATAATGAAAAAGATTTTTTATATTACGAAAATTTATATAGCGAAAATAATACTAAATTAGTTTGTGGTATAGACGAAGCCGGAAGAGGACCATTAGCAGGACCGGTTTGTGCCGCAGCGGTAGTAATGCCTTACGGAACAATCATAGACGGTGTTAATGATTCTAAAAAATTGACAGAGAAAAAGCGAGAATTACTTTTTTACACGATAAAAGAAAAATCGCTTAGTTATGGCATAGCATTTTCGAACGAAAAAGAAATAGATGAAGTTAATATTTTGAACGCAACTTTTTTGGCGATGAAAAGAGCTGTGAAAAGTCTTAAAATTCAACCTGATTTAATACTTGTTGACGGAAATCGTTTGCCGGATTTTGATATTCCCGCAAAAGCAATTATAAAAGGAGATAGTCTATCGCATAGCATTGCTTGTGCTTCGATTTTAGCAAAAGTTACTAGGGATAGACTTATGAAAGAATTATCGAAAAAATATCCCGAATATGGTTTTGAAAAACATAAAGGCTATGGTACAAAAGCTCACTACGAAGCAATAAAAGCTAATGGTATATGCGAAATTCACAGAAAAACATTTTTGAAAAATATGAATTTAGATAATGAATAACAGTAAAGATATAGGTCAAAATGGCGAAACGATTACGCTTAATTATCTCCTTAATAAAAATTATTTTCTCCTCGAAAAAAATTATCACAGTAGGTATGGCGAGATAGATATAATTGTGGAAAACGAAAAATATATTGTATTTGTAGAAGTGAAAACGAGAAATAGTAGATCGATTTCCCGTGGAGTAGAATCCGTTGACAGAAAAAAGAGAGAAAAAATAATAAAAACTGCTTTTGAATATATTTTAAAAAATGAAACAGATAAGCAACCGAGGTTTGATGTTTCGGAGATTTTAGTTGATTTTCAAAATAGATTTAAGAGTATAAATTATTTTGAAAATGCTTTTGATTTGGAGGAATATAGTGAGATTTTTTGACCTTCATTGTGACACATTGTATCGCATGACGTTTGAAAATAAAGAAATTTATAGAAATGATTTGCATGTAAATTTGAAAAGTGCAGAAAAAATTGAAAAATATTTGTCGTGTTTTGCTATTTGGATTCCGGATAGCGTTAGAAATATGAATGCAGAAATATTTTTTGATAAAGCTGTTAGAAAATTAAAAGAACAAGAGCTTCTTTATTGCGACCTTTTTGATGTTTGCAAAAATTCAAAAGATTTAGAGAATTTTAAAAATAACAAGTGCAAAAATAGCGGTATAATTTTAACTGTTGAAGGCGGAGCGGTTTTAAATTCTAAACTCGAAAGAATAAAAGTTTTGAAAGACGCAGGAGTTAAAATATTAACGCTTACTTGGAACGGCAGTTGCGAGTTTGGTGACGGAGTTTTGGTTGATAACGCTGGTGGCCTTACAGAGTTTGGAATTAAAGCTGTACAAATGCTTGAAGAATCTAGTATAATAGTAGATGTGTCGCACGCAAGCGAGCAACTTTTTTACGATGTATGCGACTATTCTAAAAAGCCATTTATTGCTACTCATTCAAATTTCAAGAAAATTTGTAATAATAAGAGAAATTTAACCGATAGTCAGTTTAGAGAAATAGCTGAGCGAGGTGGATTAGTCGGAATTACATTTTGTAAAAAGTTTTTGAGTGAATGTAGCGAAGTTAATTACGACGATGTTTTAAAACACGTTTATCATTTTTTAGAGCTTGATGGAGAAAAAGTAGTTTCGATCGGGAGCGATTTTGACGGAGCAGAGGTACCGGATTGTTTAAATGGAATAGGGTGCGTTGAAAATTTATACGAGTATTTTTTATCGAAAAGATTAAGCGAAAATCTCGTTGATGATATTTTTTTCAATAACGCTTACAATTTCGCCACTAAATATTTTTAAATTAAGGCAGGAAATGAATTTTATGGTTGGGAAATATAAAGTAATAACTTTGTGTGGGTCGGCTAAGTTTAAGGATGAATTTTTAAAAGTTCAGAGTAAATTATCTCTAAAAGGAAACATTGTTCTTTCAATAGGAGTATTCATAAGTGCTGATGAGGCTGAAATATGGAACAATATGGACGAAAAAACTTTGAGGGAAACCAAAGAAATGCTCGGAGATATTCATAAAAGAAAAATCGATATGGCGGACGAAATTTTTGTAATAAATGTTAACGGATATATAGGTGAAAGCACTAGGTCGGAAATTGGGTACGCAAAGAAAAATAATAAAAAAGTAAATTACTTAGAACCTATTGAATAATACGAATTATTTTTTGTTAGTAGATAGGAGGGAATAGATGTCGATATTTGCTATATCAGATTTGCATCTTTCACTGAATTGCGATAAAACGATGGTAGTTTTTCCCGGATGGGAAAATTATGTAGACCGAATTAAAGAAAATTGGTTTAAAAATATAAAAGATGACGATACTGTAATTATAGCGGGAGATATTTCTTGGGCTAAAAAAATATCCGAAGCAAAAGAAGATTTTAAATTTATACACGAACTTCCCGGCAAAAAAATTATTTTTAGGGGTAATCACGATTATTGGTGGACAACAAAAACCGCAGTATGTAGATTTTTAGAAGAAAATTGTTTTAACAGTATTTCGGTCATGTTTAATTCTTCGTATATAATCGAAGGGAAAAGTATTTGCGGCGCAAGAGGCTGGATGTATAATCCCCAGGAGAAAAGAGATGAGAAGATACTGGCACGAGAAGTTGGACGATTAAAAATGTCTCTTGACGACGCAGCTAGCAAGACTGATATCACTCCGATTGTTTTTTTACATTATCCTCCTCTTTACGGAAATCAATATTCTGAAGAAATTATGCGGATTTTGATTGAAAGAAATATAAAAAAGTGTTATTATGGACATATTCATGGTTATGGCTCTAGAAAATTTGTAGTAGAGGGCTTACACTATGGAATAGATTTTAAGCTTATTTCGTGTGATTACATAAATTTCGCGCCGATTCTGGTGTCATAGAAATTTTTGTCGGTAATAGAAATTAATTTTCACAAACTTGAGAATTTAAATTTTGAAAGGATGAGTTTTTAATGGAACTTAAGTCGTCTAACAAAGTGGATGTAAATCGTTGGGAATTAGAAATAGCAATTTCTCCCGAGCAATTTGAAAAAGAGGTAGAAAAAGTTTATAACAAACAAAAAGGGAAAATTTCTGTTCCTGGATTTAGAAAAGGTAAAGCTCCGAGAGCATTTATAGAAAAATATTACGGAAGCGGAGTGTTTTATCAAGATGCTTTGAATGCCATTTATCCTTATGCAATTGATGAAGCTGCAAAAGAAGCTAAAATTGAGCTAGTTGATGACCACATTGATTTTGATATTGTAAAGATGAGCAAGGAAGACGGTCTTATTTTTAAAGTCAAGGTTACCGTAATGCCGGAAATTTCCGTTGAAAATTACAAAGGGATAGAAGTAAAAAAAGCAGAAAGTGTTAAGGTTACGGAAGAAGATATTTTAAATGAATTGAAAAAAATTCAGGATAAGAATGCCAGACTTGTGACAGTTGATGAAGGTAAAGCTGAAATGGGCGATGTTGTAAATATCGATTTCATTGGTTCTGTTGATGGTACAAAGTTTGAAGGCGGTTCTGCCGAAGGTATTTCCTTAACGCTTGGCTCAAAACAATTTATAGAAGGATTTGAGGAACAAGTGGTTGGGCATGAAATCGGAGACGAATTTGAAATTAAAGCCACATTCCCGAAAAATTATCATGTAGTAGATCTTGCGGGAAAAGAAGCAATTTTTAAAACAAAGTTGAATAAAATCCAAAAGAAAGAACTTCCGCAAATCGATGACGAATTCATAAGAGACATTAGTGAATTTGATACGCTTGATGAGTATAAAGTGGATTTAGAGAAAAAAATCTTGGAAGCAAAACAAAATAATGCAAAAAATAAAATCGAAAACGAAATGGTAGACAAATTTGTAGGACTTGTAAAAGGTGATATTCCTGACGCATTGATAAAATCTAAAATAAAAGAACTTATCAGAGATTTTGAATATAGACTTCAATCACAGGGAATTAATCCGAAAGATTATATGAAATTCACTGGTGCAAATGAAGAATCGCTCGATAAAATGTTCAGACCACAAGCCGAAGCACAAGTTAAATTCGACTTGGGAATTAAAAAAGTTGCAGAACTTGAAAATATTGAAGTTACAGCAGAAGACGTTGAAAAAGAATACGAAAAAGTTGCTGAACAATATAAAATGAAAGTCGAACAAATCAAGAAATTCGTTCCTGAAAACGACATAAAGAAAGATATTTTAAGATTTAAGGCTTTAGAAATTTTAAGAGCTAACAGAATTGAAAAATAAATTTTTGATACATAGTGCAGGCAAAATTATATAAAATCATATTCTGAGGTTGTTTGCACTATTTTATTATGTTATTTATCGAAAGGGAGTTATTTCATGAGTTTAGTACCCTATGTAGTGGAGCAAACAGGTCGTGGAGAAAGATCGTATGATATTTTCTCAAGACTTTTAAATGACAGAATTATATTATTAAATGAAGAGGTTAATTCTGCAAGTGCGGGAGTAATTGTGGCACAATTACTTTACCTTGAAGGTCAAGATGCTTCAAAAGACATAAGCCTTTATATAAACAGTCCCGGAGGTTCTGTAACGGACGGATTGGCTATATACGACACGATGCAATATATTAAATGCGATGTATCTACAATTTGTTTGGGAATGGCAGCCAGCATGGGAGCATTTTTACTTGCAGCCGGAACAAAAGGTAAAAGATATGCTTTGCCGAACGCCGAAATAATGATTCATCAACCGAGCGGTGGAGCAAAAGGTCAAGCAACTGATATAAGCATTCACGCAAATCACATTTTAAGAACAAAAGAAAGACTTAATAAGATTTTATCCGAAAAAACAGGTCAATCTTTTGAAACGATCGCAAAAGATACAGAGCGTGATAACTTTATGAGTGCCCAGGAAGCGCAAGCCTATGGATTGATTGATAAAGTTATTGAAAAGAGATAATGGAAACAACAAAAATTTTTTACGTTAGGAATCGGTGATTAAGTATGAGTTTAAATAAAGGAAGTAGAGATAAAGAACTTTGTTGTTCATTTTGCGGAAAGCCGCAGGATGAAGCCCAAAGGCTGATTGCCGGACCGGGTGTATGCATTTGCGACGAATGTATAGAGTTATGTGTAGGTATTCTTAACGAGGAAAGTGAAGATTCAGGCAGTGAGTATAAAAGCATAAAGTCTGATTCAAAAAATAAAAAGAGGGGTAAAGGTAAGACAAAAGTTTTGCCAAAACCTCATGAAATAAAAAAATATCTTGATGAATATGTTATAGGTCAAGATGATGCAAAAAAAGCGTTGTCGGTTGCAGTTTACAATCATTATAAGAGAATATTTTTCAGTAAACCTGAGGATGAAGTCGAACTCAAAAAGAGTAATATACTTTTGCTTGGTCCTACCGGTGTCGGAAAAACGCTTTTAGCACAAACGTTAGCTAAAATGATAGACGTACCGTTTGCGATTGCCGATGCTACAACATTGACTGAGGCAGGATATGTTGGAGAAGATGTTGAAAATATTCTTTTGAGATTGATACAGGCAGCTGATTTCGATGTTGAAAGAGCTCAGCATGGAATTATTTATGTTGATGAAATTGATAAAATATCAAGAAAATCTGAAAACGCTTCTATTACTCGTGACGTAAGCGGAGAAGGCGTACAACAGGCTTTGCTTAAAATAATAGAAGGAACAATTTCGAACGTCCCTCCAAAAGGCGGAAGAAAACACCCGCAACAAGAATTTATACAAATCGATACTTCGAATATTTTGTTTATTTGCGGCGGAGCGTTTGAGGGAATCGAAAAAATAATTGAAAAGCGTGTAAGCACATCTTCTATGGGATTTGGAGCAAAAGTATTGACAAGAAAAGAAATAGATTCAACAAATTGGATGAGTCAAGTTATACCGCAAGATTTCGTGAAATTTGGACTTATTCCGGAACTTGTAGGCAGACTTCCCATCATTGCTTCTTTAAATGGATTAGATGAAAAAGCTTTAGTTAAGATTTTAGTCGAACCTAAAAATTCGCTTATTAAACAATACAAAAAACTGTTTGAGCTTGATAAAGTGGAGCTTGATTTTACAGATAAAGCTTTGGAATCAATTGCTAAAAAAGCTATAGAAAGACATATTGGTGCAAGGGGATTGCGTTCTATAATTGAAGAAACATTACAAGAAGTTATGTTTGATGTTCCTTCAAATCATAAAATATCAAAGGTTATAATTAGTGATAAAGTTATAGATGAAAATGAATCTCCGGAATTCATTTATAATGAAAATCGAGAACCGGTTGTTATAACTATTAATGAACCCGAAAAGGTGATTGAAAATAATACTAAAACATATAAAAATGCGGTGTCATAAGGACGGAGTTGAGTAAAAATAGAAGATATATCAATATCCAACAGTTATGAGAAAATCCCGGTTTTGCCACTTCGTGGATTTGTGGCATTTCCGGGTATGATGGTAAATTTTGATATAGGTAGAAAAAAGTCAATATTAGCTGTTGAAGAAGCTATGAATTCTAATCAGCTAATATTTTTAGCTACTCAAAAAGATATAAAAAGTAATATTGTTGAAAAAAATCAAATTTATAAAGTAGGAATTTTGGCTAAAATAAAGCATGTATTAAAGCAAGAAGATAGTTGTATAAGAATACTTGTTGATTGTATTTGTCGTGCAGAAGTTAAAGAATTTTTTGAAGATAAAGGCTTTATTAGCGCTGATATTTTTGAATTGGAAGAATTCGAAAACAAGAGAGAAAATCGTGTTTTTGTAAAAGCGTTTGTAAGAAAAACGCAAGAACTTTTTGCGGAATATTTAAGTTTGATGTCAAAGGTTCCGGAAGATGTAATATTAAACATGGATAAATTTTCTGAAATTGGGAAAATTTCTGATTATATATCCTCTAATATAGTGCTTGATTTTGAGAAAAAGCAATGTTTACTGGAAGAACTTGACACTTTAAAAAGAATGGAAAAACTTTCGCTTTTTCTTTCGCAAGAATTAGAAATTTTAAAATGTGAAAATATTATCGGACTAAAATTAAAACAAGCGATTGACGATTCGCAAAAAGACTACTTTTTAAGAGAACAAATGAGAGTAATTGCTAAGGAATTAGGCGAAGAAAATGACCCTTTAACAGAGTCTGAAGAATATATAAAAAAATTAAAACAGCTAAAGTTGCCAAAAGATACATTTGAGAAAATTTACAAGGAATGCAAAAATTTTTCTAAAATACATGCAAGTTCCAGCGAGGCAAATGTAGTTAGAACTTATCTTGATACATTTTTCTCTCTTCCATGGAACAAAATTTCGAAAGATATATTAGATTTAGAAAAAGCTAAAGAGATTTTAAATCAAGAACATTATGGATTAAAAAAAGTAAAAGACCGAATACTGGAATTTTTAGCTGTCAGAAAGTTTAGTTCTGATGTAAAAGGTCAGATTATATGTTTGGTTGGTCCTCCTGGAGTAGGGAAGACGTCAATAGCCAAATCTCTGGCAAAATCTATGGGAAGAAAATATGTAAGAATATCTTTAGGTGGAGTTAGCGATGAATCAGAAATAAGAGGTCATCGAAAAACGTATCTAGGTGCTATGCCCGGAAGAATAATTAATGCTATAAAGCAAGTTAAAGTGAAAAACCCTGTCATTTTGCTTGATGAAATCGATAAATTAACTCAAAATTATCACGGTGACCCTTCTTCTGCACTTTTAGAAGCGTTAGACCCGGAGCAAAATCGTGAATTTTATGATAGATATTTGGAAGTTCCTTTTGATTTAAGTAAAGCTATTTTTATTGCTACCGCAAATAACGAAGATGATATTCCTGAACCGCTTTATGATCGTATGGAAGTAATAAATTTAACAAGTTATACAAATGAGGAAAAGTTTTATATAGCAAAAAATCATATTATTCCGAAACAACTATCGCAAAATGGTCTTACAGAGAAAATGTTTTCTATAAATGATACAACTTTGGAAAAACTTGTAAAATTTTACACAAAAGAAGCCGGAGTGAGAAATTTAGAAAGAACTATCGCTTCTTTGATGCGTAAAACAGCTAAGTTTTTGATAGAAAATAACAAAAAATCTTTAAAGATTAACGACAAAAAGTTGGAGGAATTTTTAGGACCCAAAAAATATAAAAATGAAAAGATAGACAGCAAAGAAACAATAGGTGTCGCAAGAGGAATGGCGTGGACTTCATTGGGTGGGGAATCATTACCAATAGAAGTTTTGACGATGAAGGGAAAAGGGGATATTCAAATAACCGGTTCACTCGGAGATGTTATGAAAGAATCTGCACAGTTGGCAATAAGCTATATACGGTCAAATGCAATTAAATTGGGTGTCAAAAGTGATTTTTATAAAAATTTAGATATACATATTCATGCTCCTGAAGGAGCCGTTCCTAAAGATGGACCTTCTGCAGGAGTTACTATGGCTACAGCTTTGGTTTCGGCACTTAGTAAAACGCCGGTTGACCAAAATTTAGCTATGACCGGTGAGATAACGCTCAAAGGCGATGTTCTCCCTATTGGCGGACTAAAAGAAAAAACTATGGCCGCTTATATTTCCGGAATAAAAAGTATTCTTGTTCCTTACGGAAATAAAAGTGATATAGAAAAGGTTGACAAAATTGTCAGAGATTCGGTGAATTTTATTACTGTTAAAAATTTAAAAGATGTTTTTAAAAACGCTTTGATTTCGAAAGAAAAAAGGAAAACAGATTAATTATGGTAAACTTTAGTAATGCAGAATTTGAAATGTCGGTGGGTAATTTGCTTGGATTCCCTAAATCCAATGTACCTGAAGTGGTTTTTTCAGGAAAATCCAATGTAGGTAAATCATCTCTTATAAACAAGATTTTAAACAGAAAGTCTTTGGCGAGAGTAAGTTCAAAACCGGGTAAAACGATAAATATTAATTTATATAATTTGAAAACTTTAAGATTTATAGATCTTCCGGGATACGGTTACGCAAAAGTTTCACAATCCGAAAAAAATAGATGGTCGAAACTTGTTGAAGGTTACTTTAACTTAAAACGAAATATTAATTTGGTGGTTCAAATTGTGGATGTAAGACATTCGATTTCTCCTTTAGATGAACAAATGCTAGACTTTTTACAATATAAAAATTTACCATTTGTTATAGTTTTTTCGAAAGTGGATAAATTAGGAAAAACCAAATTAGAGCAAAGAAAAGAGCAAATTGAAGTTGAATTTGCTAAGTATAATTCCGTAAAAAAGATATTTTTTTCATCGGTTAACGGTAATGGTTTAGACGAACTTAAAGCGCTGATTTCTAAATCTTGTGAAAATTAAGGAAGGAAAAAGTATATGGAAAATGAACTAAATAAAACGTATAATCCAAGCGAAGTAGAAGATGAACTGTATGAATTTTGGTCGAATAATGGATTTTTCGAAGCTAAAATTGATAAAAACAAAAAACCATTTACAATAGTTATGCCGCCCCCGAATATAACCGGTAAACTTCATATGGGACACGCTTTGGACGAAACTTTGCAAGATACTATTATTCGTTTCAAAAGAATGCAAGGTTTTTCGACTTTGTGGATTCCGGGAACAGACCACGCATCTATTGCTACCGAAGCTAAAATTGTTCAAAAAATGCGCGAAGAAGGAATTTCTAAGGAAGAAATCGGCAGAGAAGAATTTTTAAAACGTGCGTGGCAGTGGAAAAAAGAATATGGCAGAAATATAGTAAATCAAATAAAAAAACTTGGTGCGTCTTGTGATTGGTCGAGAGAAAGATTTACAATGGACGAAGGTTGCACCAAAGCTGTAAGAAAATTTTTCGTCAAACTTTACGAAGAAGGTCTTATTTATAAAGGCGAACGAATGATAAACTGGTGCCCGAAATGTAAGACTTCGATTTCTGACTCGGAAGTAACTTTCGAAGAAAAAGACGGAAATTTTTATCACTTAAAATATCAAGTTGTTGGCGAAAAGAACGAATTTATTACAGTTGCCACAACTCGTCCCGAAACACTATTCGGAGATACAGCTGTTGCAGTAAATCCAAACGACGATAGATATAAAAATTTTATTGGCAAAAAAGTAATCGTACCGATTATTAATCGTGAAGTTTTAGTTATAGCAGACGATTATGTCGATATGGAAATGGGAACAGGTGCGCTTAAAATAACTCCTGCTCATGACCCGAATGATTTTGAGGTAGGAAATAGACATAATCTCGCAATTATAAACGTTATGAACGACGACGCAACTATGAATGAAAAAGCCGGAAAATATTGCGGACTTGACCGCTTTGAAGCCAGAAAAAAAGTTATTGAGGAATTAAGAGAGCTAGATTTACTCGGAGAAATTAAAGAATTAAAGCACAACGTTGGAACGTGTTACAGATGTTCGAATATCGTAGAGCCAAAAATTTCCAAACAATGGTTCGTTAAAATGGAGTCACTTGCGAAACCTGCTATTGAATGCGTAAAAAACAGTAAGGTTAAGTTTGTTCCAGAGCGTTTTAGTAAAATATATTTTCATTGGATGGAAAATATAAAAGATTGGTGCATATCCAGACAATTATGGTGGGGACATAGAATACCGGTCTGGTATTGTAAAGATTGCGGAGAAGTAATGGCTTCGTGCGACGATGTAGCTAAATGTGAATCATGTGGTTCAGAAAATGTTTATCAAGATGAAGATACACTCGATACATGGTTTTCGTCTGGATTGTGGCCATTTTCGACACTCGGCTGGCCGGAAAAAACACCCGAACTTGATTATTTTTATCCGACAAATGTTCTTGTAACTGGCTACGATATAATATTTTTCTGGGTAGCAAAAATGATATTTTCGTCAATGAAAATAATGGAAAAGCCACCGTTTGAAAATATTTTAATACACGGCCTTGTAAGAGATAGTCTTGGCAGAAAAATGTCTAAATCTTTAGGAAATGGAATAGACCCACTTGAAATAATTAAGGAATATGGCGCAGATGCACTTAGATTTTCTCTGCTTTTAGGAATTAGTCCGGGAAATGATATAAGATTTTTCAATGAAAAAGTTGAAGCAAGCAGAAATTTTGCAAATAAAATTTGGAATGCGGCAAGATTTGTTCACATGAATATCGACAAAGAAAAAATTAAACCGAATTTGCCGAGCAATTTGAATTTTATAGATAAATGGATTTTGAGTAGATTCAATAAAGTTGCAAAAGAAGTTACTGAAAATATGGAAAAATTTGAACTCGGAATAGCCGCTCAAAAAATTTATGATTTTATTTGGGATGAATTTTGCGATTGGTATATAGAATTTTCTAAAATTTCAGGCAAAAAAGAAATTCTTCTTTGGGTAATGATAAATTCATTAAAACTTTTACATCCATTTATGCCGTTTGTTACCGAAAAGATTTGGCTCTCGTTCGTCAATTCCGAAAAATCAATAATGATTTCACAGTATCCAATTTCAAGCGAAAGTTTAATTGACGAAAATTCCGAAAAATCTGTTACAATTTTAATGTCGGTTATAAAATCAATCAGAAATTTACGCAAAGAAATGAATGTTCCATACGGCAAAAAAACTACTATTTATATTCAGACAGAAGATAGAATGCTAATTGATATTTTCGAAAAATCAAGAGATATAATTTGCAAATTAGCTTATGCTAAAAATATAGAAATTGCAAATAATTTCGAACTTTCTAAATCTGTTTCTGCAGTGAATGATTTCGTTAAAATTTATATTTCTGTTGATGAACTTGTTGATGTAAAATCTGAAATTTTGAGATTAAATAAAGAACTCGAAGTTACTGAAAAGCAATTTTCACAAGCTATGGCAAGACTTAATAATGAAAATTTTGTGTCGAAAGCTCCTCAAAAAGTTATAGAGGGCGCAAGAGAATCGGCTGAAAAACTCAAAAATAAAATTTCTAAATTAAAAGAAAGCATTGAAGAACTTTCTAAATAATTTTTTTCGTAGAAGACATATTTTTACAAAATATAATAAAAGCATTTTGTATAATCAAATTATACGATGCTTTTATTTTTAATTTTTATTAAAGATAATGCATGAAAAGAAGGGAGTTTTTGATAGAATATGGGAGTATCAATTTCATGTAAAAATAATGTTGTTACTGCATGCATAGATGGTGATATAGACCATCACACCGCAAAAGATATACGTGAAAAAGTAGATAGTTACATTGTTAGGACAAGCCCAAAACTTTTAATTTTAGATTTTAAAGAAGTACAATTTATGGATACTTCGGGAATAGGACTTATAATGGGAAGGTTTAAATACATGAAATCCGTTAACGGAAAAATGAAGGTTGAAAATATTCCCAAAAGGCTTGAACGGATGATGAAACTTTCGGGTATCGGAAAATTAGGAATTATTTAAAGGAGAAAATAAAAATGCAGAATGTTATAAATGAAATGAATATAAATTTTTTCAGTAGGTCGTACAATGAAGCGTTTGCAAGGGCTGTTGTATCAGCATTTGTTGCGCAGCTTGACCCTACAATAGATGAACTGGCGGATATAAAAACTGCAGTTTCCGAAGCTGTTACCAATTGTATCGTTCACGGATACAAAAACGGAATCGGAAAAATTTACATAACTTCTAAGATATTCAGCAATGGGAAAATACTTATAAAAATTAAAGATAAAGGTTGCGGAATTGATAATGTAGAACAAGCTATGGAACCATTGTTCACAACAGGTGGTAGCGAACGTTCAGGGCTAGGATTTGCGGTTATGCAAAGTTTTATGGATAAAATAAAAGTAAATTCAAAACTCGGAAAGGGAACAACCGTTACGCTCGAAAAATTTATAATACGCAGGCAAGTTGGAAATGAATAATGATAGAACTAACGAAGATATAAAAATTGAGGAACATTTAAAACTTGTTCATTCGTGTTGCCAAAGGTTCAGAGGTAGGGGAATAGAGTATGATGATATTTTTCAATCCGGATGTATTGGACTTACGAAAGCAAAAAATAATTTTGATTTTAGTAAAGGCGTTCAGTTTTCAACATACGCAGTTCCTGTAATTTTAGGAGAAATAAAAGCACTATTTCGTAGTAATAATAACGTAAAAATAAGCCGAAAAATAAAAGATATAGCTTTAAAAATAAAAATCGAAAGCGATAATTTTTCTAAATTTTATGGCAGAGAGCCAAATATTTCTGAACTTTCGGATATTTTAAAAATTGATAAATTTCAAATAATTGAAGCTTTAGAATGCGAAAAAACCATAGTTTCGCTCGATTCTCCTTGCGAAGAAGACGAAAATTTTCAACGTCTTGAAATTCCGGTACCATTTGATGATGAAAAAATTTCTACTGCCATATCAATAAACCAAGCCCTTAAAAATTTTGTTGTGAAAGACAAAAAGCTTATTTATCTTAGATTTTTTAGAGGA
>JAUNCP010000077.1:1609-2382 GCA_030526535.1 Clostridia bacterium | reverse complement strand
TTTATTGCAGTTTGTTCACTAAGTCCATTTCCGTAATCTACAAATAATTTTGATTCAAAAGTCTTAATACTTAACGTATTTAATACTGTTTCACTATAAAAATGTATACGTTTTTTTTCTTCTCCTTCAAAAAAATTTGCGGATTTATATTCACTATTTTCAATATTGTTCAAATTTAACATTAAACAATTAAAATTATTAATATAATTAAATTGTTCACTTGCCTTATCATATAAAAAATCTGTATGTTTTAGATTTTCTTCATATCTATTTAATATGTCTCTGCTTAAATCAAATCCATTCTTTTTTGAGAAACCACGACCGGAAAAGTTATGATATCTAGCTAATTCATAGTTTTCCATATTAATATATCCAGGTCCTCCCATATGATCATAAACATAAACAGGAATTTGATTTGCGAAACACATTTGTACAGTTCTTCCTATTGTAATAATCAAATCATATTTTTTTAAAAAAGGAGCTAGTAACCAATTCTGGTTTTTCTTTCATTCCAATATAATCAATAGAAACTATGTTATTAAAATAAATTTTTAATTCTTTAACTTCTTCAGGAACATGATTTGAAATCACAGCAATTTTATTCAGTTTATTTTTGTTATTTAAGGAAAAATCACTTTCGAATACACTGTTTTCAAAAACAAAGATTTTATTCTTAATATCTTCTTTTTTTAGTATTGCATCGCGACATTCTTGGGATACACATGATATAACGTCTGCATGATTAATATATGATGGGAGCAATTCAAAATTGC
>JAUNCP010000077.1:1209-1599 GCA_030526535.1 Clostridia bacterium | reverse complement strand
TTAAAATAGAAACAATCATTTTCTTATATTCAATCTCATATTTTGTTATCAAATAATCAAAAACTGAAAAATGTTGTACAAAAACAATGTCAAAGCGTTTGTTATCTAAATATTCTTTTGTGACTTCAATTACTTTAATGTTTTCATGTTTATCCAAAAAAGATACCATTGGATTTGCCTTTAAAGCAACCGCTATAGTTACATCATATCCTTTTGATTCAAATAATTTGGCTAATTCATAGGTATATAATTCTGAACCTGAAAATTGTGCAAAATACATATTTGTTAGTAATACTTGTTTCATATATAATTATCCTTTCTATAAATTGTTGACAATATGATATTAACCTCTTTTTTTGATAAATAATAATTCACATGGGCTTTCTTTAG
>JAUNCP010000077.1:0-1199 GCA_030526535.1 Clostridia bacterium | reverse complement strand
TCTTATAAATAATTATATTACAATCTGCTTTTTATTTTTCTTATAAGGGTGTTGCGAGTATCAAAAAATAATTGAATTCTTCTAAATTGATTTGAAGATTTTATATAAAAAGAATTTGCTTCTTTTAATATTTTTTATCGTCTTCCGACAAACAAATATCTTTTTTATTGATATCTTTGTTAAAAAATCAATAATTTTTTCTATAGTTAAATCATAATCAAACTTCTTTGCTAACTGTTTACGATTTTTCTGTTTTGACAAATATAACTCATTATCTTCCAACAAAGATAAAACTGCATTGAAATATTCTTTCAAATCATTTACTCTGTCTATGACAATTCCATTTTCCTTTGTCATATACTCCTCTATGCAAAAAGAATTTAATACAACTGGAACAGCTCCTGCAAACATACTTTCCAAAGCCAATAAACCAAATCCTTCGTCTAAAGAATAATCTATATAAATATCTGTTTCTCTTAAAATTTGATTCATTTTCATTTTTGAAATTGGACCTTTTATATAATTAATTGTATTTTTATTTTCTTTTAAGTAAGGAAAAGTGATTTTTTTATTGACATAAATTACATTTATTGTTAATCCACTTAAATTATCATTTATCATCATTAACAAATCCAATAAGAAAGAATCGCCTTTCAATACATTACCTCTTAAAAATAAAGTAATAGCTTTAGGAGTCTTTCGATAATTACGACTAAAAAACAAATCATAATTTACACCATATGTAATAACCTGTGAAGGTACTTTAAAAAGATTATTTAATTTAATTTTCAAATATTGAGAAATTGTTAATACTGAATCTGCTAACTTATATGTCAAACCAATTTTTCCATATTGTTCACCATTTTCAAAATATGGTTCATATCCCTGAACAAAATAAATTAATGGAATATTTTTTTCATCTGCAAAATTTTTAGCTTTAAAAACAGAAGTCCAAATCGTAGCCACTATTTTATCAACCTTTACATTTTTTATTTCACTTGAATGTATAGGATTAAATACCATAACTTCATTATGTTCCTTCATTAATTCATATAAAACATTACATTTTTTTCCATTAATAACTAAATAATTTACCATTTCTATTATTTTGAACAATATTAGGTAAATAAATTAATTCTTGTAATTGAATTTTTGTATCGTTTTCTTTCAAATGTTCCTTTATATATACAATAGGATCA
>JAUNCP010000076.1 GCA_030526535.1 Clostridia bacterium | reverse complement strand
GGTCACAAGCTTATAGCTGACGATTTAGTGGAAATAAGAAAGATTCCAAAAAGTACACTAGTTGGATGTTCGCCTAAAAATATAAGACATTTTTTAGAAGTCAGAGGAATAGGGATTATAAACGCAAGACGTATTTTCGGAATAGGTGCAGTTAAAGTTAGCGAAACAATAGATATGGTAATAAATTTGGAAATTTGGAAAGACGAAAAAAATTATGATAGAATGGGTGCCGACAGTACATATACCGAAATTCTTGGTGTAAAAGTTCCTTATTTAAATATACCTGTTCGTCCCGGACGAAATTTAGCCGCTATTATAGAAGTTGCCGCTATGAACAATCGTCAACGTAAATTGGGATTTAATGCTGCACAAGAACTTTTTTCAAGTCTTGGAATGAAAGCTCCGGAACAAAACAGCGAAGAAATTGAAAAATGTTTGTGGGATATATAAAATAATATTTTATAGTAAATTTTTTGAAACTCGGCGGTGATTATCATTTATAAAAATTTAATTGATATATCAAAAAAATTAAGTTGCACAGTTCTTTTGAACGAAAGCATGAAAAAACATACTTCATTTAAAATCGGTGGAAATGCAGATGTATTCATATATGTAAATAATATAGAAAGTTTAAAAATAATTTTAGGCTTGATAACAACCGAAAACATACCGTATTTTATAATCGGAAACGGGACAAATCTTCTTGTAGCCGATGATGGATTTAGAGGCGTTGTTTTAAATCTTCAGCACGGATTGAAAAATATAGAGATTAATAAAGAAGAAAATACAATTTATTGCGAAGCCGGTGTACCGCTTAATAAAGTTTGTGTTTGTGCATTGCAAAATAATCTTTCCGGACTTGAATTTGCCTGGGGGATACCCGGAACTTGTGGCGGAGCACTTTCAATGAACGCCGGAGCATACGGAAACGAAATTTCTGATATAATAGAATATGGTAATTACTTAAATCCGAACGGAACTATAAATAGGCTTGCAAAAGACGAATTGAATCTTTCGTACAGAAAAAGCATTTTTTCGGATAAACCGTTTATTATATCTTCTATGAAATTCAAACTTCACAAAGCAAACGAAAAAGATATTCGGGCAAAAATGTATGAAAATATCTCAAAAAGAAAATCAAAACAACCCTTAGAATATCCAAATGCCGGAAGTATTTTTAAACGTCCTAAGGGATATTTTGCAGGTGCTTTAATAGAGCAATCAGGTTTTAAAGGAAAATTTGTCGGAGGCGCAATGGTAAGTCCAAAACATAGTGGATTTATTATAAATACAGGTAAAGCTACCGCTTCCGATGTATCGAATTTAATATATCTAATAAAAGATAAAGTTTACAAAGAATTTGGTGTAATACTGGAATGCGAGATAAAAACTCTCGGAAACGTAAATCTATAAAATAAGGCAGATGTGGAAACTTGTCATTCTCATATTATGTAAAAAAAGAATTATCAAATATAAAAATCGAAGCTAAAATTAATATACTAACCGAACTATGCGGAGCATTTTATTTCGGCGGATATATAGACGGCGAAAGATTGGCGATATCTTCGGAAAATAAATATTCGACTGATAGAATTTGGAATCTAATAGATAACCTTCACTGCAAAAAAAAGTTATCTCCTATATATTTATCGGATAAATCTTGCAATCTCAGATGTATTCATACAATAAAAATAAATTTCAAATATAATATTTTTGAAAATAAAATAGGTTTTTGTACATCACCATATTTAATGAATGAAAAACTTTATAACTGTTTTCTGAGAGGTGTCTTCATCTCATGTGGAAATATTCTTGACCCTAATAGTAAATACCACTTGGAAATAAATGTTTCAAATGAAAAATTGTGTGATACCTTAATAGAAATGTTTGAATCATGTAAGTCACTTAATATTTCTCCCGGTGTCATAAAAAGAAAAAATAAGTTTGTCATATACATAAAAGACAGCCAAAAAATAATAGATTTTTTAGTATTTATCGGTGCAACAAAATCCGCAATGAAGTTTATGCAAATAAAAATGGTTAAGGAAATGCGAAATAATATAAATCGTTCAACGAACTTCGAAACAGCTAATCTTTCAAAAATAACCAGTTCTTCCGCAAAACAAGTAAGCGCCATAAAGAAATTAAAAGAAAATAATAAATTTAATTTTCTTCCGGAACACTTAAAAGAAACCGCTTATTTACGAATAAATAATCCATATGCATCACTTGAAGAATTATCTAAAATATCAAAAAAGCCGGTAACTAAATCCGGCATAAATCATAGACTAAAAAAATTAGTCGATATATCAGAAGAGATTTAAGCTAATTTTTCTCGCAAAATTTTCAAAATTATTTTTTCTCTTCTCGAAAATAATAGAGAAAGAAGCTAAGATCGTAAGATTAATATACAGATTATTTCTTG
>JAUNCP010000024.1 GCA_030526535.1 Clostridia bacterium | reverse complement strand
TTTTTACTTCCTCACTATAATTCCTTCCTTTTGGATTTGGCGTGTATACTTTTCCGCAAACTTTACATTTATACTTTTGGCTTCCAGCTTTGGTTTTACCTACTTTTATTTGTTCTTTTTCTATTTTACATCTTTCACATCTCATACTTCATCATTATAACATAAAATTTCTTTTCGGGCACTGCCTATTTGATTTGTTAATATAAAAATTAACTGCAATAATCTTCTAAAATGCTGTTTAAGACTTCTTTGCTTTCTGCAAAAATGCCTTCTTTTAAAAGATTTTTATCGGCCTCAGGCAAATCTTTTACGGATATTGTAGTAATTTTTGACGGCTTTTCTTCGTCGTTAATATCAAAAACGGCTATTTTCCCATCGTAATCTTTTATGATATATCCATTTATCTTAGATTTATCTTCAAAATTCAAATCATCATTTTGCAAAACATTTTGATCATTTTCTGAATTGAAATTGTTTGGTGAATCATCATTTTTTTTAATCGGCAAAAAAATGAAAACTAAAACCAAAAGTATAATTATAAATATCCCAAAAATAATTTTTTTCATAAACATTCCTCTTGTAAAACAATAAAATAAAAATTATTGTTTTACTTTTTTCCATGTTTATTCATATAAAAGATAAAATTTATCGATTGTCTAAAAAATTTTAATTTGATAAAATTAATACAATACAAAATTTTTTTGAAAGTTGGAAAATAAATGAAAGTCGTTTTATTATCGCATACACCCGAACCCGAAAAATTAGTTGCTTCAGCAGCAAAAAATTGCTATTCTTCATCAACTATTGCTCAAACTCAAGAAAAATTAACCGATAATGAAATACATAAATTTGTTTCCATGCTGGCTGAAATAGGTCATGAAAGTCCTCTGGAACATATTTCATTCACTTTTGGAATTGAAGGTGTTTCTCGTTCCCTGTTAGCGCAATTGACAAGGCACCGAATAGCTTCTTATTCCGTACAATCGCAAAGATATGTAAAAAATAATAAGCTCGATTTTGTTACACCTCCATCACTCGAAAATGTTAATTCATATAATTGTATTATGCAAACAATACACAACCTATATTTAGAATTGTCCGAAAATTTGAAAGAACGTTACATTAATGATGGTTTTAATCCTAAGCAAGCCGAAAAAATGGCTATTGAAGATGCAAGATATGTCTTACCGAATGCTTGCACAACTAACATTATTTGTACATTTAACGCTAGAAGTTTACTAAATTTTTTTACTCACAGATGTTGCAATCGTGCTCAATGGGAAATTCGTGAGCTTGCAAACAAAATGCTTGACATAGTTAAAGAAATAGCTCCTAACATATTTAAATATGCAGGAGCACCTTGTGTCAGAGGAAAATGTACAGAAGGTAAAATGACTTGCGGAAAACCAAAACAACTCATCAGGTAGAAGTGCGCTTTTTCTTTTTAAGTCGATCATTCATAAACTTTAAAGTTTCATATTTTGAATCTTCTGAAAGCATTCTGAAAGCTATCAATAAATTTCTTTCCTCACTTGTAATATTTTTGAAATCCAATACATCATTTTTAGCACTATTCCCCGTACTTTTTATATCGCTTGAAAAATCAGAAAATTTTGTACGATTTTCAGACTCTAAAATTTCAGTGTAATTAACTCCGAATATTTTTGACAAAGACAATATTGTTTTTATATCGGGAACGATTTTTCCAAGTTCATAATAGGAGTACGTAGACCTATCTATACCCAAGCAATCCGCAACTTGCTTTTGGGTATAATTGATTTTTTTCCTGAATTCTTTGATTTTTCTGGAAATATTCGTTATAATAAGCAACCAGCTCTTTTCCGAGTATATTTAAAATAAATATACCATATGTACGAATAAAAATCAGCAAAACTTTTTTATACATAAAAATAAACCACGCTATGAAAGCGTGATTTAAACCTTTAAGATGCTTTATCCACCATATGAATCAAGAACTCATCTACAGTTGGAACATTATGTTTTACATTGTTGGAATACTCATATCCCCATTTCAATGTTTCAATATCCCCCTGAGTCCATACTCTGTGTATTATATTATTTATCTCTGTACGAAGGGTGCTCGGATCTTTATGTATAAATCCGGCAACACGCTCAAGTATATCTTTCTCGATATCAACCTGTTCTTTTTCCGGAAGATAACTAAGAGCGATGAGTGAAAATACTAAATGGCTATAACCGCAATCCATGTTTGTTATTCCCAAATTTGCAAGCTTCTTTCTAAAAATAACCTTATCCTTTTCATACGCATATAAATCAGGAGAAAAATTAATTTTAGAACTATGAATCGGCATAACTGCTACATTCTCGAAAACCTCATCATATTTGCCGTTTTGAACAATATTCCTCAAAGACGATAACTTGGCAAGCAACCAATATGTCATCAAGAAAATAGGTATCAAGAACAAATAAACTGTATAGAGAATATTCAAAGTCTGCTTATCAGCACCAGACAAACCCACAAAAGCTATCTTGTATTTTAGATATACACCAAATGCAAAATACAGTACAAATAAAATAGGTGCTTGAAAATGGGACGCCATATGTTTAATGTAATTTCCGCTAAAAACTTTTTTCTTATACAAGAAATATAAAACCAAAGGATACAGAATGGCTTGTAAAATATATATCGCAAAAATACGCATATCATGCGTGTGGATAAATTTTTTCCACGGCAGACTATTTACAAACATATTAACAGCTGAACCACAGAAAGTTATGACTGTATAAATACATGAAACGATCACTACTACAAAACTGTTTTTAAACTTATCTTTCCCAACATCAGAAAGAAAAAACACAACCGGAGTCAAAAAAGCAACTATGTTATAAAAACAATTCCACTCATTTGTGACAAAACACATTAATAAACACAAAGAAAAATAACAAAATAAAAACACATTTTTCTTAAAAGTACTGATGGACACCGAAAACGTATTTTTACTATAAACAGATAACAAAAATACACCTTCAACTATTAAACTAAAAATTCTCCAACATATCGGGAAAAAAATATCAATCATTTTTTATCTACTCACTAAACTAAATTATAGCCCAAGTATGACGGCGAGCACGAGGTTTTCCTATTTTGGAATCAATTTTCGTTTCCTGTCTATTTTCTACTTTTTCCACTATTGAATTAGTAGGAACTAAATCGACAGCTTTAACGTTGACCTCCTTGACGTCAGATTTCAACAGACCCATTAATAATAAAATCATTGACATAATAAACACATCCTTTCAATAATGATAATAGTAATTATTCGAAAAAAAATCAAGCACTTTTTTCAATTTCTCCCTATTTCACAATTTATATTCATTTTCGACTCAAATATTTTGTAATAATTTACATATTTTACTATAATTTTACATTATTTGGCGTTATTCAACGACTTGTCTGATAGCAAGATCGTAAAACATACCTTTTTGTCTCATAAGCTCGTCGTATGTTCCTTCTTCAACTATTTTGCCGCCGTCCATAACCAATATTCTATCACAATTTTTTATAGTCGAAAGCCTATGTGCAATTACCAGACGTGTACTGTTTAATTTTTCTATACTCTTAGCAACGTGATTTTGGGTTATATTATCAAGCGCAGATGTTGCTTCGTCAAAAAACAAAACTTGCGGTCTGTTTATTACGGCTCTGGCTATCATTATACGTTGTTTTTGCCCACCTGAAATTCCTCCGCTACCTTCGGATATTAATGTATGCATTCCCATTGGCATGGCTTTTATGTCATCGTAAACGCCGGCCATTTCCGCCGCCTCCCATGCGTCATCCATCGTCTTCCAAGGAGCTGTTATTATTATATTCGAAAATATATCTCCGGGAAATAATGAGCCGTTTTGCATAACAACACCGATTTTTTGACGCACGCTTCTTAAATCTAATTTAGACAAATCTCTTCCGTCATAATATATTGCGCCTTTATCCGGTGTTTCAAATCCCAATAAAAGTCGCATTAATGTAGATTTTCCACAACCTGTTTTTCCTACTATTGCTACATACTCGCCTTTTTTTATTTTCAAATTAATATTGTCTAAAATAGTCGGACCTTTTTCTTCGTATTTAAATGAAAGATTACTTATTTCTATATCGCCTGAAAGAGAAAGCGGTATTCTTTTTCCCGCACCATTTTCAGGTTCTTGCTCCATTACAGGTTTTATCATCTTTAAAATCGGACCCATACTTGCAAATTGAAGCGCAACTCCACTTATAGATGCTATTGCCGCCGTAACCGCTCCATAAGCTTGGTTAAATGCATAGTAATTCGCAGTATCAACTTTTGTTACTATTGCGAAATAATAAAGCACCATCGTTCCAACGGAACCTATAACTAAACTTATAACTCCATCGAGTTTTATTAATAAAGGCGGAGAATAAGCAAGTTTTGCAACGTTTGAATAATTTTCTGCCCATTTTGCAAACGCACGTTTTTCGGCACCTGCTACTTTTATTTTCTGTATTCCGCCAAAAAGTGCGTACGTTAAAGACATTAATTTCGGGTCTAAATCAAGTTTTTTCTTATATATACTTTGTTTATAAAATATCATAAGAACAGAATATCCTATACTTATAAATGTTATTAAAAGTCCCGGAATAACCATTCCCGGTGCAAACGTACACATTGGAACTACATAGCTCAGTGAAAATACTGTTGCAAGCCCTGTTGAAAAAACCGAACTTACTATCATATGACAAAGCTCTGCAATATATCCCATTCTTGAAGCCAATTCTCCGGCTGTATAATCTTTAAAGAATTTAGTTGGCAAACTAAAAAATCTCATCATTATTGCGCTGTTGAACACTAAACTTATTTTTGTGTGGAATCTATTTTCAATTACGGTTTTTGTCATTCCTATAAGCAAGCTTCCTATCGTTAATCCTCCAAAAAACGACGCAAACGGTAATATCAACGACATTGTATTCGACGGTATCAAGTATTCAACAATCATTTTATTAACATACGTCGAGAATATTCCCAAAAGTTGCATTACGAGTGCCGCAGAAATCACAAAAAACACATCTGAATATGACAAATTTTCTAGCATAAACTTGAATAAATCTTTCATCTTCAAAGATTTAAGCGGAAATGCTTTATAAAAACAAAATGCATCTAAATTTATATTTTTTGCAGTTTCTTTATTTATTCTTTCTTTTTTTCCTGTTTCCGGGTCTACGTATTCATATCCGGACCATTTCGAAGGAATAATAGCTACTACGTTACCTTTTTTTGTCGAACCCAAAAGGCAACCTATACAATCTTTCCACCACTCGCCCGTCAACTCTACTCTACGCCTCATCGTGTTGGACGGTCTGAGCATATAATCTAACTGTGCGTCCAAAGTGTCTATACTCTCGGGCACGCTTGGAATAGGCCTGCCAAGATATGTTAATATTTCTGTCAATGCTCCTTTAGCTTGTTTCGATACTTTCGGCAAATCTATTCCAACTACCGAAAGTAAATCTGAAAACGCACCTTGAAACATTTCCTCGTCGCTTCTTTTTCTTTCTTCGATTTGGCTTTCCATAAAATCTACTCTCATTACTTTTTCGCCTCCTATTCCGTTATTATGAGTTGTTTATATATTCCGTTATTTGCCATGAGCTCATCGTGCGTTCCTCTTTCGACAACATTGCCTTTATCAAGAACGATTATTTCATCGCAATCTCTTACGGTAGAAAGTCTATGCGCAACGACCACACAAGTACAACCCAATCTACGAATATTTTGCATTACGCTACATTCTGTTTTGGCGTCAAGTGCTGAAGTTGCTTCGTCCAAAATGACGATTGTGGGTTCTTGCGCTAATGCTCTGGCTATTTCTAAACGCTGACATTGTCCGCCCGAAAAATCTCGTCCGCCTTCTGAAATAACATGGTCGTATCCATCAGAACGAGTTACTATAGAATCGTGTATATCGGAATCTTTCGCAGCTATCATAACCGCAAAGTCTTCTATTGATTCGTCCCACATACGAATATTATTTTTTATTGTATCGTGGAAAACTACTTTATCTTGGTCGACCATTGCAAGCGAACTATGGAATCTATAAGGATTAATCTCATCTTTTGTTTTACCGTCAAAAGTTATTTCGCCTTCCCATGGTTTATAAAGTCCCGTTAAAAGTTTTGCAACGGTAGATTTACCGCTACCACTGCTTCCGACTATTGCTGTCCATTGACCGGGTTTTAAACTCATGCTGAAGTCTTTAAGCAAAGGTTTTGCAAGTTTACTGTATCCAAAAGTTATATTTTTTACATCAATTGAACCTTGAAGCTTTGTTTCTTCTGTATCATTTGAATTATCTTTATCGGAAATATCAGGTTTATAATCAAGAACGTCTTCTACACGTTCCATTTCACATCTCATTCCGACAAAGTTTTGATATAAATCTATAATTTGGTTTATCGGTCCGAAAAAACCTGATAAAAATCCTTGGAACGCCATAAACATACCGATTGTGAATTCGCCGTTCATTATTAAATACACTGCTGAAAATGTTGTAACTAAGCTTGCTATGGTTTTAACGAACACAGGTAATTGTCCTAAATATTGTGTGAATTTGAAAATTTCGTTTTCGGCATTATTCTTCTTTGAGTAGTATCCTGCCCATCTTTCAAAATATCCGCTTTCTGCACCTGTAGATTTTATTGTTTCTATCATTTCAAACCCCGAGTAAGTGACACCCATTAATTTACCGTTATTCGGTGCCGCTGCACGTTTAAAATCCAAAATCTTTTCTGATGTATATTTTGCTAAAAACATATCTATAATCGTAGCTACTATTCCAATGATTGTTAACAGCCAGCTATATTTTATCATTATAAACAGATATGCAAACATAGATATTATTCCGCTAAACATAGGAGCAATTTTTTGAATAAGAGTTAACGCTATATTCGAAGTCGATTCTTGTCTTGATACTACATCGGCAACGTTTCTTTGTGAGAAAAATTCCAGAGGCAATCTTAAAACATGCCACATAAAATTAGAGCTCGACGTAACTGCAAATTTTCCCTCTATTTTTAACCAATATATCGAGCGAATTATTCCGACCAAAATTTGTATTAAAAGTATTACGCCCAAAATTCCTAAAAAAGGATATAGCCAAGCTGTATTTTTACCCGCTAACAAGTTATCCGTAAATATACGCTGTGAAATTGGTGATGATATTGCTATTATATCGCCGACTATACTTACTATAACCGCTAAAACAAAAGGCCAAAATGCACCTTTTAAGCACCTTTTTGCGAATGTAAAAACGCTCTTTTGTTTTCCTTCGGGATGAAATTCTTTTCCCGGTGTCATGGTTATCGCTATACCGGTAAAAGACCTATCAAATTCTTCGGCTGTAACTGTAACTTTTCCTCTGGCCGGGTCATTTAAGTAAAATTTTCCACGTTTTGTATCTATACCACATAAAACTACAAAGTGATTAAAATTCCAATGGATAATAAGCGGCAAAGTTAGTTCTCCGAGCATTTCAGGGTCTAATTTATAACCGGACGAGTCAAAACCATATGACCTCGCAGCATTTAACATATTTTTTGCAACACTGCCATCACGTGAAACTCCACAATCAGACCTGACCTGAGTCAATGGTATCCATTTTTTATAATACGCAGCAATCATACAAACACAAGCTGCCCCACATTCAAGTGCTTCCATCTGCATAATCACAGGTACTTTCAATCTTTTTCGCATAACAAATCGCACCTCCTTTTTACTTATTAAAAGCTATTTGATAAGGTTTTGTTTCGTCTTTTATTACCTTTGCAACACATGTCGTTCCGTCTGTAATTTCGATTTCATAACCTTTTGGGTTTGTCCAACTATCTAAACTTATTTCAATCTCTACAACATTTCCGCTTTGTGCCGCCAAAGATACAGCCGGCAAAACTAACTGAGGATTTTTAAAATTTTTTGTAAGATAACTGTTTGTAACTATCTCTTTGCCAACCGACAAAACTTTACCTTTTATATAGCCATACTGAGTATCATTTACATAATCCGGTGTGATTTGTACGTCCATGCCTTCTTTTAAAACTTTACTTGTTGAAATCGGAACATAGCAATAAAGTTTTGGAGTGTTATCCGACTGCACAACAACTGTTCCGTTGAGGACTTCCGTGTTTGGTATTCCTCCAAAAAAAACCCAAGCAACTCCTGCTATTAATATCGCAAATATGCCCGCAAGTATGATTATCAAATTCGGATTTGTGACCTTGATATACTCGTTTAATTGCTCCGGAGATGATACCCTTTCGAGCGTACTTTTGCGAAACAAACTGTTTTCTTTTTCATCTTTTACCATAAAAAACCACCCTTTTCTAAAAAGCATTTGTAATTTATAGATAAAAACCACAAATACAAAAGCTTTATTTTTATTAATAATAACTCTAACAGTTCTGCTATGTCAAGCTGATTGCAATAAAAAACCAGCAATCATTATAAAACAAATGACCGCTGCAAAAATTAAACTTATTCTTTTGATTTTTTTATAACTTTTAGCCTTGAAAATTCTTCTCTTTCTTTTTCTTCAAGCGCATCGGTTATTGATTTTATAGTGCTTTCGAATTTAGGTATCATAATATTTTTTAATGCGTTTGCTCTTTTTTGAGTCTTTTTTATTGCGTTTGCTAAAACATAAACGCTTGTTTCTACTTCTGCAAGATTTACGGTTAATCTTCTAACTTCTCTAAAACAAGAATATGCTTTGTCGAGGTCTGAGTTTGAATCGTAAAGTCCAAAAGGAACACCGGAATAAATATTTTCTTTGAAATTTATTATAGGAATTTCTACGCCCATAACACTTCGAAACGATAAATTCAAACCATCTTCAACCGGTACAGCTTGCGAAAGCTCATTGCAAACACCAAGCGCTATATTAGCTTTTCGAAGCATAGTAAAAGCTTTGGAATACGTTTCATCGATAGTATTTTGGATTTCTTCCGCTCGTTCTATAAGCGTCATCATTTCTCGAACAAGAATATTTCGTTTTCTGTCTAAAAGCTCAAATCCAAGCTTAGATAAATCATAAGATTTTTTTGCCGCCATTAAATTTCCTTTTGTAGCAGCTACTAAATTTGCCATAATTTATCCCTCACTTTGACTAATTTTTAATCTGCATCATCATCTGTATCGTCGTCGGTATCGTCAGCATCGTTATTTTCTAATAAATCGATTTTATTTTTACGCTCTAAAAGTTCTTTATCGTCAATATAGTACTTATCAAGCGTTTCGGTACTAATTCTATCGAGTTCCTGACGTGGCAACATTGATATAAGTCGCCAACCATATTCTAAACTTTTTTCTATCGGACGATTTTCGTTAAAACCTTGATTTATAAATTGTTTTTCGAAAGCTTCTCCGAAATTGATATATAGTTTATCGATTGGAGACAAATCTTCTTCACCTATTACCGAAGCTAAAGCTCTTGCGTCTTGAACCTTTGCATACGATGCAAAAAGTTGGTTTGCAAGTTCAGGGTGGTCGGCTCTTGTAAATCCTTCACCAATTCCGTCTTTCATAAGTCTTGACAAAGAAGGAAGTATAGAAATCGGCGGATAGTAGCCTTTGCGGTCTATCGACCTATCTAAAACTATTTGCCCCTCGGTTATATAACCTGTTAAATCCGGTACGGGGTGAGTTATGTCATCATTCGGCATTGTAAGGATTGGTATTTGTGTAACTGAACCCGTTTTACCTTTTACCATTCCGGCTCTTTCGTACAAAGACGCAAAATCCGAATAAAGATATCCGGGATAACCCTTTCTGCCGGGAATTTCGCCTTTCGATGAACTAAATTCACGAAGTGCTTCTGCGTATGAGGTCATATCAGTCATTATAACCAAAACGTGCATATTAAGTTCGAACGCTAAATATTCAGCTGTTGCTAATGCACAACGAGGTGTTAAAATTCTTTCTATAACCGGGTCGTTTAGCAAATTAAGGTACATTACAACCCTTTCGCTAACACCCGATTCATCGAATTTACGCTTAAAGTAATCCGCAACGTCATTTTTTACGCCCATTGCCGCAAAAACTATTGCCAAGTTACTATTATCTTCATCATCTGCAAGTTTAGCTTGTTTTGCAATCTGAACCGCTAATTCATTGTGCTTCATTCCCGAACTTGAAAAAATCGGTAACTTTTGACCTCTTATAAGTGTAGAAAGAATGTCGATAGAAGATATTCCAGTATTAATATAATTCTGCGGATAAATTCTTGAAATAGGATTTATCGGCGTACCGTTTATATTAACTTTTTTCTGCGGAAAAACTCTGCCTAAATTATCAATCGGCTCGCCTGAACCATTAAAAACACGTCCTAAAATTTCCGGCGAAAGTGATATTTCCATAGGATGCCCTTGCAATTTCACTTTTGTATCGTCAAGCGATATAGACTGCGTTCCCTCGAAAACCTGTACTACTATTCTATCGCCGTCAACTTGAACTACTCTACCTTTGCGGTAATTTCCGCTTCCGAGTTTGATATCAACAACCTCTTCATACGACGCTCCCTTTACTCCGTCAAGAACTATAAGCGAACCACTTATTTCTTTTAGTCCAACATAATTTATAACCACTTAAATCACCACCCTCTATACTCTATCTTGTATTAATTTATCAAGCGTTTCGTCAATCTGACGTTTATAATCGTCTAGCATTTCCAGATTGTCATTCGGTACATCATATTTTATACGTGTCAGCTTATCGAAAATTCCTGTGTCCATTATCTTTGAAATCGGAATTGACGCCGCTATCATTCTTCTGGCACGCTTATTTAAGTGCAATATCATTTTCATCATTTTCTTTTGTTTTTCAAGCGGAACAAAAGTATCGTCTTTATGAAATGCGTTTTGCTGTAAAAATCCAACACGAATAACTTTCGCTATTTCAATTATCAATTTTTGGTCGTCAGGTAAAACATCCGCTCCGACCAGTTTCACGATTTCCATAAGTTTTTCTTCTTGACTCAAAATAGATGCTATTTTTTTACGATATCTTATAAACGAATCTCCTACATTTTTTGAATACCACGGGTCTAAATCTCCGAAATATTCGCTATAACTATTTATCCAGTTAATTGCAGGATAATGTCTTGCATATGCGAGGGACTTATCGAGAGCCCAAAAACAACGAACAAATCTTTTCGTGTTTTGTGTTACAGGCTCGGAAAAATCCGAACCTTGCGGCGAAACTGCTCCTATAATAGTTACAGAGCCTTGTGAACTACTTAGAGTATTTACTCGCCCTGCTCTTTCATAGAACGCTGCAAGTCTTGACGGTAAATACGGCGGAAATCCTTCTTCTGCGGGCATTTCTTCCAAACGTCCCGATATTTCACGAAGCGCTTCTGCCCAACGTGATGTTGAATCTGCCATTATAGCTACATCATAACCCATATCACGATAATATTCAGCAAGCGTTATACCTGTATAAATAGAAGCTTCACGGGCTGCAACAGGCATATTCGAGGTATTCGCTATAAGTACAGTTCTTTCTGTCATAGGTTTATTTGATTTCGGGTCGATAAGTTTTGAAAATTCATCAACAACTTGGCACATTTCGTTTCCACGTTCTCCGCAACCAATATAAACAATTATATCCGCATCACACCATTTTGCTAATTGGTGTTGTGTCATTGTTTTTCCGGTTCCAAATCCTCCGGGTACTGATGCCGCACCACCTTTTGCAACTGGGAAAAGCGTATCGATTATTCTCTGTCCTGTTATAAGCGGTATTGTAGACGGCAAACGTTCTTGAACAGGTCTTGGAATACGAATAGGCCAATATTGGCAAAGCGTTAATTCATGAATATTTCCTTTATTGTCTTTTATTTTTACAATAACATCATTGATTTTATATTCGCCATCGTTAGCTACCCAGACAACTTCTCCGCTAATATTTGGCTCTAACATGCACTTATGAGTTATAATAGAAGTTTCTTCGCACTTTGCATAAATTTGTCCGCCGACTAATTTATCTCCGACTTTTACGACAATTTTAGTACTCCACAATCTATTTTCGTCAAGCGCAGAAACATTACAACCTCTTTCAATAAAAGCTCCGCTTTTTTCTTCGATAGCTTTTAAAGGACGTTCTATTCCGTCAAAAATATTATCTAAAAGTCCGGGTCCCAAACAGACTTTCATTGGTCCTCCTGTACCTTCTACGGGTTCACCGGGTTTTAATCCTGTTGTCTCTTCATAGACCTGAATTGTTGTTTTATCGTCGGTAATTCCGATCACTTCTCCGATAAGTTTATCTTTACCAACATAAACCATTTCCATCATCGAAAAAATTTTTGTATCTTTTACCGTTACAACAGGTCCATTTATACCATATATAACATTGATATTATTCATAATTTATAAAAGCACATACAGGAATATTCTCTGCAAGTGCTTATCCTCCTGTTTTAAAAATATTAATCATTAAAACAACTACACAAGAAGGGTACCAAATTTTTCTTCTATTAGATTTTCTTGATCTCTAAGTTTTATATCCAGTGTTTCGTCCGCTATTATTCCGCTTTCTATACTATATCCCATTATTCCGCCGATTAAAATATCATCTGATGGTTTAATGCTACAATTTCCGCTAAAAGCATTTTTTATTATATCGGTATACTTAAGGTCATCTTTCTTAACAAACAATTCCACATCACGACCTTTTAAAACTTTGGATATATTTTCAGCATAGCATTTTAGTGCTTCCGGATATTCGTCGGAAAATGTAAAATCATTAATCTTTTTTCTGCATTCGTCTAAAATTTCTTTCATCATTTCACGACGCATAAGAGATATTTTTTTTCTTTCTTCTATTTCTTTATGCGAAACCTCTATCAATATCTTATTTTTCACGTTTGCTAATTCTTTATAAATCATATCATTAACTTCATCGATAATATCCGCTTCAGCTTTTTTTAATTCACGTTCCTCTATTTCCTTTATTTCATCGGCTATTTTATTTTTTTGCTTTTTAGCATATTTATCAATAGTATTTAAAAAATTATGAAACTTAAAACTTTTACGCAATGTATACCCCCCTTTTTTACGATTAAATAAGCAACTCTAAATTTTAAGACCTATAGCATCCCTTACATAATCGGTTATTGCGTGTTTTTTTCTTCCGGAAGATTTTGCGTCCGGAATTTCTACAATCAAAGGTTTTTGACGAGTGTTTTTTAAATCATAAACCAAATCTTTACACATTTCGCCCAGCTTTTCTGTGATTAAAATTATTGCAACATCGTCTTTATTTACAGCATTTTTTAATGCTGTTTCGGCTTCGTCCTTTTCACGAGCCATAACTCCCGTTATCCCCGCAAGACGCATACCGACTAATGTATCTGTGTTATCACTTATCAATTCGAAGCGCATAATCTAACGCCCCTTTATTTATAATTTACCTAAAATCATTATTGAAACTAAAAGGCCATAAAGAGCTATACCTTCACCAAGTGCAACAAAAATAAGAGATTTACCGAATGCTTTCGGGTCTTCTGAAGTCGCTGCGATAGCTGCCGGAGCTGCCGATGCAACCGCAATTCCACCGCCGATTCCGGATAATCCGGCTGCAAGTGCAACGGCTAAAAGTCCCAATCCCACAGCACTGCCGTTATCTGCGTTTTGCGAAGCTGATGTAGTTGTATCAGACGTTTCTTTATTTTCCATAGCCTTTACTTGACTAAAAGAACAACATAAACAAATTGCCATGACTGCGAATGATGAACAAATCTGAAATGCAAATGCTCTTTTTCTGTTTTTCCCTCTCTTTACCGCTAAAACAGCAATAACAGAACTTAAAATAATACAAACAGTTGAAATCATACCAAAAACTAACATAAACAATTACCTCCAAAATTAAATTTTAAATTTATATATTTAAGCAAAGACAACCAATTAATTTGTGGAGTCTTCCACAACAACCGGCGTAAATGCCCTGCCTTGACCTTCAAAAAATCTGCTAAAAATTTCATAAAACTCTAATCTTAATACTTGTATTCCGGCTAACAATGCTTCCAAAGCTATAACAAAAACATTTCCTATAACTAAAGCTACTACGTAACCCATGCCACCAAACATTTCTGCTATTGTAAACACAACTGTCATCATACCGGCGTGAACCAAAACAAATGCACCTACTCTTAAAAATGACATTGTATTTGTTACATAACTAAGCACCACTTCAAATAGCTCGAAAAAGCTTTGTGCCAAATAATCCCCCCAGCTATCCGGTTTCCAATCTTTTCTTCCGTTTACCAACTTAATAAGTAATTCACTAAACATCAAGCAAATCAACGGAATGATTACACAGCCGAGTATATAAGCAAATCCAACTATTCCTGAATGAATAATAAGCATATCCAAAAGCATATATACAGTAGAACCGTAAAAAATTATCCCGCAAAATCCATTTGCTCCGAAAATCGCTTCGCCGTAATTTTTTCTTTTTATTTGAGAATATATTCCAAACAACATTGCCAATATCAGTAGAAAAATTCCTATTCCAACAGCTGTATAAATAATCATATTAGTCGTTTGTGAATGCATAACTTCTATCGGTTTTTCAGCTAATCCGAAAACTTCTTTATAAAAAGGATCTAAAGCATGTTCAAATCCAAAAACTGATCCAAAAAGCGTTCCGAATAAAGCTGAAAATATCCCACAAGAAATTAAAATTTTACCTAGCTTCATCTTTTTTAGCTTCCACATAAAATATCCTACCAACGAAACTATCAATCCCTGACCTAAATCAGCAAACATTATTCCAAAAAGAATGTTATAAGTAATCGCCACAAAAGCTGTTGGGTCAACTTCATTATAGGATGGCATACCGTATGTGTCTACAAAAAATTCAAACGGTTTGAAAATTTTCTTGTTTTTTAATTTAACCGGTGGAAGATGATTTAAAATATTTTCGCCCTTTTCAGTCGTATATTCCATTCCCGGAATTAAAGAAATTTTTTCTGTAAAATCTTTTAAATTTTCTTTCGGAACCCAACCGACAAGTATAAAGCTTTTTCCGTACTGCGCCGCATAAGTTTTTATTTCGAAATATGTGCTGAGCTCTTGTAATTTTGTATAAAATTTCATACACTGCGATTTTTGCGATTCCCATAAATCAGAAATTTCTTTATTTATTTTTTCAATTTTTTTGTAAATAGACTGATTTATATTTTGAAGCTCTGATACCGCTTCATATGGGTTTTTATCGTATGACTTAATATTAACTTCTTCAAAATAGAGCGAAGCAAACAACCTATCTATCTCTTTTGCGTTTTGGATATCCGCAAAGTATATCCCCCACTGGTATTCATCTGTGGTTTCAAAAGGGAAAAAAACCAAATCTATTCCGTCTTTTTCGACATCATTCTGTAATTTAATCAATTTATCATTTGAATCAACGGGCATTTTACCAAATCTCGGTATAGAATACTCACATGCTTTTATATCACTAATAGGTTTTTCTAGTCCATAAAAATGTTTCAAAAGCTCTATCTCATCTTTGTTATCGTTAAGTATTTGATAAAATGATCTTTTTTTGTCAATCAAATCATCAATACTCTTTGAAATCCATGCAACATACCTATCAATTTTTGATATATTTACATGAAATGAACTTACATCGACTCTTGTTAAGTTTGCTCCGCAAGAATAAACCGCATTTTTTAGTTTTTGCAATGGCTCTGAAAATGGATTTTCATCCGAAATGTTCGAAAAGCCATCCGTATTTGAATAAAACGAAAAAACATTATCCGGCTGAAATGCACCTGATTTTCCACATATATTCACTATATCATTTATTTTTTCTAGCGGGCCTATCATACTTATAAAATTCATCTCTGATACAGCCATCTGTTAACCACACCTCACTTCTTAGAATAATTAATTTACACCTATTAACATTTGCTTTATTTTTTCAGACGGCATCCTGTACTTTATGCCCTCAATAATATTTATTATATTTAAAATCTCAATTTCTTTCAAAAATATATATGACATTAAAACTATCGGAGGGGAAATTGAAAATCTTATGTTATGCTTACACCAATTATATCTCATATTTATAGGTACTTTATCTATAATATCAAGTCCTTTTGAAAACCACTTTCTACCCCTGTTTGTGTTTTTAATGTCTGACATAATCTGTTTTTCGATAGGAGAATTTATATAAGATGTCAGTTGATAATAGGATA
>JAUNCP010000075.1 GCA_030526535.1 Clostridia bacterium | reverse complement strand
CATTTCAACAGAAACTAGCGGTACTTCGTCAAGTACCGCACAAATATTTTTCAAATCATTAATTTTACCATCATTACTTTCGCATATTTCAATAATTAACCCACATTTTTTTTGATTTTTTCCGAACGGAATAATAACTCTTTTTCCGACTTGGATACTGTCAAAAGTTTCGCATGGAACATTGTAACTATAAAGTTTATCACAACTATACGAAAGCGATTCAATTGCTACTTTTACTATCAATTATTTATTTTACTTTCCTTTTGAGATTTTATTCAAGTCATATTGTATATTCTGGATTTTTTTACCATTGGTTTTGCTAATTAGATCAGCTATATCCGATGATTTTTTAAATAAGTTGGATAATTTATTATTTAAAAAATCATCATAATCTTTCTCTTGAATTTTAGGACTGTAACAAAGCGTTTTATTTAACTCATTAAACCAACCTTTCATTGCTCTTTTTTCACCATCGGTAAGAGTTTTGTTTTGATACCCCAAACCTTCTTTTAGCACCAACGGTATTCTTGTTGGTTTCTGTAAAAGTTCAACTGTTACAATATCATAGGTTTTACTACTTAGACTTTTGGCAATTTTCTTCCTTTCTGAAGATATAAAAAGTTTTTTTGATGGTTTCTTTTTATATTTTCGATATTTTTCTAAAGTATCCTCTAATTCATTTGCTTTTTCTTTAAATTTAAAATATTCTTTAAAAGCTGTTTCTACTTCACCGCTCTGATCTGAACATTTTTTAAAATAATCATGTAAAGATACTAAAATTTTTTCTAAACTAATTTTCTTGTCAGATTCATACTTAAATTCCACATTTTCAATTCCCATTTTACACTACTCCCTATCGAAATTTATACGGCATGTTACATATAATATAAATAAAATTATAAATATTTTAGTGAAATTTGTCAAGTACTTTTGGAATAAAATGATTTTCACAAAAAATTTTTTCACTCATATTATTCAAATAAAGGAGTGGATACATTGTGAATAATAGCACATCATCAAACTTTTTTCTATCAGCAAATTCTCCAAATGGGGTATTTTCTATATTTAGAGAACTTTACAATCCTAAAGACAATTGGTTTTGCTATATCTTAAAAGGCGGGCCCGGAACAGGAAAATCGACACTAATGAAAAAAATTGCCGAAAAATCCATTGCAAAAGGCAACTATACAGAGTTAATTCACTGCTCTTCTGACCCAAATTCTCTCGATGCTGTAATAATTCCATGCTTAAAAACAGCCATAGTCGACGGAACATCACCGCACACATTAGATCCGACATTTCCTGGATTATCCGATACAGTAATCAATTTATGCGACTGTTGGAATTCAAAAAAATTATTAAAACATAAATCCGCACTACTGGATTTATATCAAAAAAACAAATCTTTTCACAATACTTCTAAAAAATATTTACACGCTTACGGACAAATTGATAAAGAAATGAAGAAAATAATAGAAAATTGTACATTAAAAAATGAAATATCAACCTACTGCGAAAAATTTTCAAAAAAAATATTTAAAAATTCATCTTCATCAATTTGCTCTGAAAAATTAAGGTTCATTAGTTCTATTACACCTAGCGGTCACATTTGTTTTGAGGAAAGTTTAATCTCTCAAGCCGATAAAATTTTTATAATTGAAGATAATTTTTCGGTTGTTGGAAATTTGATTTTACAAAATTTAAGAAGTATTGCTTTAAATCACAAACTGAATATAACAACATGCTTACAGCCTCTTGCTCCTGACAAAGAAATCGAAGCGATTATTATTCCTGAACTCAAAGTAGCATTTAAACTCGAAAACCCAAAAGCATTACCACTTAAGTTGAAAAATAAAATAGAATACAAAAAAATAAGCACTAAGAAATTTTTGAACACGACTGAATTGTCGAAACACAAAAATTTAATAGCACTCAATAGGGAAATTTGCAAAGAACTTTTGTATAAATCCGTAAATAATTTACATAATGCTTTGTTGGTACACAACGAAATTGAAGAATTTTACAAAAGTTCCATGAATTATTCTAAGTTAGATAAAATCACAAACAAGATATTATCGGCTATTCCTTAACTTTTTTCACCAATTTTAAATCTTGAGAAATCAAGAAGTTTTGAAAATCCACTTTCAAGCGCACAGGCTCCTTTTGCGAAAATATTTGTTACTTCTTTTCCATCTTTTCCTTCAAATTTATATTCGTATTTTTCATCATTTTTATCTATCTTTAAACCAAATAAGTTCGCAACTATAGCAAATAAAGTTGTATATGTTACTGCCAAACCAAATGTTACACCAACTGTTTTAATTAAAACATCACAACCTCTAGATACGACAACTTTAAATTTAGAATACAATTCTTTTTCTGTCGATTTTTTGTCTTCTTCGTTAGTCTTAACATCATCTAACTTCTTGCTAAGATTTTCTATTTCTTTAACT
>JAUNCP010000023.1 GCA_030526535.1 Clostridia bacterium | reverse complement strand
AAAATGAAAATTAAATCAATATTTTTTGTGTTATTTTTCGCTTTTATATTTCAAAGTACAGTGTTATCTCAAGAAGAAAATGTTAATTCCACAAAAAGTCCATCTGAAAACGGAAATACTCAAAGTGTAAAGAAAGAGTCTGATTCTGTAAGTTCATCAAATAAGGTTGCAAATATCCAAGAACAGTCTCGAAAAGTTGAAAACAGTGAACAACAAAAGCCGTTGCCTGAAACATCCGAGTCCAAACCAAGCAAGTCGGATGAAACTTCATCTCAAGTACAACAATCTGAAAATCGAAAAGAAAAACAAGTGACGGAGAAGAAACCATCTAAAAATATTGTCAAAAAAAACAAATCGGAAACTCCAAAAAAGGTTGAAGAAAAACCGGATACCGAAAACTCTCAGAACGAAGATTCAAAATATGATTTACCGCAAGTAGAAGAGGAGGAAGTGGAAAAAAATTTATCTTTAAATAATGATTCACCGAAAAAAGATAATTCAAAAAATTTAACATGGACAATTTTTTCGTGGATATTAATTAGTTTGGGAACAATAATCATAATAATAGCAATTGTAAATGGATTTAAATCTTCCAAAGAAAGTGAAATTTATTTAAATTCAAAATATTCTTCGAAGAAGTATCGTAATAAAAATAATCGATATAAATAATATAATTTTCCGGAGGCGCTTTTTATGCAAAGTAGTTACATCAAAAATTTAGATAATATAAAAAAGATTCATTTTATAGGTATTGGTGGTTCGGGTATGTTTCCGATAGCCAGAATATTGAAAGAAAAAGGATATGAAATAACAGGTTCTGATATTTATGAATCTGATACAATTGAAAAAGTTAGAAATATCGGAATACACGTAAAAATGGAGCAGAAAGAAGAAAATATTATAGATCAAGATTTAGTTGTATTTTCGGCCGCAATAAAAGATGAAAATCCGGAAATCATTGCTGCAAAAAATAAAAGCATTCCAATGATAGAGCGTAGTGTTATGCTAGGAATAATTTTCAAAGACTATAAAAATTCAATAGGTGTAGCTGGTACGCACGGGAAAACAACAACTACTTCTATGATAGCATCAATTTTGATAGACGCAGGAAAAGACCCGACTGCTGTTATCGGAGGAACATTAAATAAAATAAAGGGCAATAGTTGTTTAGGCAAATCGGATATAATAGTTGGAGAAGCTTGCGAATATGTTGATAGTTTTCTTGAACTTTATCCTTATTGTTCTGTTATAACAAATGTTGACAGCGACCATTTGGATTATTTCAAAACATTTGACAATGTCAAAAAATCATTTAGGCAATTTGCAAGTCAAACAAGCGGTCTTTTGGTAGTAAACGGTGACGACAAAAACGCACGAGAATGCGTTAAAGACTTAGAAACGAAAGCTATATTTTTCGGATTTTCTAAAAACAATGATTATTATGCCGATAATATTGTGTTTAATGAACTTCAAATGGCAACTTTTTCGATAATGCATAAAGATAAAAAAATTGTAGATGTCAGTTTGTCTGTTCCGGGTAAACATAATATATACAATGCTTTGGCGGCTTTCTTGGTTGCCGAGAATTTAGGTGTGGAAACAGAAAAAATTTGTGAAGCACTTAAAAATTTCAAAGGCGCTCATCGCAGATTTGAAATTTTAGAAAAAATAAACGGTATTACGGTAGCAGATGATTTTGCGCATCATCCGACAGAAATAGAATCTACGCTTAATTTTGTCAAAAAAATGAATTTCAAAAGAGTTTGGACTGTTTTTCAGCCACATACTTACTCACGTACTTTTATGTTCATAAACGAATTTGCAAAAGCTCTTTCTATTTCAGATAAAGTAGTGATATCAGATATTTTGCCTGTAAGAGAAGTTAATATTTATGGTATTAATTCGGAGAATTTGGTTAATAAAATCCCAAATGCGGTATATGTTCCGACTTTTGAAGAAATAGCTGATTTTATAGTAAACAATGCCACAAGTGGAGATTTGGTTTTAACTATGGGCGGAGGGAATGTTTATAAATGCGCCGATATGATAGTAAGTAGATTGAAAAAATCATTTTGATATGTGATATAATGAATTTTGTCATAGAAAATTGAAAGGAATGATTTTATGTCAGTATTATTTGAAAAAAGTAATACCAAGCTAAATTTAATGAAAGCGTTTGCGGGTGAAAGCCAAGCGATAAATAGGTATACTTTTTCTGCATCACAAGCGAAAAAAGAGGGATTAGCTGTAGTTGAACGTATATTTACTTATACAGCAAATCAAGAAAGGGAACATGCCAAGCAGTTTTATAACAGATTAAAACCATTCGGAGGACAAAGCATTAAAATAGAAGCTGATTTTCCGGTAGATATTTATAGTAGTACACTCGACTTACTAAAAGCTGCTAAAAGTAATGAATATGGCGAATATAACGACGCTTACAGAAATTTTGCGTTGGAAGCAAAGTCCGAAGGATTTGAAGAAATTGCAGAGCTTTTTAATAGCATAGCCGATATAGAAAAAGCTCATGGCGATAGGTTTGAAAATGTTGCGAAGTTAATCGAAAGCGGAGAACTTTTCGCATCGAATAAAGAGGAACGTTGGGTTTGTCTAAATTGCGGTCATATATATACTTCAAAGGAAGCGTTAAGATTGTGTACGGTTTGTGACCACAATCAGGGATATCAAATTCGTGAGAGTTGGTTAGCTATCTAATATAAAAAAAGAAAGGAAAATATAAAAATGGCAGTAGAGAGAACATATATAATGCTCAAACCGGATTGTTTGAAGAGAAAATTAATTGGTAAAGTAATATCAAAAATAGAAGAAAAAGGTTATGCTATTACCAATATGAAAACTATGAACCTTAGCGAAGAAATACTTCGTGAACATTATGCGCATATTGCGGATAAACCATTTTTCCCGGGAATAGTTGAATATATGACATCCGGACTGGTTTTGGCGATGATAGTCGAAGGCGAAAATGTAGTAAAAGGTATGAGAATTTTAATGGGACCTACTAAGTTTGAAGAAGCTTGCGCAGGAACAATTCGTGGCGACTATGCTATGAGTACAAGTGAAAATATTATCCACGGTTCAGATTCTGTAGAAAATGCAGAAATAGAGATAAAAAGATTTTTTGAATAATAAAAAGTCTGTGAATTATAAATATATTTGACTTGAAACAACGAACGTTTTTGAATTTTTTAAAAATATATTGACTTAATAAGAAAAATATGATATAATTATAGATAATATTATATAGTTAGGGAGAGCTAATATGTTTGATAAAAAATTAAGAAAAATATGTTCGTTGTTTCTTTCTTTGGGATTTTTAGGTGTGAACGCTAATGCTTACGGCGATATTTCTCATAAAAAGATTACCGAAACAGCTTTAAGATATACCACACATAGAAAATTTTTGGGATTTGATTTAAGTTGGTTTGGTTCTAGGGCGTTTGGTTGGAGAGAAAACTTTAAAGGATATTTAGAAAAAGGAATTTTAGAAGGATGCGTTTTACCGGATGTAGATGAAGCAGGATATTTATTTTATGGACATTTTTATAATCCCATGAAATGTTCTATTGATGAAGAATTTAAAACGTCAGACAATAAAAACACTGAATCGGAAAGTGCTGATAAATCTAAAAGTTCTAAATCGAAAATTATTGATAAAAATGTTGTAAATTTAAATTTAAAATCAGATAGTGCGCTTAAACGTATGTATGATCATTTTAATAAGGCTGTCGATTTGTGGAAAGAAGCTGAAAATTTCGTAAAAGATAATAATAAAAAAGAGGATATTTCAAAAAATAAAGATAACAAGAAAGAAAATAACGTGAAAGATAAGAATGTCGATAAAAATAAAGCAGTAAATGATAGTTCTACCACAAAAGTCGAAAATAAATCCGAGCCGAGAGATAAATATAAAATAAAATACGAAGCAATGGTAGAACTCGGAAGAGCTATGCACTATTTAGAGGATATGTGCTGTGTTGTGCATACAGTGGGTTGGTTTAATCCGTTAGTGCTTTATGTACACGCAGATTATGAAAAGAAAATGGATGAAAACGCACCGTCGTATAGCAAAAAGTTTTTGGAAAATAGTAAGCATGACTTTAGAATGCCAAAAGGTGTATTAGAGCAAATGGCCAATCAATATTCTTATAAAGTTTCGTCGGCGTATAATAGAACTGCCACAATTGCTAGATATGATGAATTTGAAATTGCGTGCAAAGCAAGCTCCGAATTGTTATATTTATTCTTCCAAAAAGTTGGTATAAATATTTAGTATATTATTAAGCTGAGCTATTTAATAGCTTGGCTGTTTTTATATATAAATATGGTACAATTGAGTTATATACATAAAACGGAGGAAATGTAATGTCAGAAATAGATTTAAATAAAAGAAGTAGTTTTTATTATGATTTACCCGAAGAATTAATTGCGCAAAAGCCTATTGAACCAAGAGACGCTTCAAGATTAATGGTAATTGATAAAATTACAGGTAATATAAATCACGATAAATTTTATAATATAATAGATTATTTAAATTCCGGGGATTGCCTGGTTTTAAATAATTCTAAAGTTTTACCGGCGAGAATATACGGGGTGAATATTTCTACCGGCGCAGTTGTTGAATTTTTACTTTTAAAACAAAAAGAAAGTGGAATTTGGGAGACACTTGTCAAACCAGGGAAGAAAGCAAAAACAGGTTTTAAATTTATGTTTGGAGATAAAACAAAAGATTTTTTAGAAGCTGAAATCATAGATATTTTACCTGATGGTAATAGAATAATTGAGTTCAAAGACAAAATAAATTTTTTTTCTAAATTAGAAAAAATAGGGCAAATGCCACTTCCACCTTATATTAAAGAAAAACTTTTAAATCAATCGAGATACCAAACCGTTTATGCGAAAGATTTAGGTTCTGCTGCCGCTCCAACTGCCGGGCTTCATTTTACAACCGATTTGCTTAAAAAAATAAGGAAAAAGGGCGTTAAAATAGCGTTTGTTACGCTTCACGTGGGATTGGGAACATTCAGACCGGTCAAGGATGACGACATTACAAATCATAAAATGCATTCTGAGTATTTTGTTTTACCGCAAGAAACTGCCGATTTAATAAATGAAACGAAGAAAAATGGCGGGAAAATAATATCTGTCGGGACTACAAGTTGTAGAGTTTTGGAGTCAGTATATCAAAAATTTCAAAAAATTGCTCCGTATGAAGGGCAAACAGATATTTTCATAAAACCGGGTTATAAATTCGGCGTAATTGATGGACTGATTACAAATTTTCATTTGCCGGAAAGTACGCTTATAATGTTAGTTTCAGCGTTTGCTGGATACGAAAATACAATGAATTTTTATAAAGTAGCGGTTGAAAATAAATATAGATTTTTCAGCTTTGGCGACGCAATGATAATAATTTAAATTTTATTTATATATGATAAAATATTATAAAAATCGGTGTTGCGTTTGTACATTCAGGGCGCTTGATTTTTTAATTAATTTATGATATAATAAAATTATTAAAAAGAATTTTGCTATATTATTTTTTAGAAAGGGTTGTGTTCTATAATTTTATACAACAAAAAATCTGTCAAGAAAATTTTGTCTGTAGCTTTGGCAGCGACAATGCCGTTATCTCAATTGTTCTGTTCGGCTGCTACTCCGAGAGATAATATTTTAAAAACAGAGAAAAAAGGTTTATCTTCAAAGAATAAAAAAATTATTGGTATTACTTCCGCTGTAGTAGTTGGCGTGCCATTAATTTGTATCGGTGGGTTTTATATTTTAAGGCCTTTGTTTACTAAGTCAACTCCACAAAATAACGCAAGTGAAGATGGAGATATACATAGCGGCGATTATACTCCGCCAGAAGATGGTGATTCGGCTTACATTTACAATAAGTTTGAAGCACGATTTGATGATAACACTTCAGGTATACCTACGCTTACTTTGAAAACTACTAGGTGCAATGGCATTCTTTCAATTGGTATTGTAGAAATTTCTAAATTGTTAAAAAAATATAATATTTCTCCATCGGGAGATTGTAAGCATAAATCTATAAATGTGGTTATAGACAATACAAAAATATTTAATGGCATATTAGGAGGAGCGGTTGTAATAAAAAAACTTTCTTCTAATAGCTTGAAAGAAATTTATCGCAGGGGATTTATGAATTATGAAAAATTAGAAGAAGTTTATTTGCCAAAATTAAATAAGATTTATGACGAAGTTTTTTACAATTGTAAAAAGTTAAAAAAGATAACGGTTTCGAGTAATGTAGAAATAGGCAAAAATGCATTCAAAGGTTGTGATTCTTTAAAAGAAATTTGTGTTTTTGGTGGAGAACTTAGTCCAGAGACAAAAAGTCAGATAGAAGCCCAATGTTCCCATAATTTAGAGTTCACTACTGTAAGTTTATAGTTAAAAACTCTCTCAATTTTGAGAGAGCTTCCTTTTGTTTTTATAAAATATTCCTATCGCAATTAAAATTCCTAATACTGAAATTAACTGAGAAATTTTTATAAATGTGAATGGTAGCATTAAACTGTCCGTTCGGAGCGATTCTATAAAAAATCTTAAAACGGAATACAAAATTAAGTACAGCGCAAAAATGTTTCCTGATTTTTCTCTAACTTTTTTATTTAAACTATAAAAATGCATGGCCCAAAATATTAAAAAGCATCCGAAAGATTCGTATAAAAAGCAGGGGTGAACGGCGACGAAATTCGTAGACTGACTTGCCATTCCTAAAATAAAATCCGTTTCGCTCCCAAAAGCTTCTTGGTTTACAAAATTTCCCCATCTACCTATGCATTGCCCGATTATAACACCAAAAGAAAGTAAATCCAAAACTTTAAGAGCATTTTCTTTTTTGATTTTTGAAACCAGTAAAATCCCGATTATTCCGCCAAAAATCGCCCCATATATTGCTATTCCGCCTTCGTTTATCATGAAAATTTTTTCTGGATTTTTTATATAAAAATCTCCCGGATAAAAAATAACATAATAAATCCTCGCAAAGATTATTCCTAAAAACGTTGGCCAAATAATAAAATCGAGTAAATTCGAATTAGTAACCCCGAACTTTTTTGAGCGAGAATTTACATATAAAAACCCCGTCAAAAAGCCAATCGCAATTATTACTCCGTACCACCTGATGTTAATATTTCCAAAGTCAAAAGCAATCGGGTTTATTTTAAAATTTAGCCCTAACTTTGGAAATGAAACATCATAAATAATATTAGTCATTTTTCGGCTCAACAATCGAAAGTGCACTATATTTGCTGTCTAAATGTTTAGGTAATTCTTTGCTAATTTCATCAAAATTTGCGTTTTCGATTTCATTTATATACTCAAAAATTTCCCGTCCTGATAACGCAAAAGCAAGACTTAAATTTGCGATATCCGAAACGCTATTGAATGCGCTTAGATTTTGACCATATATTGCTTTTTTTGATCTTTCAAAAGTTTCTTTGTCTATACCTGATTTTTTTATTTTATCGGCATAATTTCTAATAATTTCAGCGGTTTTTTTAGGATTGGGTGATTCTCCTGAAAAAATTATTGAAGCGTATCCCGGTCCTTCGAAATATTCTGTCGCAAAAGATGATGTGTTTATTAAACCTTGATTTAATAAATCTTGGTACATTTCAGAAGTCTTAGATGCGATACATTTTAAAATTATGTCGGTATAAGCAAGTTCTTTGCATGTGCGAATTTCTCCGGAATCCATTTTTTCTTTGAATCCCAAGCAAAACGATGACGTTTGTATATCGAATTTTTCTGTAACTGTATCCCTAACGACTTCAACTGGTTCGTCTGGATAATATTTTTCAACTTTTAAAGCAGGACGATTTTTTAGATTTTTATTTACAATAGAAAAAATTTTATCGGGTTCAACATCTCCGACTATACACAGTACCATATTGTTTAAATTATAAAATGCGTCGTAACATTTATATAAAGTTTCTGGAGTTATTTTTGCAATTGATTCAACTGAGCCCGCTATGTCTATTTTGACAGGGTGATTTTTATATAAAGCTCCTAATAGATTTATAAGGATTTTCCAATCGGGGCTGTCTTCGTACATTTTTATTTCTTGTCCGATAATTCCTTGCTCTTTTTTTACGTTTTCTTCCGTAAAGTACGGGGACTGTACAAAATTCAGAAGTATCTCAAGCGAACTTTCAAAATTCTCTGTGCAAGAAAAAAGATAAGCGGTTTTTTCAAAAGAAGTATAAGCGTTAGCAGAAGCTCCTGTTTTAGCAAAAAGACTAAACGCATCGCCTTCTTTGCTTTCGAAAAGCTTATGCTCTAAGTAATGCGCAATACCGTCCGGCACAATCGTATAACTTTCCTCGTTATCGAGTTTAAATTTATTGTTTATAGAGCCGAATTTAGTGCCGAATATAGCATAATTAGATTTGAAATTTTTTTTCGGATGAATGTAAATATCAAGTCCGGAAGGATGTGACATATAAAAATATTTTTCTTTTATTAAATTATTTTCTATAATTTTCGGAGTCATATTAAATCTCATCCTTTCCGGATAATGTATAAATCGTGTCAAGTGATAATTTTCTGGCAACTTCTATTACTTTTTCTCTAGAAATCGAATTTATTTTTTCTATAGCATCAATCGGACTTTGTTTGTTTTCGTCAAAAGCACGAGAAACATACCACGAACCAAGTGCACCTAAATCGTCATCGATTTTTTGAATGCTTTGAGTTATAAATAGTTTTGTTTCTAAAAGATCTTTGTCGCTGAAATTCCCGAGTTTTATTTCTTGAATTTGATTTAAAATTTCTTCCTTTGCTTTGTCGATATTTTCTTTTTCAACGCCACTTTCGATGAACAAAACACCTTTATTCGGATTATATCTCGAAGAACAATAGTAGCATAAGCTTTTCTTTTCTCTAACGTTTAAAAATAATTTGGATTGAGGCGTTCCTCCGAGTAGTGCATTCATAACTTTTACAGCGTCGACATCTTCGCTCGGTTTAGCAATTTTAGTTCTAAATCCCATAACAAGTTTGCACTGTGTTACATCCATTTTTTCGGTTGCTTCCGTGATTTTTTCTATTTCTTCGACTATCTCTTGTTCACATTTTTCTATATTTGAGCGTTCTATATTCGAAAAATTATTTTTAAATTCATCAAAAATTAAATTGTATTCGCAATTTCCAACAATAATTATTTCGATATGCGACGATTTTAAAATATTTTTCCAAGCTTCAAAAATATCTTCATTTTTTAAATTTTGAACTGTTTCAACGCTCTCGTTTATGCCGTACTTTTCGTTTTTGCACATAATCTCTTCGCATTTTTTTCTTGCATATAATCTTTTGTCGTTAAGTTCAGCTTGAATGTTTTCTATAAGTTGCCTTTTTTCTTGATTTAAAGAAACTTCATCGAATTTTTCATCAACAATATTGGGATTGAAAATCATTTCGCATAGTAGTTTAGAAGTTTCTAAAATATTATTTTCCGAATTTTGAGTAAATTCATTGTTTAAACTTTCGGCAGATATGGTCAAAACCTGCACATCACCGAGTTTACCTGAATTTTTAGAAACAGAAGAACCGTAAAGCTCTTCTAACTTAGTGCTTATTTTAAGAAACGAAGGATATTTTTTGCACGAATTAGTAAGAAGACAAGGAATAATAGAATTTTTAGAAATGTCTTCTTTGTTTAAATTAGAAAACGCAGAAAAAGATACAACTGTAGTTTTGAATTTATTGCTCGGAATATAAGTAAAATTCACACCGTCGCATATTTTTTTGGTGATTATATTGTTCATTATTTTTTGTCAGCCTCCAAAAATATTTTTAATAAATCATTGTTGGTCTTTTCTTTTTTTATTCTTTTTTTGTCTTTTTGGCATCAAAATAAAAGTTATTCCGCCAACAGATATTGAGCACAAAGCTATACCACCATACAAAAATAATTTATCGTTATCCAAAAAACTTTTTATGTTATTTCCGGATTTTATAAAATCCAGCTCATCTGATTCTTCTTTTTCATCAGAAGATATTGATGTTTTTAACAAAATATTATTAAAGTTTGCGGAATTAACTGAGTTAATATTTAAAGTCAAGACACCAGAAAATCCCCAAATTAAAGCTAATGTTGTAATAATATAATTTGAAATTTTTTTATTCAATATTCATTTCACCTCATTTGGTAAATGTCTTAAATTTATAAAAGTTGCTATTAGTTCGACAAAAGCAAATATGGACATAGTTATATATAAACTACGATCTCCTCTGTAAATGCCTAATGCCACAAAAGCGATTAACATAAAGAATATTGGAAATCCAGTTAGACATACAAATCTTTTATTATTCCATTTTCTTATTTTAGACTCTTTTTTTAAATTTATGTCGAATATCATAAAAACTAATCCAACAAAAAAGCAAAAATAAAACATCGATATGTCAATTTTAATGTGAGCCAATGCGGCCCCAAAACAAAGTCCAGAAAAAAACAAAACACCTTTTCTTGCAATTTCATATCCTGTTTTCTTCAAAAAATCGTGTTCCAAAAGTATCACTCCTGATTTTTTTAAATTACTGCACATATAAATATTACACAAATACGGATAAAGTTTCAATTTTTATATGAAATTTTAAATTAATTTTTCATTTTTGAAATTTATGTTACGATATATTATACTATAATTTTAGGTGATAAATTTATATTAATAAAAAGTGGAGATGACTATGGAGAAAGATTATATAAATAAACTTATATTGTCTGCTATGGATTCGTGCGAAAAAGCTTATTCGCCGTATTCTAAATTCAAAGTCGGTGCGGCTATTCTTACGGACGATTTTAAGATTTACGAGGGATTTAATATTGAATGCGCGGCTTATTCAATTTGTAATTGTGCGGAACGTACGGCGCTTTTTAGAGCAGTATATGACGGGCATAAACATTTCAAAGCAATAGCTGTTGTTGGCAAAAGAGATATAGACGATAGCTTTTCGGAGTATTGTCCACCATGTGGTATGTGCAGGCAAGCGCTAAGAGAGTTTTGCAACCCAAAGACTTTCAAAATTATTTTGGCCAAAAGCGTTGACGATTATAAAATATACACTTTAGAAGATTTATTGCCGGAAAGTTTCGGGAGCGATAATTTATAAAAATTTTTATTAGGAGGATTTATGTTGGATTTTAATAGTAAATGTATAGAAATACGAAAAAATATATTGACCGAGATAGGTACGCTTGGAGTAGGGCATATTGGAGGCTCGCTTTCAATAGTTGAAACATTGGTAATGCTTTACTATAAGCACATGAATATAGACCCGACAAATCCTAAAAAAGAAGGCAGAGATAGGCTTGTAGTATCAAAAGGTCATAGCGGTCCGGCTGTTTATGCTGTTTTAGCAGAAAAAGGATATTTCCCGAAATCTTTGCTATTGACTTTAAATAAACCCGGAACAAATTTGCCGAGTCATTGTGATATGAATCGTACAGTTGGAGTGGATATGACGACCGGCTCACTCGGTCAAGGCTTTTCATGCGCGGTTGGTATAGCTCAAGCATCTAAAATAAAAAAAGATAACGCAAAAATTTATACTATTATTGGAGATGGAGAAACGCAAGAAGGTCAAATTTGGGAAGCTGCGATGTATGCTTCTGCTCATAAGCTTGATAATTTAATCGCTTTTACTGACTATAATAAATTACAGCTCGACGGAACTGTTGACGAAATTTGCCAGATAGACCCACTTGATGATAAATGGAAAGCGTTTGGTTGGAATGTATTTGTTGTCGAAGACGGAAATGATTGCGAACAAGTCGATAAAGCTATTGAGTTGGCTAAATTATCTGATAACAGAAAGCCGTCAATGATAATTTTGAATACAGTAAAGGGAAGCGGAGTAAGTTTTGCGGTAAACGCCGGAAAAAGTAATCATAGTATGAATGTATCGCAAGAAATGATGTTAGAAGGAATAAACGAACTTGAAAACGCTCAAAAAGGAGATGAAAACTAGTGGAAATGCGACAAGCTTTTGCTTTAGAGCTCGAAAAAGCTATGAATGAAAATGAAAATATAGTTGTTCTAAACGCTGACCTTGCTAAACCAAACGGAATGGGTAATTTTAGCGAAAAATTTCCTGATAGAGCAATTAATGTTGGTATAGCGGAGCAAAATATGGCATCTATTGCAGCGGGAATGAGCAGTTATGGATTAATCCCATTTATTTGTAGTTTTACTCCTTTTGCAACTAGAAGAATTTGCGACCAAATAGCCATTTCTATTTGCTACGCAAATCAAAACGTTAAAATAGTTGGTACTGACCCCGGAATAAGCGCAGAATATAATGGTGGAACTCATATGAGTTTTGAAGATATCGGGGTTTTAAGAAGTATACCGAATATAGTTATATTCGAGCCTATAGATAACGCTCAATTAATAAATATGTTCCCTCAAATTTTGGAGTACGAAGGACCTGCTTATATAAGAATGTTCAGAAAAAATACACCTGATATTTTTGACGATAATGAAAAATTTGATTTGTTTAAATCAAAAGTAATTAAAGAGGGAACAGACGTAAGTATTTTTTGCTCTGGTTTAACGACTAATGATGTTTTAGTAGCTGATAAAATATTGCAATCAGAAAATATAAATGCAGAAATAATAAATATTCATACGATTAAACCTATAGACTCAGAAGGCGTTTTGAAATCTATAAGAAAAACAGGTTGTGCGGTAACAGTTGAAAATCATAATGTAATCGGCGGTTTGCGTTCAGCGGTTGCAGAAGTTTCGGCAAGTGAATGTCCTGTACCGATTGAATGTATCGGAATTAATGATAAATTCGGTCAAGTGGGGAAACTGCCGTATTTGAAAGAAATATACCATATGACTTGTGATGATATAGTCAGTGCGGTTCGTAAAGTTTTAAAACGAAAATAAATTTAAAAGTTAGGAGAGAATAAAAATGTTTAATTTAAAAAATCGAGTAGCAGTTGTAACTGGAGCATCGAGTGGTCTTGGAAGACAAATGGCGATAGCTTTTGCGAAACAGGGTGCAAGCTTAGCAATTCTTGCCAGGAGAAAAGATAGATTAGAATCCGTAAAGAAAGAAATAGAAGAAAATGGTTCGGAATGTTTAGCAATTAAATGTGATGTTACCAATGTAGAAAATATAAAATTAGCGGCGCAAGAAATTGAAAATAAATTTGGCAAAGTCGATATTTTGGTAAACTGTGCCGGTTCCGCAAAAAATAATGGCGTGTTAAATATGACTGACGAAGAGTGGAACTTTACTATGGATGTAGATTTAAATAGTGTTTTTTACGTCACTCGTGAATTCGCCGCAATTATGAAAAAGAATAATTATGGACGAATTATAAATATTGCGTCGATGTACGGAATGGTAGGAAATATGGCAATGGATACCATTGCATATCATACTTCGAAAGGTGGAGTGATTAATTTTACAAGAGCTGTTGCGAGCGAACTTGCAAAATATAATATAACGTGTAATGCTATATGCCCCGGATACTTCGAAACTGAGCTTACAAGAGATACTCTTAAAACTCCGGAATTTACAAGTTATATGAAAGCAACAGTTCCGCTCGGAAGATATGGTTGTGAAGGAGAATTAAATGCAGGAGCAATTTTTTTGGCAAGTAATGAAGCAAGTTACGTAACAGGCGCAATCCTTCCAATCGATGGTGGTTATACCAGCGTTTAAAAAATAAAAGTATAAAAATAAAAGCGAGCGTTTAGTTTATATTAGCGCTTGCTTTTATTGTTGATTTTTATAAAAAATTATGTTATAATTATAATAAAAAAACACAAATAATAAAACAAAGAGGTGTAAACAATGGTTTCAGTTATAAACAGCATGGGTTTAAACGGATTAGAGGCTTTTGTTGTAACTATACAGACTGACGTAAGCCGAGGAATGCCATCGTGTGATATAGTTGGGTTACCCGATGCATCCGTTAAAGAATCAAAAAATAGAGTTCGTTCAGCAATAAATAATTCAGGTTTTAAATTCCCATTGGCAAAAATAACTATAAACCTTGCTCCGGCAGATGTAAGAAAAACAGGCTCGCTTTACGATTTGCCGATTTTTTTATCTATATTAAACGCTAATGGGCAGATAACCGACATACCCGAAAAGTCAGTTTTTATTGGTGAGCTTTCATTAAACGGTGATATTTCCCCTATAAATGGTGTATTGCCTATGACAATACATGCTATGCAAAATGGGTTTGAAAATATTTTTATACCTAAAGAAAATGCAAAAGAAGCGGCAGTTATTGAAGGAATTAATATTTATCCGGTAGAAAATGTTTATGAACTAATAGAACATTTTAACGGAACTGAAAAAATAGAACCTCAGCCTTATATTTTTACAAAAGAAATATCCAAATCAGATAATTTGGATTTTTGCCAAGTTAAAGGACAGTTCGAAGTTAAACGTGCTATGGAAATCGCTGCAGCGGGATGTCATAACATTTTATTAATTGGGTCGCCGGGTTCCGGAAAAAGTATGCTTGCAAAAAGACTACCATCAATTTTACCTGAAATGACTTTTGAAGAAATTATTGAAACAACAAAAATATATTCTATTGCAGAAATTTTGCAAAATGATTCACCGTTAATAACAGAACGGCCATTTCGTGCACCTCATCATACGACATCTAAAGCAGGGTTATCGGGAGGAGGAAGCATTCCACATCCGGGAGAATTATCTCTTGCACATAATGGCGTGCTGTTTTTAGATGAATTATCAGAATTTTCCAGAGCTACATTGGAAACACTTCGTCAGCCTTTAGAAGAGGGGAAAATAACAATTTCAAGAGTAAAAAATACACTTACGTACCCATGTTCTATAATGTTAGTAGCAGCTATGAACCCATGCCCATGTGGATATTATGGACACCCAAAAAAATTATGTACGTGCACTCCTAATGCAATATCGAGATATTTATCAAAAATTTCCGGACCAATGTTAGACAGAATAGATATGCATATAGAGGTTCCGCCGATTGATTTTGAAAATCTTTCATCTAATGAGAAACTTGAAACTTCGGAAGAAATTAGAGTGAGGTTAAATGATGCAAGAAAGATTCAATTAGAGAGATATAAATACAGTAAATTAAAATTTAATGCGTTCATAAATTCCAGAGATTTGCCAGCGGTGTGTATAATGAGCGACAGAGCGAAAATGATTTTAAAATCAGCGTTTGAAAAAATGGGATTGTCCGCCCGTGGTTATGATAAAATTTTAAAAATATCGAGAACGATTGCCGATTTAGACAATTCCGAAGTTATTGACATAAAACATATTTCCGAAGCAATTCAATATCGAAGTTTAGATAGAAAATATTGGCAAAGATGATTTTATTAAAAACTTTTGATATTATAAATCTTGCAAGCAAAAAATATATCGAAAGTTTTTTGTTTATATAACTTTTAATGATAAAAACGTTGAAATTACAAAAATATTGTGATACAATTATAATAATCAAATAATTTCAAATATATTGATTTAAGAAGGAGAAAATGAATTGAAAAAAATATTATCTGTAATAATGTCGGTTTGTGTGTTGTTAGGGGTTGGAAGAATAAATACCAAAGCGGTTGAGGGCAATTGCAATATTCTAATAGTAGGTAAAAAAGGTGTAGGGAAAAGCGTTTTAATGCACAGATTCCTTACAAGAAACTTTGACAAACCTATTTCAGATGAAGAAGTTTTAGACGAAAATGGTAAGCCTTATGAACACGAGAAAGTCTATTATGACCCACTTGATGTTTCAATATCGGTAGTTGAAGCAGATATCGAAAGAACAAAAGATTTGCAGTATTACTGCCAAAACGCTCACGTAATTATACATATGTCTGATTTAACTGGAGATAACGAACAAATTCCAACCACTGAAGAATTAAGAGATTGGTACACGGAATTCGTTAGAAATGTTTTAGACCAAGACAATTTATATGGTGAGCCTGGTAAAGGAAGAATACTTGCAAAAGACCCCAACTTTGTTGCTAGAAAAATAACAGATGGAAATATAGAGTCTGATTGGTGGAATTTAGTAGAATTACACGATTCATATAGTGGTGGCACAAGAAAAATGGGTTATATATTTTTTGTATTTAATAAAATAGATAGAAGCAACAGAGAAATAGACCCTGACCGACCATATATTACTAATAGTTTTAATGAGCAAAGAGAATATGTATCTAAAATGGATAATGCTAGAAGTATCTTGTTTATGAATTTAAAAGATTCTGATAATAAAACCAAGTTACTTTGTGAACAAGTAAAATACATATACAATATGTGCACCTTCGATATTTTTAGAGAACCGATAG
>JAUNCP010000022.1 GCA_030526535.1 Clostridia bacterium | reverse complement strand
AAGCATTTATTCTGGGAACCATAAAAAACGCAACCGTTTTTAAATCAAGCTCGGATTTATCAGAAAGTCCCGAAATATTCAAAAGTGCGGCTACTCCGGGAAGAGTAGAATTAAGCATATTTTTTAATCCAAATTTTACAATTTTACGAGTTTCGCCTTTTATTTCCACAGCATCGCCAATTGTTCCTAATGTTACCAAATCTCCATATTTAATTAATAATTCTTCAAAGTTTACATTTTCGAAACTGCAATAAGCTTCCAAAAACTTAAACGCCACACCTACACCGGCAAAATTTTTATATTTTAATTTCTCACATTCAACTCTAAAAGGATCGACAATAGCTACTGCATTAGGTAACTCTTTCGGAACACGATGATGATCCGTAATCACAGTATCTATTCCTAATTTATTTGCATACTCCACTTCTTTTATCGCAGTAACACCGTTATCTACCGTGAAAATTAATTTCACTCCAAGATTTTTTATAAAATCAATTGCCTTGGCATTTAAACCGTATCCATCTCTGTCTCGCTCGGGAATATAATAACAAACGTCAGCACCTTTAGATTTTAAAAACAAATAAATCAGTGCCGTAGATGTTACACCGTCAGCATCATAATCTCCGTAAACACAAATTTTTTCTTTATTTTCTATTGCCTCTTTTACTCTTTTTACCAACTTGTCCATATCAGTTATATCAAAGGGATTTTCTCTGATTATATTTCCATAAACAAAATCATTTATATCTTCTTCTGTTCTAAATCCTCTTGAATACAAAATAGATGATGTAACCGCCGGAAATCCCCACTCTTTAGAGTATTTTAAAATCTCTTTTTTATTAAACTCACAAACATTCCAACTGTTTATACTCATTATTTTTATTCACCGCTTTCTATTTTTGATATTTCTTTTATAACTTCACCTGCTATTATTAGTCCTGCTACGGATGGCACGAATGATATACTCGCATTAACTCGTTTTGCATTTGGGTTTTCTTTATCTTGAACAGGGACATAACTCGGCTTTTCTTTTGAGTAAACAACCTTTAAATTTTTTATATTACGTTTTTTAAGTTCTTTGCGCATAACTCTAGCCAATGGACAAACAGAAGTTTTGTATATATCCGAAACTTCTAATTTTTCAGGGCAAAGCTTATTGCCGGTACCCATACAGCTTATTATATTTACATTTTCTTGATTGGCTTTTTCGATTAATAAAATTTTTGACGTAACAGTATCAATAGCGTCAACTATATAGTCGTATTTCGAAAAATCATAATTATCTTTATTTTCTTTATCGAAAAAACAATATTCTGCGTTTACATTGGCGTTTGGATTTATAAGTTTTATTCTTTCTTTCATAACTTCCGTTTTCTTTTGACCTATAGTTTTAATATCTGCCATAATTTGTCGATTTATATTCGTTATATCTACAATATCTCCGTCAAAAATATCGATATTTTGCACTCCACATCTTACTATCGCCTCTGTCGCAAATGACCCAACTCCACCTATTCCAAAAACCGCAATATGCGATTTTTGTATTTTGTTCATTTTTTCTTTTCCGAGTAACAGTTCAGTTCTAAAAAACGGAGACAAATCATCTTGCATAGATTCACTCCTTTCTTTTTTTAAAAATAAAAAAATCAGATAATATAATTATCTGATTTTTCGCATAAAATATCAACTCAAAAACCTAAAATCTAAAAAGAATATTTTCTTTTTTGAATAATTTTAAAGTGAAAAGAAGAGATACGGAAACATACAATATCAGCCATGAAGCAGTAATTCCTATATGAGCAAAATTTACAATTCCCGCTAAAATCTCTTTTATTATACAAATAATGTTATAAACAGGGATTGAAAGATGTGTATAAGTTATCTGACTTATATCCATAGCAAATGTAAAAAATGTCGGTATTAATGATATTAAAGACATTGGCATCAAATAAATTTGCGCCTCTTTAGAAGATTTGGAATACATACCGATTAATAAATTAATTGATGAAAAGAACATAGATGTAAGTATTATTATTAATAAGAGTAATAGCATTCCAGATATTGAAACATTTAATTTACTGCTTGAAGACGAAACGAGCAAATATCCGCAAAGACCTAATGCTGTACAAAGTCCACTGGCAACTCCCATAGCGGTCGTAGCAAAAAGTTTTCCTAAAATAATTCCTGATCTATTTGCACAAGTAGAAAGTAGTGCCTCAAAAGTTCCTCTTTCTTTTTCTCCGGAGCTAAGTTCAATCGCCGTACCTGTAGAACCCATACTACAATATAGTATTAACATCATCGGAACTAGAATATTGAAGTAAAGCGAGCTCGTGTCTATTTGCGAGAGTTGTGTTTCTTTGCTAAAATCTATTTTTGTATCAAATGCTTTATTTAAATTTTCAATTGAATCGAATTTATAATTTTCTAAAACATATTTATAAGCTTTCTCATATTGCATTACAACCGGCATTGACATCATTGCATTCATCGATGATTCGTTATATTGAATATCTAAATTATATGCTTTTTTTGCAATTATTTTTTCGTCAATGTCTTCATCAATAGTAACATAAGCGGATATTTCTCCGGAATCCAACGCTTTTTGAGGATCTGAAACATCTACAATGGTTAAAACATCTTGTGCCGAACAAAACGTATAAAAAGAATTGTTTTTATTACTTATCGCAATATTTACGTTGTCTGCTAATTTTGTTTGAGTTCCTTTCATGGAAAAATCTATTATAAATAGCATAGACGGAACTAATATAAGCGGTAAAAAAATTCCGAAAATAAAAGTTTTTGTGTCACGCATAAGACACTTCATTTCTTTAAAAAACACTACTAATGCTTGTTTAAACGTTTTCATCATTATCACACACCAAACTAAATAAAATATTGTTTATTTCACGATCGGTATATTTTTCACGATATTCGTGAACATCGAAAGTTTTTACAACTGTACCTTTATGAATTACGACCATTCTATCGGAATAATTTTTTATGTTTTCCATAGAATGACTCGAAAATATTATGCTTTTTCCTTCTTTTTTACAAAACTCCATAAAATCAAAAATAATTTTAGCTGCTTTAAAATCAAGGCCAGAATCAGGTTCGTCAAACAGCATAACCGACGGATTATGTACTATCGACCTGGCAACAGCTACTTTTTGCTTCATACCTTTTGAAAAAGTTCCTACTTGCTTGTCCGCATAATCGGCAAAAGAGAATTTCTCCACAAGATAATCTATACGCTCTGTAATCTGAGAATCTGCCATTCCGTTAAGCTTTGCAAAATATTCTAAGTTTTCCCTAGCGGTTAATCTTTCATAAAGCCCGACTTCGCTACCAAAAAGAATACCTATATTTTTTCTAACATTTTGAGGGTCGTCTAAAATACTATGATTATTTATAATTACGTTTCCGCTTGTAGGCGAAAGCATTGTGCTTATAATTCTAAGTAATGTCGATTTACCCGCACCGTTTTCTCCCAGAAGTCCGACTATTTCTCCGTCGTTAACTTCAAAACTGACATTTTTTAATGCTTCTGTAGTCTTAAAAGTCTTCGAAACATTTAAAATATTTATCACTAAAATTCCTCCTATTTAAGAATTTTTGCCACTAAACTTATAGCAAATGTTATCATACAAATTTATATAAAGTCAACATAAAACTTACACGCAAACAATTATAAAGCTCTGTTTTCAGAGTTCATAACATTAATGATTTTATGTTTTACAATTTCAGTTATTGCATCCCTTGCACAAGATAAATATTTTCTTGGGTCGAAATTTTCCGGGTGTTCGTAAAGATTTTTTCTGATTTTTGCCGTCATAGCCAAACGTAAATCGGAATCAACATTTATTTTACAAACAGCCATAGAAGCCGCTTTTTTTAGCATTTCTTCAGGTATCCCTATTGCATTGCCGAGTTTTCCGCCAAAATTATTTATTTCATCGACAAAATCAGGGACAACACTTGAAGCACCATGCAAAACTATAGGGAAATTCGGCAACTTTAACTGTATTTCTTCTAAAATATCAAATCTGAGATTAGGCTTTTGAGTTGGTTTGAATTTATATGCTCCGTGACTTGTTCCGATAGCAATCGCTAACGAATCTACGCCTGTTTGTTTTACAAAATCCTCTACTTGTTCCGGATTAGTATAAAATGCCTTTTCAGCTTCTACGCTTACACTATCCTCTATTCCTGATAAACTTCCGAGTTCGCCTTCGACTGTTACATCATATTTATGTGCGTATTCGCAAACTTTTTTTGTGATTTCTATATTTTTTTCATACTCAAGTGACGACCCGTCTATCATAACAGAAGTAAATCCACTGTCAATACAGTTTTTACAAAGTTCAAATGAATCGCCATGGTCAAGATGAAGTGCAATAGGAATATCAGTACTTTCAACAGCCGCTTCAACTAATTTTTTTAAATACAATGAACCGGCATACTTTCTCGCTCCCGACGAAGCTTGTAAAATAATCGGAGATTTCAGTTCATCTGCAGCTTTAACTATTCCTTGAATTATTTCCATATTGTTTACGTTAAACGCTCCAATTGCATAACCATATTTGTACGCTTTTTGAAACATTTTTTTTGTATTAACCAATGACATAAATCAGCACCTCTTTAATTTTTAATTTTAACAAAATTTTATCACACACTATAAATATTAACAAATATAGTACTTTCAATTAGATGAATTTCCGCTAATAGCAGAAGAAATAGAATTATTACAATAATTCGGAACTTTTCCGACTATAATCGTTTCTGCAATTAAAATTTTTGTTTCAAATTCACTAACACAGGAACATCCCGGAAGCATTACACTTATTTTTGTTTTTACACATAAATATATTTGATGTAAAGTTTGATTTATACCGGAGTTTAAAAAATTACTCACCAAATCTGTAAATATACTTCCAGAAACCGAAAGAGTCAACGGAATCGGCGGTCCCTTTCCGTTTAATATTTCTATTCCCAACAATGTCCCAAATGGAATATATATATTTTTTTGATTTAAATTACAAAGTTTTTTTTGAACAAGCAAATTTATATTTGATTTTAAACTATTTATTTTTTCTATATCTGATGAAACTGCAAGTACTTCACCAACCTCATTCTTATTTATATTTACAACCTCTTTATAATTTTCGGGATTATTGTTTATATCTTCCAAAACAGCTTCATTTATCACTTCTGAAAAAACTGTCCTTGATTTTGATATCGCTACACTTTTAATCATCGGTCTGAATTGAAAATCTAAGAAAAGAATTATTGATATAAAAACAATAACAACAAAAATAAATTTAATGCGAAACTTTTTAAAAGATTTTCTAATCAAAATAAACTCACCACTCGAAAAATTCATATTAATGTACTTATTTTATAAAATACACAAAATTTTTCTTATTGGTGAGTTCTAATCTTTATTGCTTCGTTAATTTAGCAAAGTTTGCCATCAATTTTTTTATACCTATATTTCCACCGAAATCTATACTAAGCATACTGTCGTTACCCATTTTTATGCAGGAAATAATAGTACCAACACCAAAAACACCATGTTTAACTAAATCTCCGACATTATAATCATTCATAGCAGTGTTTTGAGATACGCCACCCGAAACACCGCCGAAATTACGAGCCGCAAATATAGACCTAGCTCTTATTTCTTGTGCAGAACGTGGAATGCGTTCTCCTTTTTTTAAATCTTTCCAATCTCTGGACTTAGTTTTCTCGATCAATTCAGATGGTATTTCATCTAAAAATCTAGAAACTTTATTGTGCGACGTACTTCCAAAAATCATACGACTTCCGGAATTTAAAATATACAGTTTATTTTTAGAACGTGTTATTCCAACATATGCCAGCCTGCGTTCTTCTTCAATATCCTCATCGCTCGACATTGATTGTATTCCCGGGAAAATACCTTCTTCAAATCCCGGTATAAATACAGTTGGGAACTCCAAGCCTTTCGCCGAATGAAGTGTCATCATCACAACAGCATCAGAATTTTCATCATAGTTATCTATATCAGAAAGAAGAGAAACCTCCTCTAAAAAACCTGCTAATGTAGCATTTTCGCCTGCATCTTCTTCATATTTCTTTATATTACTCAAAAGCTCTTTGACATTTTCAATTCTCACTTCTGAATTATCGTTATCGGTTTTAAGATAATCAATATATCCTGTTTTATCCAAAATCATATCATATAAATCATGAATTTTAATTTCAGGATTCTCATTGGCTTTAATTAAACTATCAATAAGGTCCGAAAACGATTTAAGCTTAATTGAAACACGTTGAAGATTCTCATATGTATCCGATTTCCTCAAAACATTCAAAAAATCTTCATTAAATTTTCTTGCTATTTCGGTAGCCTGTGAAATCGTTCTTTCGCCAATTGATCTTTTGGGCTGGTTTATAATTCTCTTAAGGCGAATCTCATCTTTAGGGTTATTTATAATACTCAAATAAGCAATTATATCTTTAATTTCTTTACGTTCATAAAACCTAAGTCCTCCCAAAATTCTGTAGGGAATTCCAGACTTCATAAACACTTTCTCAATTACATTTGATTGAGAATTCATGCGATATAATATAGCGGAATCGGAATATTTTTCTCCACTCTCTACTAATTTTTTCACTGTTTCGGCAATATAATTTGCTTCATCATGCTCGCTGTATGCAGTATGGGCTTTTATTTTTTCACCTTCATCATTTTGCGTCCATAAAGTTTTGCCTTTACGATTAGAGTTATTACTTATAACTGCATTTGCGGCATTTAATATATTTTTTGTAGACCTGTAATTTTGCTCCAGTCGTATTATCTTAGCGCCGGGGAAAAATTTTTCAAAATCTACAATATTTTCAATTGTGGCACCACGAAATTTATAAATACTTTGATCATCATCGCCAACGACGCACAAATTTTTATATTTATCCGCCAACAATTTTATCAAAACATACTGCGCATAATTTGTATCCTGATACTCATCAACCATTATATATTTAAACTTGTTTTGATATTTTTCAAGAATATCCGGAAAATTTTGAAAAAGCTTTACCGTCTTGACAATAAGATCATCAAAATCCATTGCATCCAGTTCTTTTAATCTTTTTTGATAAAGTTCATATATACTTGCGACTCCGACAAGTCTAAAATCATTTCCTACTCTTTGCTTATACTCCTCAGGTTCCAAAAGTTTATCTTTAGCTCTTGAAATCTCATATTTTATAGTTTTGTGCGTTAACATTTTATCGTCTAAATTCAAATTTTTTTCGCATTCCTTAATGAGTTTTTTAGCATCATCATCATCATAAACGACAAAATGATTTGTAAAACCTATCAATTCTGCATGCATTCTTAAAATTCTTGAGCAAAGCGAATGAAAAGTTGACGCCCATATTTCATTTCCCTTTTCTCCCAAAGCTTCCGATAATCTTAATTTCAATTCATTTGCAGCTTTATTCGTAAATGTTATTGTCAAAATATTACCGGGGTCAATCTTTCTGGAACACAAAATATCTTTTACCGATTCAGCACTATTCCCATTATTATAGAGTGTTTCTAAATCTGAAACAGTTCCTTCAGTCAAATTGGAAGGCGTTCCTTTCGACATATATGCGTTACCATAATTCACCATATTAATTATTCTGTTTATAATTGCAGTAGTTTTTCCGCTTCCGGCACCCGCCAAAATTATAACCGGTCCGTTAACATTGAAAACAGCTTCCATTTGTTTACTATTCATCTTTAAAAAATCACGTTCCAAAAATTTAGTTCGTAAATTTTTGAATTTTTTTTCTAAACTTACTTTCAACTTCTGCACCATCCAACTTCAAAAAGTTATAAATCCACAAAGAACTGACGATTCCTACATTCTTTACTTACGATTTTACACTATTTTTTAATAAAAATCAAGAAATGAAAATTATTTATTTATTTTATAAATATTTTTAACATCAAATTTTTTTATAATTTCAGAATTATTATCATCGTTTTTAAGAGATACGCTTATCTTAGATAATATTACATTTTGTTCCAAAACCACACCTTCTCCATCAGGAGTTAAAACTGTGCTACCGACTTCCGGCATTTTGCTTATCATATCTACATATACATCGTTTTCGTATTTCAAACAACACATAAGTCTTCCGCATGTTCCCGTAAGCTTAGATGGGCTTAAATTTACACCTTGATTTTTAGCCATCTTCAGTGAAACAGGTTCAAAATCATTTAAAAATGTTGAACAACAAAATGATTTACCGCAAATTCCTAAACCATTTAGCATTCTTGCTTCTTCACGAATTTTTATTTGCCTTAACTCTATTCTCGTTTTAAATGTTCGTGCAAGCTCTTTCACCAGATTTCTAAAGTCAACTCTCGCCTCCGAAACAAAATAAAAAATAATCTTGCTTCTGTCAAAAAGATATTCTGTATCTACAAGTTTCATTTTCAAATCTTGCGTTAAAATTTTTTCTTTACAAATTTTAGATGCATTTTCTTCCTCTTGCTTTTTCAAATTCAAAGATTTCAAATCGTCTTCTTTTGCTTTTCTTATAATTTTTTCATCGGGTTGTGTTGTGTTTTCAATCGGGAAATCGTCATAAATTACAACTACCGTGCCACATTCTATACCCTTTTTTGTCTGAGCAACAACTATATCGTTTTTCTTTATATTATCATTATTCTTATATATAAAATAAGAAATTTTACCCACTTCTCTGAATCTAACGCCTAAAACTCTACGCATATATTTCTCCTTAAAACAGCATATGTCATCGTAACAATCAAATTAAAATTTATATTTTTATCAATTAATTCTGCCATGTTTTTCAAGCCATTGATTCCAACTGTAAATTTATATAAATCCATATTTTTGATTTTCTCTGAATTTAGCAACCCGCTGATTACATTTTCGATTACAGATTTCAAAAATTTTCTATTATTTGGAATTTTTGAAAATAATTTAAGCAATTCAATTTCATCGCCACCAAAAACACTTCCCAAAATATCTTTAGATAAAATAAATTCTTCATTTTCTGAATTATCTTCACAACCTATCGAAAAAATTTGAGAACGAGATCTAATTGTTTCCAAAAGATTAGTGCTGTATTTGCAAAGCAAAATAAAATATACATTCTTCGGAGGTTCTTCAAGAACTTTTATTAAAGCATTCTGTGCTTGAATCGTCATATAATCGGCATTTTTTATTATATAAAATTTACAACTTCCTTCGTTGGAAGCAATAAAGCAATCACTTCGTATAAATCTTATATCATCAACTTTTATAGAGTTGTCCGCTTCGGATAAACCTATAAATTTAACGTCAGCATGTGAATCTTTATTAATTTTTATGCAATTCGAGCAAACATTACATGGTCTATTTTGTTTATTATTACAAATCAAAATTTTCACTATATCTTTTGCAATTTTTAAAGATGTATGTGAATCCGAACACTCAAAAATACTTGCATGTGAAATGTTTTTTGAAAAAGCTAAATTATATAACAATTTTTCACTTGATTGCAAAGAAATTCCCCCATTTAAACTTTTTCAAATCTGTCTACATTTAATACAAAAATAATTGCTCCACCGGTAGTTACGGTAAACGGAGCCGAAGATATAGCTCCGGGGAAAATCGAATTATTATTTTCCAATACAGTCTGGCGTTTACTACTGTATTTTGAAATTATGTTTATTACCTTATTTGTTTGATTATCTTCCACACCGATTATAAGAGTTGTGTTTCCGGATTTCAAAAAACCGCCGGTTGACGCCATTCTAGTAACTTGAAATCCTTCAGATGTCAATCCGTCCATAACTACATTAGAATCATTTTTCTCCATTATTGCCATTACAAGTTTCACTTATAAAAACACCCCTTGAATTTTAATAAAGACTATTTTAACACATAAATTTCATTGATTCCATATTGCTTTAATGCCCATATTTCGTAATCGCCTATTTTTTCGCCAGGCATAACAATCGGAATACCCGGAGGACACGGACAAACAATATCTCCAGCCACTCTGTTTTTTGCGTCAGAAAGTTTTACTACTACTTTTTCGGACATCATAGCTTCTCTTAACGACGCACAAACTTCAGGGAGCTTTTCGAATTTATTTTCTTCGATAAAATTATTACTTAAAGAACAAGCATCTATATTTAAAATTGCTCTTTTTAATCTTTCCCACTCTTGTTTCGTATTAAATGCCGTAGGAATTAAAACAACATAATTTTGATCGCAAAACTCCGGCTCAATTTTATATTTATAAAGATAATCTCTAAATTCATATCCTGTTTTTCCTATACTCCAGACACCTAAAGTTATTCTCGTAGGGTCGACTAATCTACCTTCAAAAACAAATATTCCTTTACCTTTGGCAATTGATTTTATATTAGAAACTCGCTTTTCTAAATTCAAAAACTCTTTCTTTCCGTTATAATAAAGCCAATCTTGTGCAATATCCATAGATGCCATTGTTGAATATAAAGGGCTCGTGGAACCAAACAATGCCATAGCTGACTTAGCCTCTTGGCGAGATATTTTTTTGCTGTTTATATGTAACCACGCACCACCGGTTAAAACAGGCAAAGTTTTGTGTGCGGAATCAGCCGTAATAAGAGCACCTTGTGAAAGTGGATGCAAATTTTCACTTGTAAACATTAAATGAGAACCGTGAGCATTATCAACTAAAACCGGTACATCGAATTTTTTACATTTACTCGATATAGACTTTACATCTTGCAAAACTCCGTAATAGTCAGGGCTTGTAAGATACATAGCGTTAAATTTTTCGTTACTTGACAATTCTTTCTCAAGTATAGCTAAATTTAATTTATCGAAAGTTTTACTTTCTTGATTATATTCTCTTAAAATCCAAGTCGGATTTATTCCAATTAATGCCATTGCTGAAATCGCTGATCTGTGAACTAATCTGTCACAAAGAATTTTACCACCCTTCGGAGAGCTTAGCCTAAGCATTGACTGTATACATAAGGTGTTTCCACCTAAAGAAAATAATGACAATTCTGTATTGTAAAGCTTTGATAAATTTTCTTCTGATTTTTTTATTATTCCATTCGCCTCATATAGACTATCCGTAAGAGGTAACTCGGTAAAATCTAAGGTAAATAAATCTGTGCGCTTAAAAAAATTACACTTATGTCCTGGAGTATGAAATGATGCACGTTTTAGTTTTTTGTATTTTTTTAGTGAATTATAAAGCGGTTTTTTCAAAAACAAAGTCCTCCTAAAAATCGTTTTTTGAATATTTATTTCATAAGTTGAAATAATAATTTTATAAAATAAAAGGATGTGAATTTCATGAAAATAAATAAAAAAGAATTTTCAAAAATGGCCGGAGATGCCTCGCCCGGTAGCCCTATATGGAAAGATTTCTTCTTTGCATTTATTTTCGGCGGAGCTATATGTACTCTAGGACAATTTTTGCAATATATATATATGACCAACTTAGAGCTCGATAAAAAAACCGCAAGTACATGGGTTTCTATCACTCTAATTGCACTAAGTTCTCTTTTTACTGCTTTAAATTGGTACAGTAACATTGCAAAACATGCCGGAGCCGGAACTATTGTACCGATTACAGGATTTTCAAATTCAATAACTGCACCGGCGATAGAATTCAAAAGCGAAGGTCATGTTTTCGGAATAGGTGCTAAAATGTTCATAATGGCAGGCCCTGTAATCGTTTTCGGTACTATTTCATCAATGGTATATGGACTTATCGTTTGGATTTTCAAACTATATTAATCAACCACGCTGTCTGCAAACTTCATACATTAGTACACCGGCCGCCACAGAAGCATTAAGAGAATTCACTTTACCTTTTATTGGAAGCGATAAAATAAAATCGCATTTTTCTCTTACAAGCTTTCCTATTCCAAATCCTTCTGAACCGATTACCAATGCCACAGAACCGGTTAAGTCTTGGCTTGTCCAGTTTTCGCCTTTCATATCGGCAGCATATACCCAAACTCCAAGCTTTTTTAATTCTTCAATCGTTGATGCAATATTGCCGACTCTGGCGATTAACACGTGTTCAAGCGCTCCGGCAGATGTTTTTTCAACTGTAGCGGTAAGACCCGCACACCTTCTTTTCGGAATTATAATCCCATGAACACCGCAACACTCGGCAGTTCTTATAATTGCACCTAAATTATGCGGATCTTCTATTTCGTCAACGATAATTATAAAAGGAGATTCGTTTTTGCTTTTTGCTAAATCCAGAATATCTTTAATCGTACAAGTTTCTTTTCTTCCGACGATCGCAATTACACCTTGATGATTTGAGTTTTCGCTTAAAGAATCTAAAACTTTTTTATTTACTCTCTTTAATATAATTCTTTTTTCTTTTGCTTTAGAAACTATCGCTTTAAGAGAGCCTGTAATTTCAGAGGAAGAAATCATTATAGATTCTATATTTCTTTCTGATTTCAAAGCCTCCGTTACGGAATTTCTTCCGAATATATAATTATTATTTTCTTGATTTTTGCTATTCAAACTACTATTCCCCTTTTCTATTTTTGAGAAAATATTCTATACGCAAAATGGTTTCATTACTTAAGACATGTTCAACCTTGCAAGCATCGATTTCTGCGGTTTTTTTACTAACCCCTAAAATATTCGTTAAAAATACTGTTAACATATTATGCTTTTTATAAACAGATTTAGCTGTATTGATTCCTTTGTCTGTAAAAATTATTTTACCATATTTCTCTTGACAAATATATCCCTTCTCTTTTAATAAATTAACCGCTTTATTCACACTTGGCTTTGAAATAGACAAAGCTTTTGCGATATCTGTTATGCCTACAGAATCAGAATTTTGCATAAGTATATATATAATCTCCAAGTAATCTTCAAGTGAAGATGAAAGATATTGCATTAAAATCCCTACTTTTTATTCTTTTTACAATTTTCTTTAAAGACGCACCCCGAACACCTAGTACAACCTTCGTTAATCTTATTTTTTTTGCGTTTTTGTTTTCTGTAAATTATAAAAATAATCAAAACAACTACAGAAAAAACTATTATTACATCTGTTAAATTCACAACAAAAAATCCCTTTCCACGTCCATCAATCGTTTAAAAAATAAGTTTTAAAATTTGGAACGATAGCGCTGATAATACATAAGCTATAAAAAGCTGATAAACAACAAAAACGATTGTATATTTTGTATTTTCAAATTCTTTGTGAATAGCCGATATAGCCGCAACGCAAGGAGTATAAAGCAATGAAAAAACTAAAAATGAAATTGCACTTAAATTATTAAATATATTTGGTAAAATTTTCGATAGTTCTTCAACATTACCGGCATCATATAAAACCGTCAAAGTACTGACTATTGATTCTTTGGCTATAATACCGGTAAATAATGCAACCACAGATTGCCAATTTCCGAATCCGCAAAGTCTAAACATAGGTGCAAGAGAATTTCCGACTATCGCAAGAATGCTTTGAGATTTATCCGTAACCAAATGAAAATCAAATGTGAACGATTGCAAAAACCATATAACAATCGTTGCTATTAGAATAACTGTTCCCGCTCTTTCAATAAAATCCTTTGTTTTATCCCATACATTTAAACGAATATTTTTAATTGATGGTATTTTATATTCCGGCATTTCTATTATGAATGGAGATTCTTTGCCTTTAAATAAATTTGAACCATTAAACAGATAAGCCGTTAAAATTGCTACCAAAACTCCGGTTAAATAAAGAGAAAACATAACTAACGTTTGATGCTTCGGAAAAAACGCTGACGCAAAAAGCAAATAAATCGGAGTTTTTGCACTGCAAGACATAAATGGTATTAAAAAAACAGTAAGATTTTTATCTTTTTTATTTTCTAAAATTTTAGTTCCAATTACTGCAGGAACACTACATCCAAATCCCATAATAAGTGGCACAAAAGATTTGCCTGACAACCCTATCTTTCTTAGAGGACCATCCATTATAAAAGCCGCACGAGCCATATACCCACAATCTTCCAAAAGCGAAAGCAATATAAATAGCAAAACAACCTGTGGTAAAAATGATATAACTGCCCCTACTCCTCCTATCATTGCGTCTAAAATTAAGCTCTTAGACCAATCCGATGCACCGGTGTATACTAAAATATTTTGAACTAAATTATACATATTATCATTTATTAATCTTTCGAAAATTTCTTTTAAACATATACCGAAAGAGCCAAAAGTTAAATAAAACACCATAAAAATTAATGCTATAAAACACGGGACAGCAGTATATTTTCCGGTCAAAATTTTATCTAATTTATCAGAAAAAGACAATTTATCAACTATAGTATTTTTATTAACTTTTGAGCAAACATTGTAAATATATTTATATCTTTCCTTCGCTATTATAATATCTCCGGATTCATCGTAAAAATTGGATATATTTTTTATAATTCCGTTTATGCTTTTCATTTTACTATTATCTAAATGCATATTTTTTAAGATTAAAGAATCATTTTCAAAAATTTTTATCGCTATAAACCTTTCATTTTTTCTATAAATATTTTTGTTTTCTATAATTTTTTCTATATTTTCTACAGCTGATTCCAATGGTGCGGAATAAAATTTTCCGGTCTTTCTGAAATCGTTTTTTAAAATTATTTTTTGTGAAATAACTTTTAAAAGTTTATCTATTCCATAATTGTTTCCGGCGGATATAGGAACAACTGTACATCCTAATTCATGTTCAAGAGTTCCGCAATCAATTTTAATACCTTTTTTATTTAAAATATCAATCATATTTAAAGCAACTATTACTTTGAAATTCAATTCCAAAAGCTGAGTTGTTAAATATAAATTTCTTTCCAGATTTGTTGCATCAACAATATTAATTATAATATCCGGCGTTTCGTTTAATACATAGTCTCTTGTTACAATTTCTTCAGGAGAATACGGAGATAATGAGTATACGCCGGGTAAATCAACAAGTGTAATATTTTTATTTGTATTTTTTATTTGTCCTTCTTTTCTTTCAACGGTAACACCCGGCCAATTTCCTACATATTGATATTCTCCGGTCAAAGTATTAAAAAGTGTTGTTTTTCCGCAATTAGGATTACCTATAAGTGCTATTTTATAATTCGAATTTTCGGTTACTTTTTCTGAAGTATATAAATTCAAAACAGGAAATGAATCATTTCCCGAAAAAAAACTTTTACTATATATTTCGTTATTAATATATTTTTTAAATTCATAATTATTTTCAAAAATTTCTATTTTTTCAGCTTCTGATTTTCTAATGCTCAAATTATATCCGTGAATTTTTATTTGAATAGGATCTCCGAAAGGAGCGGATTTTATCATTTTTATCTTAGCACCGGGTATTACACCCATATCAATAATCCTGCGACGAAACTCTCCGGAAGCAGTCACTTTTTTTACAACGCCTACTTCGTTTATTTTCAAGTTACTTATATTTTTCAAAATTCTACCACCTTAAAATTCTTTGCTTTTAAAAAAATATACTCATATAGTATACACTTAAATTCCAAAAAAGTAAACTTAAGCTAACTTTTTTATATGAAAATTTTTAAAGGTTAATTGAATAAATTTTGCATATTCATCAATAATAAGTCATAGGTATTATTCATACAGATATAAAAAATAAAAGGATAGTGCATGCATATGATAAACTTTATTAAAAAAATTGAATTACATAAACCGAAAAACCAAAAAAATGATTCTCAAGAATCTAAAAACGATATTGAATACTCAAAAAAACAAGACCTAATTAAAGAGATTAAAATTATTTGTAACGAACTTGATAAAACAAATATATGGTTTCAAATGGAAAAAGACAGCGATTTAATTGATGCTTGTATTCATCAGAGAGAAGTTTTACATGCCAGATACAGATATTTAATAAATAAAATAAAATTTGACAAAATATCTTAGGAATACAGGAAAAAATAAATGGAATATTCAATTTTAAATATCATAGGGTTCGTTTCTATATTAATAATATTAATATTAATAAATTTAATTTTAAAATCAAATCATCCGATAGCATCCGCATTAAAACATTTAGCTTTGGGTCCAATAGGACTTTTAATTACAAGTATCATTTCGGAATATATAGGTATAACTTGTCCCATAAACACTATCAGTTTAGGAGTTTCGGCATTGCTAGGCACACCGGGAATCGGGAGCTTTTTAATTTTAAATACATTTTTTACTTAAATAAGCATCCCAGTAGGGATGCTTTCAAGTATTGTATCTAAAAAGCTTTATTTTATATAATTCTATCTTTGTGCAATCCAGAATCTCAAGAAATCGAAAAGCCAATGCGCTGCCATAGAACTTTGGATATTCTTCTTTTTCATCAATCACACAGTCGGTATACCAAAAACAACGTACATAT
>JAUNCP010000021.1:12915-16643 GCA_030526535.1 Clostridia bacterium | reverse complement strand
CCAAATTTATTTTATATTATAATTATATCACAATAAATTTATAATATCAATAGTTTTTGGAAAAAATCTTGAATTTTATAAAAAATAAAACTCGCCTGTTTTTTACAAGCGAATTAGTTTAATTTTTGTGTATTATAATTTTCGATGTTTTGGTTTTAGGTTTAATGTATTTTGTTATACAAGCACTTTCCGCCTTTGTACATTCCGTAGACGCCACCAACTGTTATGCCTAATCCTGCTAAGACTAAGCCGACTTTTCCTAAATTACCAACGTTATAAGAATTATTTTCAGTAGATTTTTCGTGTAGGTTTTTTATGCTTATATCATGTGGATTTTTTATTCTTATATATGAAGATAAAAATCTATTAAAAGTATCTATGTTACCAGTAAAACTACCAAAAAAAGCCTGTTGACAGTTAAGATAATCAGTATGTCCTCTACCCCATCTATTATCTATATCTAATTTATGTTCTAATGAACAAGTATAATGATTTAGTTTTTCTCGTCTATTTTCTCGTTCTTCCTTAGATAATGAACCACTTTTATCATAGCTAAAGAAATTAAACGAACAAAACCAGTTTACGCCAATAGATAAATTTATACAATCATTTAAAAATGTAGGTTTATTTAATAAATCTTCCCATTCACTAGATTCTATGTTTGCATAATTTTCTACTATATAATCTAAATTTTTGTCGGAAATATCATATAAAATTATCATTTGACATATATTTTTTAATTCAGATATATCATATTTGTGTTTTTTATCAAAATGGCATGGTACCAAATTAACTTTTTTTTCAAAATCAGTATATATTATACTCGGATAACCTTTGGTGCTTTCAACAACTTTTTGTTTACTAAATATGTATTCCTTATTTTTTACATAATCGAAAAAATTATTAAGTATATCTTCATCTTGGCAAACTACAAGTATGTTAATTGGTGTCTGATTTTGCATTGCGTTTATTTTGCCTATCGACATAATCAACAAAGTATAAAATGACATTACTAACGATAAAACTTTTTTAAATAAATTCATATAATACCTCCAAATTTATTTTATATTATAATTATATCACAATAAATTTATAATATCAATAGTTTTTGGAAAAAATCTTGAATTTTATAAAAAATAAAACTCGCCTGTTTTAGCAAGCGAGTGGGTTTGTTAATGTACATAGTTTAAAGGATTTTTTGCAGAACCTGATTCATGTATTTCGTAGTGCAGATGCGCACCGGTTGAATGTCCTGTTGAACCAATTTTACCGATTACTTCACCTTTTTTTACAGTTTGACCTTCTTTTACTGATATACTGTTACAATGAGCATAAAGTGTTTCGTATCCGTTATTATGAGAAATAACTACATAATTACCATATCCATTTTTATCAAATTTTACTGATTTTACAGTGCCATTTTCAGAAGCGACAATATCTTGCCCTGTTATATTGCTATCGGCTATATCAATACCACTATGTAATTTACCCCATCTTTGGCCGAAAGGACTGGTTACTTTGTGACTATATGGTACGGGCCAAATTAATTTAAACTCTTCTTTTGTGCCGACAATTTCTACTTGTGGTATGGTTTCACTTGCCATATTTCTTTCAATTTCTTGGCGGTTTATTTCTGTTCCGTTTTTTGAATAATTCACTCTGAAAGTTGTTTCCAATATACCATTTTTGCCTTCTTGTTTGACATATCTGTAGGAAACTTCTTTTTCATTATCTTTCTCAATTTGAGTTTCAAAAGGTATTTCTTTTTCTTCAGTTATGATTTTAAATAAATTTATATTTAAAAGTTTCTTTTCTTCTTCAACGCTAATTTCATCATCTACATGTATTTCGTCGGTATATGATAAATTATTTAAATCAAATAATTTGTTAACATCCATACCGAACTTATCTGCTATGTCTTCAATTGTATCATTCTCTTTTACTGTGTATGGTTCAGTTTTTTTAATATTTCCTTTTAAAATCTTTTCTATTTCCTTAATGGATTTAAACTCATCGTCTGAAAAACTACCATCTTTTATTTCTATATTTTCTGAAAATTCCGCTTTAAAATTTGTTTTTAACTCAGTATCTTTGAGAATTTGATCTAATAAATTGTCAACTTCTTCTTTGTTGTCGGCTACGGTAACCAATTTTTTATCTACATAAACACCATAACCTCTGCGTGTTTTTTCTTGAGATTTTTCTATAATTTTATTTTTAACATCATCAGAAGACTTACAAGATTCATCTCTGTTAACCGGAGTTAATTTTATTTGAGTCGAAGAAAGTTTTGTGACGTTATTTGTGTTTTTGTTTAATTGGTCTACGGCCATTGAGTTCGCTTCTTCATAAATTTTATCGTTTTGAACAGTGGCAATTATTTGTCCATCATATTCTATTGCTAATCCATAATTTTGATTGTTTAAATATAAAGCGGTTGCTAAAAACGAAGTCGCTGAAAACATTAAAGGCATACTCTTTTTTATAAATGTTGCAATTGATTTTTTACTTAAAACCATAAAATTGAAAACCCTTTCATTTAACATTCTTTTTTGTTAACTCAATAACTACATCTTCTTATTATATTATAACAAAAAATTACAAAAAAGCAACAGTTTATGACTAATTTTGTATGAATATACATTTTTTTATTCTATATATCAACTAAAATATTGATTTTGCACATAAAAATAAACATCTTTAGAATTTATAAGTTTCAAAAAGTAACAATTCTAAAAATGTTTGAAATTATTTTGATATTTAATTTATATATTCGTATAAGTCCTTTATGTAATTTCTAAACTTATCGGAAATTTCTGGATGTTCCAATGCAAATTCAATATTTGCTTGAATAGCACCAAATTTATTTCCTATATCATATCTTTTTCCTTCAAAGTCAACTGCTATTATTCCGTCATCGTTTGCTATATTTTTTATAGCGTCTGTTATTTGAATTTCTCCGCCGGCGCCAGGTTTCGTGTTTTCTAAGATATCAAAAATTTCCGGAGTTAATATATATCTTCCCAAAATAGAGTAAAGTGATAAGACTTTATCCGGTGTTGGTTTTTCCACCATATCTGTACACAAAAAGTAATTATTATGAATATTTTTGACTTTTAGTGAACCATATTTGCAAATTTCGTTCTCAGGAACTTTTTGAGCTCCTACAACAGGTTTCCCGAATTCTTCATAAGCATTAATCAACTGTTTACATACAGGTACATTGCTTTTAATTACGTCGTCACCGGATAAAACAGCAAAAGGTTCGTTCCCTACAAACGCTTTTGCACAATAAATCGCATGCCCAAGACCTTTTGTTTCTCTTTGGCGAACAAAATATATGTTTACGTCGTCAGGTATTGTTTTTATGCTTTTCAAAAAATCAATTTTACCACTTTTTTCCAAACAATATTCAAGCTCGGGATTTCTGTCAAAATGGTTTACGATAGTCTCTTGGCCTCTCCCGATTATAATTAAAATGTCTTTTATTCCTGAATTTACAGCTTCTTCTACATTGTATTGTATTGCAGGCCTGTCCACGATTGGTAGCATACATTTTGGTATAGCTTTTGTTACGGGTAACATTCTGGTTCCGAATCCAGCGGCCGGAATTACGGCTTTTTTTATTTTCACTTTAAATTTCCTCCAGTTTATGATATAATAAATATAATAGCACAAAATTTAAAAAGAAGGAATTATTTCATAGTGGTTGTAAATTGTAAAGAACT
>JAUNCP010000021.1:6869-12905 GCA_030526535.1 Clostridia bacterium | reverse complement strand
TCTGAAAATATAAGAAAAGATATAAAAAAAAGAATTGATAATTTAAAAAACAGAAATATAAATGTTTGTCTTGCGGTTATACTAGTGGGAGATGACCCTGCTTCAAAAATTTATGTAAGAAATAAAAAAATAGCGTGTGAAAAGCTTGGCATAATTTCGAAAGAATATATTTTAGATAAATTTTCGACAAAAGAAGAAATTTTAAATCTTATACATTCTCTAAATAAAGACAATTCCGTAAGCGGAATACTGGTTCAATTGCCGCTTCCGAGCAATATAGATAAGGTAGAGGTAATGTCGGCAATAGACCCTAAAAAAGATGTAGACGCTTTTAATCCTATAAATATAGGAAAAATGATGCTTGGTGTAGGCGATGTTTTTCCTTGCACTCCATCCGGAATAATGGAAATAATTAATTTTTGCGGTATAGATTTAAATGGAAAATGTTGCACAGTAATTGGCAGAAGTGATATAGTAGGTAAGCCGGTAGCACATTTATTTACAGCTAAAAATGCTACCGTAACGCTTTGTCACAGTAAAACTAAAGATTTAGAAAAACATTGTCAGAATGCAGATATTTTAATTTCGGCAGTAGGTAAACCTAAGTTTGTAACGAGCAATATGGTGAAAAAAGATAGCATAGTCATAGACGTCGGAATAAACCGAGATGAATTCGGAAAAGTATGCGGCGACGTAGACTTTGAATCGGTTAAAGATATAGTAAAATATATAACTCCGGTTCCCGGAGGTGTTGGTCCCATGACGATAACTATGCTTATGAAAAACACGGTAGATTTAGCCGAAATACAGAACGAATGATTTTTTAAAATTTTAGTTTGTATTTTAAATATTAATTTTTAAAAATAAAAAGGGAGTTTTAAAATTTATGAATATTTGGCATGATATAAATCCGGAAAGAATAAAACCTGATAATTTTACAGCAGTGATTGAAATTTCAAAAGGAAGTAAGTCGAAGTATGAGCTTGACAAAGAAACCGGCGGACTAAAGTTGGATAGAATTTTATATACATCCACACATTATCCTGCGAACTATGGGCTTATTCCGCATACATATGCAGATGACGGGGATCCGTTGGATGTACTCGTACTTTGTTCGGAAAATATTTATCCTATGACATCGGTACAATGTTATCCTATTGGGGTTATATCCATGATAGATTCAGGAAGTAACGACGAAAAAATAATAGCCATTCCTTTTGGCGACCCAATTTATAATCAATATTCAGATATTTCTGAAATTCCAAAACATAAATTTGAAGAGATGAAACACTTTTTTAGCGTTTATAAAACTCTTGAAAATAAAGAAACCGTTGTAAATGATATTAGCGGAAAAGAAGAAGCTATGAGAATTATAGCAAATACAATAGAAGCTTATAACAGAAAATTTTTAAAAAAATAAATTATAACGAAAAGGAGTATGCTTTGTGGACGTACAGCTTGATGAATTGAGACTGGAAATTAATAGATTAAAGCCGGAAATAGAATCTCTCGTTAAGACTTTAAAGATAGAAAAGATAGAGTCTGAACTAAAAGAATTAGAACTCGAAACGTCGAAACAAGGCTTTTGGGATGATTCTAAAAATTCACAAAGCGTACTTTCTAAAATAAGTGAATATAGCGGAAAAATAAAAGAATATGCGAAGCTAAAAAATGAGTTTGAGGAAATAGAAATATTAATAGAACTTTCTTGTCAGGACGATGATACTTCGTCAATAGACGAGATAAATTGTGGACTAAAAAAGCTCAAAAAAGACTTGCAAGAGCAGAAATTAGCGACGCTTTTAAATGGAGAATATGATTCGCAAAATGCCATTATTACAATTCACGCAGGAGCAGGCGGAACAGAAGCGCAAGATTGGGCAGAAATGCTTTGTAGAATGTATATGCGTTGGGGAGAAAAACATAGATACAAAGTAAAAATCCTCGATTATTTAGATGGCGAAGAAGCTGGATTTAAAAGCGTTTCGATTCTTATAGAAGGTAAAAATGCTTATGGGTTTTTAAGAGGAGAAAACGGCGTTCATAGATTGGTTAGAATTTCCCCATTTGATTCTTCAGGAAGAAGACATACTTCTTTTGCGTCAATAGAGGTAATACCTGAGATAAACGACGAAATAAAAATCGAAATTGCTCCGGAAGATATAAAAATGGACGTTTTTAGAGCAAGTGGAGCAGGCGGACAACACGTTAACAAAACTTCATCTGCGGTAAGACTTACGCATATACCGACGGGTATAGTGGTTGCATGCCAAAACGAAAGAAGTCAGTTCCAAAATAGGGATACCGCTATGAAAATTTTGAAATCTAAATTAGTCGAGATAAAAGAGAGGGAACACCTCGAAAAAATCGAAGATATAAAAGGCGTTCAAAAAGAGATTGCGTGGGGTTCTCAAATACGTTCTTATGTTTTTATGCCGTATACACTCGTAAAAGACCATAGAACCGGCGCAGAAATAGGAAACGTCGAGTCCGTTATGAACGGCGAACTCGACGAATTTATAAATGCATATTTAATTTCTAATGCTTAGACCCTATTTTTTCTTTTTGCGTTCGTTGCTTTTTGGGTGGATTGTTTTTTAATTCTGTTGTTTTGCTCTATTTATAATTTCATCTATTTTAGGTTTTACAGTGTTTGTTATAAATTCTTTTATTCCATATTCTTTAGAGTTTATATTTTGGTTTAAAGTTTCGTAGGCGCTTTTAATAGCAGAATTTACAATTTTAAAAGACTTGCTTGGATCAGAATTTTTTAATCCTAAATTTATTAAATTCCGTACGGATTTTATTTCATCATCGGATATTTTTTTGAATATTTTTTCAAGTTCAGTTTTTATTTCCTTGATGTATTCATAATATAAACTTCTGACATTTCCTCCAAGATGTTCTCTGCCTGTTTCTTTATCTATTACATCATCAAATTTTTTCCTAATGTAATCCGTTATTTTACCATTTATTTTTGATTTTGAAAGGTGTTTTTCGTTTATTAAAGCTATTGTGCTTTTTAAATCTTCTAATGAATTTTTTAATGTTGTTTCGAATGTGATTTCTATGTTTTTTGAGATATCGTTCCAGTCTTTTTCAGAACAATTTGATAAGCACTTTTCCATTTCTTTTTCAGAAATTTTTGGTGTTATTAAATGTGCTAAATTTTCTAAATCTTCTTTGTAAACATCTGCTTTTAAAAGTTTCAAAGTTTCTGATACATTTGAAAAAAAGTTTTTTGTGTAGTTGTTAGTTTCGCTTATTATCTTTTTAAAATGTAGTAATTCACCAGAAGTACTTTCTATTATGGAACCTACGTTTTTATCGATTTCTTTCAGTGTATTTTTGCCATTTTTTAATGTGGCGGATTGTATCTCTTCGTTAATTTTTTTTGTCAATTTTTCGTATATTAATTTTTCAAAATATTTTGAAAAATCGGGATTATTCAAATAGTTTAAAATCACCTGTTGGGAGTCGTTGTAGCTATCAATATAATCATTGATTTTTTTGATAAGTTTTTTCTTGTCCAAAGGATGAACTCCGCTATACTTTATATCCTTTATGTGATCGAGCTTTTTTACTGCCATGATGTATTTCCCCTTTCAAAATTATATTTGTTTATATTATATAAAATAAAAAATAACATTGTCAAGTTAATTGGCAATGTTCGCTGAAAATCAATTTATAAAATATTTCGATATTTGTTGTAGAATTCTGTGAAATAACCATTTTCTAATGCTTTTCGGATTTCTTCCATAAGTGTGTTGTAAAAATATAAATTGTGAATAACCGCAAGCCTCATTCCTAGCATTTCACCACTTTTCAAAAGATGTCTGACGTATGCTTTGGAGTGATTTTGGCATGTTGGGCAATCACAACGCTCGTCGATTTTTGAGTCATCGGTTGCATATTTTGCATTTAAAATATTTATCGCACCATTCCAAGTGAATAATTTTCCGTGTCTTGCGTTTCTGCTTGGCATAACACAGTCCATTAAATCTACACCTCTGGCTACCGCTTCTAAAATATTTCTTGGAGTTCCAACCCCCATTAAATATCTTGGTTTATCTTGTGGCATATATGGCTCTACTGCTTCAATAGTTTCATACATCTCTTCAGTAGGCTCTCCAACGGCAAGTCCACCGATTGCATATCCGCTGAGGTCTAACGCCCTGATTTCTTTCATATGTTCAATTCTTATATCTTTATACGTACTTCCTTGATTAATTCCAAAAAGCATTTGTTTTTTATTTATAGTATCGTCTAAACTATTCAGTCTCGACATTTCTGCTTTGCAACGTTTTAGCCATCTTACTGTTCTTGCGCAAGAGTCTTTTGTATAGGAATATTCCGCAGGGTTTGCTATGCATTCATCAAACGCCATTGCAATAGTCGAACCTAAATTAGATTGAATTTGCATACTTTCTTCAGGACCCATAAATATTTTACGACCATCTATGTGAGATGAAAATTGAACACCTTCTTCTGTTATATTTCTTAATTTCGCCAAAGAAAACACTTGAAACCCACCACTGTCTGTTAAAACAGGACCTTCCCAGTTTGTGAATTTTCGTATGCCGCCTAATTTTTTTACAACTTCATCTCCCGGACGCAAATGAAGATGATATGTATTACAAAGCTGAACTTGGCATTTAATATTTCTTAAATCGATTGCCGAAACAGCTCCTTTAATCGCACCACAAGTTGCAACGTTCATAAATCCGGGCAATTTTACAGTTCCGTGAGGTGTTTTGAATTCTCCTAATCGAGCATTCATTTCTTTCTTTTTTAATTCGTACATTTTTGAAATTCTCTCCAATGAAAAATTTATTTTGTTGTATAATTAAACTTAATGAGTTTATTTTGAAAGGAAGTTTTGAACCATGAAAGCTTTTTTAGCTATTAAATATTACGATGACATGCGTAACAAAAACTTGATAGAGGAAATTTGTAAATCTCTTGAATTTCAAAAATTTGAAGTTTTTGCTTTTGCAAGAAATGTCCAAAAATATGGCCCATGTAATTTAAGCGGGGCTGAAGTTATGGAAAAAGCTTTTTACGAAATAAAAAGTTCCAATGTTTTCGTAATAGATGCTTCTGAATTAAGTATAGGAATTGGCGTAGAAGCAGGAGTTGCTTATTCGAATAACATACCAATATATTTAGTTGCCAAAAATGGAGTCTATGTTTCCGAGTCGATAAAGGGAATAGCTAAAAAGAGCTTTTTTTATAATGAACCATGCGAAATAAAGACGTTTAAAATATTCTAGTCGTTGTTTATGAGATTTTTCATTTTATACAGACCGGGCGTTTTATTTAAAATATACTTTGCTGCATTAATTGCACCATTAGCAAAAATATTTCTAGATGCTGCGTGGTGTGAAATTGTTATAATCTCATCTTTTCCTGCAAATATAACTTCATGGTCGCCTGTAATTGTTCCTCCACGAATAGAATGAATTCCAATTTCATTTTTCTTTCTTTTTGCACGAGAAGTAGTGCGATTATACTTATATTCATACTTTTCATCTAAATGTTCAGAAATTCCGTTAGCAATCATTAAAGCGGTACCACTTGGAGCATCGATTTTTTGGTTATGATGCTTTTCTATTATTTCTATATCGAAACTGTCGCCAAGAACATTAGTCGCCTTTTGACATAATTCAATTAATAAATTAATTCCCAAAGACATATTACCTGAATAAAACACAGGGATATTTTTAGAAGCTTCGTTAATTTTTTCGACTTGTTCTTTTGAAAAACCGGTTGTGCATATAACTACCGGAAGTTTTTGATTTTGTGAGTATTCAAGAATAGAATTTAAAGCCAGAGGATTAGAAAAATCTATAATTATATCAGCTTTAATGTTAACATCATTTATTGAACTGAAAATAGGGAAAGACTTACTGCTATCGGGTTTTATATCCACACCGGATACAATGTTCATATTACAAAATTTTTGCGACTCGTTTACAATAGCTTGTCCCATTTTACCATTACAACCACATAAAATTATATCCATAAAATAAAAGC
>JAUNCP010000021.1:0-6859 GCA_030526535.1 Clostridia bacterium | reverse complement strand
TTTTATTATAATCTGTATATACTGGAAAAGTAAACTCACCTGTATTTTCTTTATCAAATCCACCTAATAAAACACAATCATTATCTATATTTACAATTTTAGCTACTTCTTGTCCCATTTTACCATTACAACCACATAAAATTATATCCATAAAATAAAAGCATCGATTATACAAATCGGTGCTTTTTCACCACCTTGCAATTATTTAATTAAGGAATATTCTTTTAAAATTTCTTTTAGTTTTTCGTAATTGCTTTCACTTAAAATATCCAAAGGCATACGACATCTTCCGGTATTAAATCCCATTAGATTTAAAGCCTCTTTTACTGGAATAGGATTTACATCGCAGAACATAGCGTTCATTAATTTAAGGTATTTTAGCTGAATTTCTTTGCTTTTTTCTGTATCGCCGTCAAAGTAACTTTGAACCATTTCGTGACATTCTTTCGGACAAATATTTGAAAATACGGATATCACTCCTATTCCTCCGAGTGATAAAATCGGTACAGTTTGGTCGTCATTTCCGGAGTATACAGCAAGATTATCTTTGCAAAGAGAAATTGTTTCAGCTAATGAAGATATGTCGCCACTTGCTTCTTTTACCGCAACAATATTTTCGTGTTTAGAAAGTTTAAGATACGTTTGAGGTTTAATCGAAACGCCGGTTCTTGAGGGAACGTTATATAAAATTATAGGAGTTTTTACTCTGTCAGCAATGTACTCATAGTGCTTTATAAGTCCCGATTGAGAAGTTTTGTTGTAATAAGGAGTTACGATTAAAAGTCCGTCTACTCCGAGTTTTTCTGCACTTAAAGAATTTTCCAAAGCTTGTTTTGTGTTGTTGCAACCGGTTCCTGCAATAACAGGGATTCTTCCGCCAACTTTTTTTACAGTAAATTTAATTACGTCATTTCTTTCTTGATTGGAAAGCGTAGCGGATTCTCCGGTTGTGCCACAAGATATAATGGCATCTGTTCCGTTTTCGATTTGAAACTCTATTAATTTTTCAAGTTCATCGTAATTAACAGAGCCATCAGAATTCATAGGAGTTACAAGAGCAACACCGGCGCCCTTAAATATAATTTTTTTCATCTTTCATTCCCCCGAAAATAAATTTTATTGTATATATCCTTCTCTGCAGAGCATTTCAGCAAGTAAAATTGCGCCTCCGGCGGCACCTCTTATTGTGTTATGACTCATGCAAACAAATTTTATATCATATTGAGAATCTTCGCGTAATCTACCAATCGATATTCCCATACCATTTTCGATATTGCGGTCTAATTTTATTTGAGGCCTGTCGTTTTCATCAAAGTAGTGTAAAAACTTCTTCGGAGAACTTGGAAGCCCCAAACTTTGCTGAGAGCATTTAAAATTTTCTATTTTTTGAATTGCTTCTTCTGGTGAAATTTTGTTTTTAAATTTCGCAAAAACAGCAGCTGTGTGACCATCGGAAACAGGAACACGAAAACATTGAGAAGTTATGCAAATATCTTTGTTGTTAATTATTTCGCCGTTTTCAATTTGTCCCCAAATTTTTAGCGGTTCCTGCTCGGATTTTTCTTCTTCGCCGCTAATGAACGGAATAATGTTATCTACCATTTCAGGCCAAGTTTCGAAACTTTTTCCTGCACCTGAAATCGCTTGATATGTACAAACCAAAATATCGCTTATGCTGTTTTCAAAAAGAGGATGTAGTGCAGGAACATAGCACTGTATAGAGCAATTCGATTTTACAGCGATAAAACCTCTTTTAGTTTTCAAACGATTTTTTTGATATGGAATTATCTCCATATGATGTGCATTTATTTCTGGAATTATCATCGGTATGTCCGAAACCATTCTGTTTGCACTGTTATTAGAAATAACCGGACATTCTAGTTTGGCATAAGTTTCTTCGAGTAATTTTATATCATCCTTGTTTGTATTCAATGCGCAGAAAACGAAATCAACGCTATCGGCTATTTTTTTTGCGTCTTTGCATACATCAAGAACTTTTAAATTTAATATTTTTTCCGATATTTTGTTTTTCGGATTTGTTTTATTTTTTATAGCTTCTCTGAAAGTTTTTTCGGCAGATTTAGAACTTGCCGCAAGTATATTTATTTCAAACCACGGGTGATTTTCTAAAAGTGATATGAACTTTTGTCCGACCATTCCGGTGGCACCTAATATTCCAACTTTAAATTTTTTCATTTTATTTAGAGCACGACTTAATTTTTTATTTCTGAATTTATACTTAGTCAATTTTGAAATTTTTCGGCTCTTGTCACCGCCCTTAATATTCTTAACTTCTCTTATCATAATATCATTATATTTAACAAAGTGTCAAACTGATAATTCGAAGAAGTGGAAATCATTAATTTTATTTTTAAATGAATATTTTAAAATATAATTGATTTATTTATTATAACGTGATACAATTAATCTGTATTCAAGAAATTTTGCTAGCGTTTTTTTGAAATTTAACTTAAAAACAGTATTTATATAGGAGGACTTTTATGTCTAATTTTTCAAAAATTTCTAAAAGTGTAAAAAAATCACTTTGCGTATTAGCGTCAGCTTCATCTATATTTTCAATTTTACCAACTGCAATGGCTATGAAACCAGCCCCCGAGACAAATTTATCTAAAAAAAGCATAAGTCAATTAGAACTTACTGAATTTGGTAAAATGCTTTTATTGCATGAATATGTTCAAGAATGTTTAGAAAAATCAAGAAAAGCACTTCAAAAATCATATAATATGATGAAATTGGAGTATAAGTACGCAACAGAAGGTTATAAGCCATATTTTGAATGGGTTTTGGAAAATATTATTTCAAAAAAAGAACAAGAAATGTATGTAAATAGATTTATCTCTGATGTAGAAGAATGTAAAAAATTGTTCAAAGTTGATAAAATGATTTTGGATAAAACCGGAATTGGAAACTGCAGGAGCGGAGTAGGAGCTATCTATTTTGAATCGATAAAGCTTGGGTTGACTCCATTTATGATCAATTTTTCATGCAATGGTCAAGCTCATTCGTCGATTATAGTTAAAGATAAAGAAGGCAGAATTTATTTATTTGATTACCATGATGCTTTGTATACTGTTTTAGAATACAAAAAATATGAACCTATAAATCTATCAGGCGAAGATGGTATAATAAAATTAAATGAGTATATTAATGGAAAGTTATCATTAGATGTAACGCAAACTCGAGTTGTCATATTAAATTTAAACCGTGAATTCTTTCTTGAATTCTTTAATAGTAGAATTGTTTCAAAAAACAAATTGGGTGACATATCGGAATTTTTTTTGAAATATGTAAAAGAAAATTAAGTTTTATCCCAACAATCGGCGTTTTTTATATTGTAATCTTTCGAGTTGAAAGTCGGATTAAGTCCGGCTTTTTTCTGCTTTTTGTAATCTTTATAGCAGACCATAAATTTATCTGTTAAACACACTATCGAAATAAGATTTACAATAGCTAGCATGGCCATGGCGATATCTGCTATATTCCAAACTATTTTGGGGCTTATAAGACATCCCAAAGCGACTGCCGAAAAACATATCGCTTTTAAAATAGTCGTAAATTTAGCACTGTTTTTTATAAATAAAATATTTGGTTCAGAAATGCCAAAGTTTCCTATTATTGCGGAAAATGCGAAACATACTACCGAACAAGCTATGAAATATGAGCCCCAACCGCCAACTTGCGATGTTACGGCGGTTTGCATTAATGGTACGCCTTGCATATCAGTGCTTAGTGGAGTTTTTGAGAGCAAAATGATAAATGCAGATGTTGAGCATATAAGCATAGTGTCTATGCAAACGGATAAAACTTGCATGATTCCCTGTTTCATCGGATGTGTTGTATCGGCAGTTGCTGCCGAGTTTGGTGCACTACCCATGCCTGCCTCATTAGAAAGAAGGCCTCTTTTTATTCCCATCAATATTACACTTCCGGCGAATCCTCCCGAAATTGATTTGAAGTCAAAAGCATCTTTAAAAATCAGAACAAAAATTTCCGGTATTCTATAAAAATTTGTTACTAAAATATATAATCCCAAAAGTAAATATGTGGTTGCCATAAAAGGTACTAAATATGACGAAACAAAGCTTATTCTATATATTCCTCCAAAAACTACAAATGCTATAAGTGTGGTAAAAACAAATGCAATTATTAAAGGCCATGAAGTATTCCAATAATCAGGAATGAGAGTTTCAAAAGAAGTTGACATATTGTTTGCGTGTAAAGCACTAAAGGCAAACATATAGCAAAATATGAATAAACAAGAAAACAAAATTCCAATTTTCTTTTTTCCTAATGCATATTTTATATAATAAGCAGGTCCACCGATAAATAATCCGGTTTTAGGGTCTTTTCTTTTGTACATTTGCGCAAGAGTTGATTCTACAACAGACGAAGCGGAACCTATAATCGCCATTATCCACATCCAAAATATAGCACCCGGTCCACCCGTTACAACTGCAATTGCAACTCCGGCTATATTAGCTGTACCGACTTTCGAAGCGGTGCAAGTCATTAAAGCTTGAAATGATGAAACATTTCCTTTTTTAGATTTTTCCGTCATATAACTGATTGCACTTGGTATCATTTTTATTTGGGAAAACTTCAACTTTATTGAAAAGTAAATTCCGGAAGCGATTAATAACCAAAGTATCACATATACATAAATTTGATTGCTTAAAGATTCAAGTACAACGTTTATATATTCCAAAAATATTTCACCCTTTTTTTAAGATAATTTCTTTAATGGCAAGTTTATCATTTTAACAATTTAAAATCAAATCAATTGATTTATAGGTTTGAATAAAAATATTCAATGTGATAAAATTTTAAAGCATTAAACATTAATAAGGAGTTTGTAATTAGTTATGGATATTGAAAAAATATATAGGACATGGGTTGAAAATGTAAATTATAAAGAACTTTTAGATGAGCTTAAAAAAATCGAGAATGATGAGAAGATAAAAACGGAAATTTTTTATAAAAACATAGAATTCGGAACGGCGGGATTGCGTGGAATAATAGGTGCCGGAACAAATCGAATGAATATATATACAGTTAGGTTGGCTACGCAAGCTCTTAGCAATTATCTTAATGAAAACTATAAAAATCCTTCGGTGGTTATTTCTTACGATTCCAGAAAAAATTCCAAAAAATTTTCATACGAAGCCTCAGCGGTTTTGGCTGCAAATAATATAAAAGTTTATATAACAGAAAAACTTCAACCTACACCATTTTTGTCATTTTGCGTTAGGAATTTAAAATGCAGTGCCGGAATAATGATAACTGCCAGCCATAATACCGCTGAATATAACGGATACAAATGTTACGGCGAAGACGGGGCACAAATTTCAGAAGATATTTCCAAGAAAATTTATGATATTATGTGCAAAATAGATGTGTTTAAAGACATTAATATTTGTAATTTCAAAGACATGTTTGAAAAAAATATTATATCTTTTGTGCCGAAATCAACTTATGAAAATTATCTCAAAAAAGTTTATGAGCAACGTTTACAAAACTTTCCAATATCTAATCTGAAAGTTGTTTATACACCTTTAAATGGTGCCGGAAATGATTTCGTAAAAAAAGTTTTATCATCATCAGGTGTAGATATTTTTTCAGTTAAATCTCAAGAAATGCCTGACGAAAATTTTTCCACTTGTCCCTATCCAAATCCGGAAATTTATGAGGCATTTTCTGAGGCTATAAAAGTTTCTAAGAAAGTCAATTCTGATTTGATTTTAGCTACTGACCCCGATTCAGACAGACTTGGTGTTTGCATTAAGTCAAACGGTAAATATAAAGTTTTAAGTGGAAATGAAATAGCAATTTTGCTTTTCAACTACATTATAGAACAAAGGAAAAAGTTGAATTCACTTGAAAATAATCCTATTGTAATCAAAACAATAGTGAGTACACCGATGATAGATGAAATCGCTAAAGCGTATGATTGCATTGTGTTAAATGTTTTTACGGGTTTTAAAAATATAGCAGCCGAAATTTTAAAATTAGAAAAAGTAGGAGAGGAAAGCAGATATATTTTTGGATTTGAAGAAAGTAACGGATATTTAACAGGTACATATGTTAGAGATAAAGATGCAGTTTCTGCGGCATTGATATTTTGTGAAATGGCATCATATTACAAGTATAAAAATAAAAATGTCATTGATGTTTTGAGTGAATTATATGAACAATATGGCTATTTTTCCGAAAAAACATTGAGTTATCATTTAGATGGGCAAGACGGTTTAAATAAGATTCAGAAAATAATAGATTTTTTTATTAATTATAGAGAAAAAAATATTATGAATTTAGAAATCAGTAAAATTTATAATTATTTTAGAGGTGAAATTTTTAATTTAGAAACAAATGAAATAACATATGATGGCGTAAAAAAGTCAAAAGCTTTGGAATTTTGTTTGAAAAATAAAAGTAAAATTATTATTCGTCCGTCAGGAACTGAACCTAAAGTTAAATTTTATTTGCTCTCAAGGGGCAGAAGCATGAACGAATCGTTAGTTGAAATAGACAATTTAGTTAGATTTATATCTAAAACAGTTATGAAAATTTTATAAATATTGATTTTTTGTTAAAAAAACGCAAAAAACTATTGACATTTAAATAAATATATGATATTATTAATACATAAGGTTTTAAATTATTGATTTAAGGAGGAAGTTAATATTATGCTTAAAAATATAAAAAAAGGTGCATCTGTTATACTGGCTTTCGGTGTATTGTTCAGTGGTTTGGGTGTTTGTAATGTAAGCGGAATGGGAGACCCAAAAAAAGATATAGAACAGTTGAAAGCTGAGATTTCCTCTTTAAAAGTTAATTCTTG
>JAUNCP010000074.1 GCA_030526535.1 Clostridia bacterium | reverse complement strand
CTAAAACTAATTTTTTAAAATAGTCTAATACAGATTGCTTCAATTGTTTTTTTTCTGATTCCATCTTTTCTTTCAAAAACTTTAAAACTTTTTCTTTGTATTCTCTGTTTAATTCACTGTACCAATTCTCACTAACACTTTCCGAAGAGATTAAATTTTTTAATTCTTCATATTTTTTTCTACAAAGTTTCTCGGAAACATTAGCTTTTTCTAAACTTTGAATCAAGCTATCCATATCTTTATTTAAAGCCTTTTGAGTATCAAAATATGATTTTATAATTTTATCTTGATTTTTTATCTTACTTTTTCCGTAAGATTTTAATGATTTTAGCTCATCAGACATTAATAAATTTTCTTGTATACGTTTCAAGCTATTAATAATATCATTTTCATGGTATTCGCTATCATAGTTAGAAACCGTAACTCTTTCCAAAACATTGAGGTCACCTACTACGCCATATCCGACCTATTTTTTTACATAATCAACTATATTATCTACAACACCCATAGAACAACCATCCTTTCGAAATTATAAAAATTAATTTGCTAAGATAATTATATAAATTATAGATATAATTGTCAATGATTAATTTACAATATTTATAATTTATCCACAAAAACTGATTTTAAAATCGTATTTAAAGTCGAAATTACTTATAATATTACTTATTGGTTTGAATATGTTATTTTGAAAAAATTTTTCAGCTTCAACAAATAGCTCAAGCGTTTTAAACCTAGCCTCATACTGCGTTTCGTTGAAAACTATACTTTTTTCTTCGTTTTCTAAAACATTTTCAAGTTCATGCTCGCCTTTTGCCGCCGGCACGCACATTGGCGGAAACATAACACACCACCAATTTTTACCATTTGCGTTTCCTATTGTTATTCTTACCGCATTATAATATCCGGCCGGCAAAGAAATTTTACCGTATTTCCTTGTGTCGAAATACATATCGGTAATGCATGCCGAAACCTCGTAATCATATCCATTCTTTTCAATTTCTTCTTTAGCTATTGCTCTTATTTTTTCTAAATTACATTCAACAATCTTTTTTGATGTTTCTAAATCTTCTATATACATCAATTCTTTTCCGAAATCATTTAAAATTCTATCCCGAACCTTTAATTTGAGCTCTTGGTCATCTCGACTATCAGAATTAGCTATTATATGTAATCTAAAAACCTTTTCGCTTATTTTATCACACTTACCGGCAAAATTTACGAATGACAGCAAAACCGAAATAATGAATCCACAAATCAGCGCTTTTGTCTTAGTACTAACAAACATAAAAAACCTCCATACTTTTCTGTTTTAAAAAGTATGGATTATTTTTCTAAATTTTATTCACTTATTAAAAACTACTACTTGCTCCTCCGCCTCCGGAATCTCCACCTCCACCACTAAAGAAAGAGCCTCCGCCGAAATCAGAACCGCTTGAACCACTGCCAAATCCGCCGTACCATGTATCGCTATAATTATCATCGCCTATTATGCCTTTTCTATCTTTTCTTTTTCTAAATATAGGAATAGCGAAAACTCCTACAAATATAATAATAGCTGCCATTAAAAATACACCATAAACCCAATCGTCTTCTTCATTTTTTAAAATGATTTCTTTTACTTCGCTTGGCACTTCCATGCCATATTCTGAATAAACTTCGGACAAAACAGCATTATACATTCCCATTATGCCTTCGTTCCATTTATTATCAGAAAAATGAGGATTTCCATAATTCCTAATTATTCTTCCGGCTTTGGAATCGTTTATTTTTCCTTCAAGTCCTCTTCCAACTTCTATTCTTACTTTTCTCTCGTTTGGAGCAAGCAATATCAAAAGCCCATTATTACTATATTTATTCCCGATTACCCACATAAGAAAAATACTGTTTGCATAATCTTCTATTTCACGGCCGTCTAACGATTCAACTGTTGTAACAACAACTTGCGCTGTCGTCTTTTCGTCAAGTGCTGCGCTATTATTTACAATATAATTTTCCGTTTCTTCGCTCAAGACATTCGCAAAATCGTTTACAAAAAATCTATTCGTTTTATTCGGAATGCTTGCATTTACCGCACAAGACATTCCGAAAATTGCAAAAATCACTCCAAAAAGCCACATTATTAAAATAGATTTCTTTTTCATTAATTCATTACATCCTTTTATCTTTTAGATTAGTAATAAAATTAACTAAAGCTTACAGTTGGAACGGATTTACTTGCTTCTGAAGCTTCAAAATATTCAGCGCTATCAAATCCAAACATTCCTGCAATTATGTTCGATGGGAAACGTTTTATACTCTGATTATAAGATTGTACTGCAACGTTATAATCATTTCTTGCAACAGTAATTCTATTTTCTGTTCCGGAAAGTTCATCCATTAAAGCAGTGAATTGTTTATCTGCTTTCAAGTCAGGGTAATTTTCTACTACTACAAGTAATCTACTTACTGCATCTGAAATTTCAGAGTTTGCTGTCATTTTATCTGACAAATTGCCTGAACCTGCGAGTTTACTTCTCGCTTCCGAAAGAGTATTCAATATTTCGGATTCGTGACTTGTATAACCCTTTACTGTGTTTACAAGATTAGGAATTAA
>JAUNCP010000020.1:17107-17318 GCA_030526535.1 Clostridia bacterium | reverse complement strand
GGAAGAATTAAAGAAACGTTACAGTAAAAAATACGATTGCGAAAAAAAACGTCTTTCAAAGAATATTGTGATTCGGAAACTAAGTATACGCGAGAGGAAATTCAACTATATAAAGAAGTTAAAGAACAAGGCATTTCTGCTCAAAAAGATAGAGATACGTTGTTAGAATTATATAATTTAATAGACAAACTTTTAAAAATTTTTTCGTATT